>DATJEO010000059.1:0-22730 GCA_035496515.1 Occallatibacter sp.
TAGAAATCCCGCCATTGCGCCGAATGCGAGCGTCGTCTTGGGATCGTTCAGAAACATCGCCAGGTTCACGGCCATCACAAGACTCAACAGCAGCGCGAGGCCAAACACCTTCGGTCCCGCAGCCGGCGCATCGCCAAAGCCGTTTGCCTTCTTCCACGCTCCGCCCAGCAGGACGGGCGAATACCATAACCCGCCAATCACAAACGCCGAAATTGCTGCCGCTATCACCGCAAGATAGTTCAATGATTGAAATCCCAAGCTCCGCCTCCTGAATCGCGCTTTTTTGCGGAGCGCCACTAACTCGCGAACTCCGCCAACGTGCGTGAAAGCGCACGCAGATTCCTCCAACTTCTCTACTTCTCCTTGCCCCAGTTCACCGGCCCCTCGACAAACCTTTTGTGCAGGGTTGCCATAAGCTGCGCATTCCCTGCAAGCAGATATTCATAAGCTTTCATCCACTCGTCACCGCTCTTCCATCCCGACTGCGTCAGCCGCACCACGGTCGAATTGCCGCGCGGCTCAAACGTGAACACCGCTCGGGTCCGCTCCGCGCGTACGCTAGGGAATTTCTCCGGAGCGAGGGCCGCGATTACCAATTCCTTCTCCGGAACAAAACTGACGATGCTTCCCCCGCCCGTATTTCCGCCGGGGAAATGCACCAGCCAGTCCCCGCCCGGCTTCAGATCCACCGTGGCATTCGGAAACAGCCACGTACTTAATCCCTCGCTGGTGGCGAATGCGTGCCACACTTCGCCGAGCGGCGCCGCCACTTCCACCTCGATGGAAAATTGTTGCGGCGGGCCTCCGGCCTTCGGGCTTGCGTCCTGTGCCCACGCAAGCCGCACCGGAACAATGCTGATTAACAGCATCATTAGAAGCATTTTGGACTTTGCCATAGAAGTTAGTTGAACGATCAACTAACATATACCTCAGGCAGTATTCTTGCTGTCAAGAGAAAAGGGATGGCCGCACCCAAAAACGCCGCAACCCGCGACCGCCTCATCGAGTCGGCACGCTTCCTTTTCTGGGAGCGCGGCTACGCGGGCACCAGCATGTCTGAACTGCTCGCGCATGCCGAGGTCAATTCCGGCAGCTTCTATCATTTTTTCGACAGCAAAGAAGCCCTTCTGCGCGCGGTTCTCGAGCAATACGTCCAATTGCTCCGCCCCATGGTCGTGAACCCCGCGTTTGCCACTACGCCCAAGCCGCTGGAGCGCATCTTCGCTATCCTCGCCGGATACCGCGAGCGGATCCTGATGACCAACTGCACATTCGGATGCCCGCTGGGACGCCTCGCCCTCGAAGTTGATCCTGAGAACGCCCCCGCACACAAACTGATCGCTCAGAATTTTCAGGGATGGATCGAAGCCGTGCGCGAGTGCCTCGTTGATCTCAAGCCTTCACTGCCGCGCGCGACCGACATCGACGCCCTAGCCACCTTTATCCTCGTCACCATGGAGGGCGGCGTCATGCTCTCCCGTTCCTATCGGTCGGTGGATCCCTATGACCGCGCGGTGGAGCAGCTTCGGGAACACTTCCGGCTGTTGCTCGGGGTAGCAAAGGCAAAGAAAGCACGGTGACCTCGCCGGCAACTTCGCTGACGTGCGCGCCAGCCAAGCTAACTTTCCTCCGGGAAAGTAGAAGGCGCGCCAAACAGCACGCGCCTTTTGAGATTCACCCACTCAGTTAATCAGTACCCATACCCATACGGCCCATAGGATCCGAACACCCGATAACTGGCAATCGTGTTGGGATAGTAGGTCACTCGCGGCGGCGAATACATCGCCACCGCAGGCTGCGTGTACATGTACACGTGAACCTGCGGGGGAGGCGGCGCCGAATACACGTATACCGTCTGCGGCGGCGGTGAGTACACCGGCATTACGGGCATGTACACCGGCTGCACGTACGTTGGTTGAGGCGCCGGTGCGTACGCCTGCTGCTGCTGAGGCGCATAAGGCTGCTGGTATTGCTGCGAGGGCTGATATTGAGGCTGCTGGTATTGCGGTTGTTGATACTGCTGCGGAGGAGCCTGGTACTGCTGTTGTTGCTGGTACTGCGGGGGCGGTGGCATCTGGTTGTCCGAGAAGCGCTGCTGCGGTTCATCGCGCGGTGCGTCGTCGTACGCGCTCGGCCGGCGATACAGCCCCGAAGGGTCTCGATCAGGATCGTCGACAATCGGAACCTCCGTATCGTCCATCACCTTGAGTGTCAGCCGGGTCTCGGCTTTCAATACCGGCTTCGGCCCGCGTCCCGGAAGGCTCAGCAGATCGATCGGCCACAGGATCGGAATGGACCACATTACGATGTCCCGCGTCGCATGTCCCTTTCCCAGAATCCGTCCTTGCCGGTCCACCTTGAAGCCTGGCGCGTCCACCACTCTCGCATAGAGAGGCAGCACCGTCCTCGGTTGGATTACCATGCGGTCGAACTTCAGCTCCATCCACCCCTTGCCTACAAAGTGCCCGGGATCTTTGTAATCCTCAAACCGTCCTTCCAGATACGTGTTGAAAGGCAGCCGCGCGCCGCTGTTTCTCGACATGATGCTGGCCTGGCACAGAACCGGATCACCCACGGCCGCCGTCCCCGACGACAGCCTGCCTTCCGATACCGTGCAGTTAATCAGTGCGCCCGCAGGCAATATCTGCCTGGCAGCATGCGCAATAAACGCTGGAGACAGCAACAGTGTGCAGAGAGCCACATGAGCGCTCCTCATCGAAAGCCTCCTGGTATGAAGGCTCGCGCCCGGCAAGCGTGCTCGCTCTCCGGCGAGAGCCGGCTATTTGTTTACTTGAGATTGCCCACCGCAACAGCCGAGCAGTCTTGCGCACGCGTGGTAACGAGAAGTGGTCCCGGACTGCTATGCGTCCGGCCTCGTCAAATTGAAGCGCCGCTCAACAGGTGAGTGCCGAAATACCCAGTCAATTCCGAAAAGATGTTGGCCGCAGAAGGACTCTGCCACGGCAGATTGGGATTCAATCTGTCGCGCTCGGTAGGTCTGTGGCTATGCCGGGTTCAGGGGGAGCCGTGCAGAACCCGATGCACTCCCCAGACCCCACAACTTTTGCTAAGTTGCGCGGGGCGGAAAATATTCTGCGCGAAGTTGCTCACCCAACGATCCGTGCCCCGTCCCGCGTCTTGCTTCGATCCTTATTGGGCGAGGGTTTCTCAGTTCTGAAAAACGGCGCCACATCACATTATCGGCCGCAGCGAACCACGACTTTTGTGCCGGAGGGGACTTTGGTGCCGGGGGCGGGGGCTTGTTCGCGGACGGTGCCGCTGCCAGTGATCTGGACCTGGAGGCCTTGGGCGGCGGTCATCTCGATAACAGTGCGGATGGGAAGGCCGACGAGTGAGGGCACGTTGAGCTTTTTGCCGTCACTGATGGCGACGTAGGTGGGCTTGGGCTCGGCGGGAGGTGCGGAGTCGGGCGAATCAGTTGCAGCTTGCTGTGTTGAGCCGATTGAATCGGGGTTGTTGTTTCGTGAAGTCGAAGGGGTCGCGGGCTCAGAGAGGGCGGCTTGCTGATCTGACGATACGGCGGATGATTGCTGAGGCTGGCGGAGGGGGTCGTCGGCGGGGAGGTCGTTGACGGCGGCAAAGAGGGCGTTGACGTCGGCCTGGTTGGCGTCAGCGTCGTCCTCTTGGATGGGGTTCTCGAGTTTCGCCTGCTTCAGCGGTGTCTTGGACTTCGTCTGCTGAACTTCGACGTCGTGGGGGACGTTGAGGTATTCGAGGACCTGCTGGGCGACTTCGGAAAAGACAGGAGCGGAGACGGCCGTGCCGTAGTAGGAACCAACCTTGGGATTGTCCATGATTACAGCGACGGCGATGACAGGATTGTTGACGGGTGCCATACCGGCGAAGGAGCCGATGTGCATCGTCTTCGAGTAAAGATGCGTGACGGGGTCTACCTTCTGTGCGGTCCCGGTCTTGCCGCCAGAGGAATAACCATTTAGAGCCGCGGGCTTACCGGTGCCGTAGAGAATGACGCCTTCCATCATCTTGCGCATTTGAGCAGCAGTCATGGTGGAGATTACACGGCGGGCGCCAGGGGGAAGTGTTCCGGGCAGATCTTCGTTCGCCCGAAAGGGTTGTGCCTGGATCTGCCCGTTCGCGCCTGACGCGGGCATGAGGATGTGGGGCGGGAGGTAGACGCCGCCGTTGGCGATAGTGGAAACCATGGAGACGAGTTGGATGGGAGTGACGCCGACTTCCTGACCGATGGCGATTGAACCGATGGATGTTGATCCCCAGTGCTTTGGTGCGCGGAGAAGGCCACGGGTTTCGCCGGGAAGCTCGGTGCCGGTGCGGGAACCAAATCCGAAGTCGCGGATGTACTTGTAGAAATTGTCCGGGCCCATCTTGAGGGCGAGCTTTACGGCGGCCACGTCGCTGGAGACTTCGAGAGCCTTGTGCACGGGAATGACGTGGTAATGGTCGGCCTTGTCGTCGTGAATGGTGCGGCCGTTGAAAGTGATGGCGCCACCGAGGCAATCGATCAGATCGTCAGGATGGGTGACCTGTTGATCCAGCGCGGCAGCGTAAGTGACGAGCTTGAATGTAGAGCCCGGCTCATAGACATCGCTGACGGCGTGGTTCTTGAGAAGCGCTGGGGTGGTGTGGCGGAACTCGTTGGGATTGAATGTGGGACGGATGGCGAGGGCGAGGATCTGGCCGGTGTGGACGTCCTGCACGACGACGGTGCCATTGTCGGCGTGCGTCTTCTCCATATTGTGGTCGAGAGCGCGCTCGGCCATGAACTGGATGTTTTCATCGATGGTGAGCTGGAGATTCTGGCCGGGCTGAGGATCCTGTGCGTTGGAGCCGATCACCTTGCGGCGGGCATCCATGGCGGCAAGCATGCGGCCGGGGGTGCCGTGAAGTTTGGAGTCGAATTTGCCTTCTATGCCTCCGAGGCCGTTATCGTCCAGACCGACGTAGCCGAGGACCTGAGCGGCAATCTGAGCGTCGGGATAGAAGCGCTGGAATTCTTTCTGGAAGTAGATGCCCTTCATATTGAGGGCGTGCAGCTTTTGCGAGACTTCGGGTGAGACGCGACGGGCTACCCAGGCGAAGTTCTTGCCGTCTTCGAGGCGATGGGCGATCTGATCCAGGCGAGTGAGCTTGTCTTCGGGGTCGGTGTGGACGATAGCAGCAAGGGTGCGCGCGGCGGCCTGTGGATTGTCGATCTCGGAGGGATCGGCGTAGACGGAATCGACCTGCACGGTCATGGCGAGTTCGCGCATGTTGCGGTCGTAGAGAATGCCGCGGCGGGGCGCTACTGCAAAGGTGCGCTGCTGCTGCTTCTGCGCGCGCTCGACATAGTCGTGGTGATTGACGATCTGGAGCCAGAAGAGACGCGTGGTGATGGCGAGAGCCCAGAAGAGGAAGAAGCCGGAGATAAGCCAGAAGCGCGCCAGCTTCATAGGCGTGGCGCGCGTGGTGACGGTGCGAAGACGAGTTGCGCGGAGTGCTGCCTGCATTGTTAACCAGCGTTTCGGTTTCAGGTTAGAGCATTGAGACTCGCGACAGGCACGCGAATCCCACCATGTGCGCAGGGAGGTATCACGGGAATTACATCGGGCTACGTGGAATACACTTTCGGCAAAAAGAAGAAGCAGATTCTTCGCTTACAACCCTACGCTCCGCCCCGAAAAACAGAATTCGTTTTTCGGGGACCCCAATGATGAAAACGCGTGGGGCCCCGTACGCTCAGGATGACAGTTTCAAGATTAATCGTGCGTTAGTACGCCGGGGTTGGTTGTGCGGTGTTGTTTTGTGCGAGGACCGGAGCGCTGTTCTCGAGGCGCGGGGTTGCATGTACGACCTGGCCGGGGTGGGGCTCGGCGAGCCCCAGCTGACGGGCCATTCCGTCGATGCGGCCGGGGCGGCTGAGCTGAGCTTCGCTAAGGCGGAGCTGGCGATTCTCTTCGCGGAGCTGATCGCGAACCTGCTTCTGGGACTCGATGTGATACGAGGTCTCAATGGCATAGAAGTGCTGGAGACCGTAGACCATAATGAGCGAGAAGAGCACAGTGCAAGCGGCGGCGAAGACGCGCATCTGGCGTGCACGAACTGGATCGGCGGCTTTCACGAGTCGGGAATTGTCGAAGCTATGCGCGAAGAGGACCTCCGGTGTGCGGACTCCGCGACGACGCATGGGCTGCTGCGCTAATAGAGTGCCGTTGCGCTCGGAGACGCGAGCGGTCCAGCCGGGTGTCGTATCGATAAGTGTTGCAGTGCATGCAGCCATGTTTGTTTCTCCTAGCTTCTAACCGCTAGCCTCTAGCTGCCAGCGGGGATCTTACTTAATCTTCCTAGTCGACTCAGCGGAGTAAACAGAAGGCAGGGATCAGGGTTTAGGGAGCAGGGATTAGGGACTGCTGTCGCGATGCTGCTGCCCGTCGTTCTCATCTTCCCTCTGTAGCTGAGTTACTAACTCTTTTCCGCTGCTCGTAACTTCGCGCTGCGTGAGCGTGGATTGCGATCTACTTCTTCTTCGCCTGCTGTGAACGGCTTTTTTGTAAGCAGGTCGAAAATTTTCTTGTGCGCGTACTCGCGCAGAATATCTTTGGCGATACGATCTTCGAGCGAGTGAAAGCTGATGACGACCAGTCGTCCGGAGGGCTTAAGCAACTTCGGTGCGGCCTCGAGCAATGATCGAATTTCGTCCAGCTCTCGATTCACATAAATCCGGAGCGCCTGGAACGTGCGTGTTGCCGGGTGAATCTTGTCTGTCTTCATTGGTGGGGCGGCTGCTGCAACGATCCGTGCTAATTGCCCGGTGGTTGTAACTGGCCGCCCGCGCACAATGGCTCTGGCGATTCTCCGCGACCTCCTTTCGTCTCCGTATTCGTAAATAAGGTCGGCCAGCTCTCGCTCGCTCGCCTCATTCACCACCTGTTCGGCGGTAGGACCGGACCGCGTGTCCTGACGCATGTCCAAAGGCCCGTCCGCCATAAAACTGAAACCTCTGCGCGCTTCGTCGAGTTGCAGGCTGCTTACGCCGAAGTCGGCGAGAATGCCGTCGAGTGAAGCTGGTTCGATGTGACGGCTGATGGAACTGAATGCCTCGCCAATCAAAGTGATGCTCGGCGCTTGGTCGCCGAGTTCCGCTGCGACTGCATCAAGGCGGACTTTGGCGAGTTCCAGTGCCTCGGGATCGCGATCGAAACCGATCAGGCGTCCAGTTGGACCGAGGCGGCGGATGATTTCTGCCGCGTGGCCCGCGAGGCCAAGTGTGCAGTCTGCAATGACGCTTCCTGCGCGTACATTGAGAAGCTCAATCGCATCTTGTAAAAGAACCGGCACATGACGTTCGTTTCGCTTCGACATGTGCTCCCCCTGAGGGGTCAGAGCACCCCAACGACGAAGACCTGTCGTTGGGGACCCCGCGAATTTCGGGCTTCGCCCGCCTAAGACTTCTTGCGGAGGATCTCCGCCATCGCTTTGCGGTCTTCTTCAGTCAACTGATTGGCCGCCAGATTCTGTTCGAAGATCACCCGGTTATGAACTTCCAGGTAGGTCCTCATGCCGAACACGGTGACTTCGCCATCGAGCTGGGCAGCATTGCGGAGGATCTGGGGGAGGAGTAACCGAGCCTGGTTGTCCATCTCCACCTGCTGCCCGTAGTAGCTGGTCACGTTGAGGTATTTGCGAACCGCGTCGTCCATGGTGCTGGAGTCGGCGAGTTGCTCTTCTCTTTTTTCCCACTCGGGCAGCGGCCAGATTTCGGCCGATTTGCCGTCGGTGGAGGTGACATAAAACTGTGTGACGCTGTTGGCATCGACCAGCTGCTTGAAGGCGGAGGGCAGTTTGAGCCTTCCCTTCTCGTCGACTTTCGCCGGGTGATTGCCACGGAACATTGTTTGTCGTTCGCCTCGTACGCGGTGCTAAAGCTGGTTCCGAAGGTGAGTCAGTTTTTCGGAAACGGCCCTGAAGGGGTGAATTGGAGGTATTCTTGATGTGAAGACGGGCTGATTGCTCCCGTTTGCTCCACTTCACTCCACTTCAGACACGATATTAGCCCAAGGAGTTTTCCACTCCAACGACAATCTCTGTCGAAATCCTGTTACTTTCGTGGGTTAGCGCCAGATCGGGAACGAATTCCCTTCTTTGGAAACCTCTAATAGAGATAAATTGGGGCAGAACCACAAGATGTAGTGTTTATGGCTTTGATTCTGGTGGACGGAAAGCCACTTTTCAGACGAATCGGGAAGGTGTAGGGGAAGAAAAGGCGAAGCTACTCTGTTTCAACCTGAAATGCGGGCTTGCGGCGGGCCGCGACGATCCTGAGAAGGTAAACAAAGATGACCGTATTCACGACGAGGAGCGCTATGCGGATCCAGGTGACGCGGTGGAGGACCTCGAAGATCTCCCAGGGAAGGAATGACGCTGTGATTCCCAGGGTGAGGTATTCGGCCCAGGCTTTTTCGAGGTAGAGGCCGATGCCCTCGGCAAGGCTGACAGCGGCGTAGACGAAGGCGAGGAGGCCAATCCGCTTGAGAAGCGGATCACTGATCATGGACGAGCGGTCGTATAGGAAGTTGACGAACTTGGACTCAGGGTTAAGACGAAGGTAGTCACCGAGTTGGCTGATGACGTCGTCGATGTCCTTGTTAAGGAGATGCAGGGCGGCGAAGCCCAGGGCAACGAAGAAGAGGGCCAGCAAACCTTTGTAGACCGCGATGACCAGCAATCCGCGCGTGTGCCGAGCCCGTTCGCCGATTCTTTCGGACACCGTAGTGATGGAATCCCCTGTGAGCGCCTGCTGCAAGCCGACACCGCCTGTCTAGGTTAACTGATTGGTGTAAAGGTCCCCAAGCGGGCCGGTGGGAGGCTCTGGATTCCTTTGCTACGTGGTCAGTTAAGTGGTATCGACAAGCCTACCGCGAAATTTCGACGTCCTTGAAGGGGAGAGTGTAGCCCCTGTAATCGAAAGTTTTGATTAGCCTCGTATCCTCGAGTAGGCCAACGGCCTTGCGGCTCCCGGCTCCTACAGGTCAATGGATCAGCATGCGGCAACGATTTGTAACGGCACAGTGGATTCCTTATCGCATCGAGACGGTATTTGCGTTTTTCGCGAATCCGAACAATCTCCTTTTGCTTATGCCGGATGCGATGCGGATGCGGATTGACGAGCTCGAAGTGGCGCCGGCCCCGCCGAATCCTACGATTGCGAGCTCGCAAACTGGGCAACAGGAGATTGCGGCTGGAGCGGGGACGCAGATGAACATCAGTTTTCAGCCTGTGAGCTATCTGCCGATGCGCGTGAGCTGGGTGGCGCGGATTACGGAATTTGTCTGGTACAGCCATTTCTGCGACGAACAGGTGCGGGGGCCGTTTGCGTTTTTCAGGCACCGCCATGCGATGAGGCCGGAGATTCAGCAGGGGCGAGAGGGCACGCAGCTCACGGACGAGGTGGAGTTCGCGTTACCGTTCGGGATCTTGGGGCACCTGGGGGACAAGGCTGCACAACGGCAGATGCAGCAGATGTTCGCAATCAGGCAGAAGCGGCTGCCAGCGATCCTGGAGGCGAAGGTGCGGCAGGGATATTGAGGGACGACGGCGCTCATTTGTGAAGCTTGAGAAGCGAGTCGCGATCGACGATGTTGCCCTCAAGAAGCATCGTAGAGATGCGGCGGGCATTCCAGATACTGGCTGTAGGGTCGGCGTCCAGAACTAGGATATCGGCCCGACGGCCGGGGGCGATCTGACCTAACTCATTCCAGCCGAATTGTATTGAGTAGTTGTTCGTGGCGGCTGCCAGAGCTTCGCGTGGAGAGAGGCCAATGCGAACGAGCATCTCGAGCTCCGTGTGGAGCGAGATGCCAGGCATGGTGCCCATGGCAGCCGCGCCGGAGGCGGCGAGGTAGTGCGGGTAGGTGCTGGCGATGGTCTGATTGATCCGCCAAAGGCGCAGGGCTTCCTGATCGGCTTTCTTGCGTTGTCCTTCCTGCATGTAACGGGTGGCAATGCCGGGCAAGTGTCGCGTCCACGAGGGCAATGGATACGTGAGCTCGCCCGTAGAGGGATCCGAAGGCATATACATATTTGCCGAGTTGAGGATGGAGGCTACCGGTTCCTTCCAGAGATTGCGATGACCGGGAAGGTTGAGGTAGAACTGGCTGAACATCGGCATGAGCGCCGCATGGTGGACGGAGATGAAGTGTCCGTAGTTGCGATAGTGCGGGTCTATTGGGGGCAGGTGCTCGGCGTAGTCGTATGCGGTGGATGCTGCGGCGCCATAAGGATCGCTGACCAGCGGGCGCTGTAGTTCATCGGGGATGACGCCGATTTCGTAGCGGCCCATGTGGAGGAGGACGTCGACTCCGGCGTCAATGCCGACAGTGTAAGGCGTGGAGATGAACTCGCCGTAGGTGACGAGTCCCATCTGGTGAGCGCGGGAGATGATCCACTGGGCGTTGGCAGCAGTGATGTCCCAGCCGAGCCAGAGGACGCGGGTGCCGAGTTTCGCAGTGGCGTTGATCTGGCGGGCAGTGTCTTCGGTGTTGAGTTCGACGGGATGAGCGCCTTCGCGGAGTTTGGCGGACCAGTCGTCGTGTCCGTTGAGGAGGCTCCAGTTGTCGGTGGTGCCGACGGAGTCGAGCAGATAGAGATGGGGTTTTGGGTTGGCGGAGAAGTCGATATGGCCGCGGTGATTGTCGCTGCTGGCTACGATGGTGGTGATGCCCATGAAGAGGTCGGCACTGGCCTGGGCCTGGCTGTTCATGCCGGTGAACCCATCAATCAGGCCGGGAATGAGAAATTTCCCGGTGCAGTCAATGATCTGTGCTTCGGGCGGAGTTTCGATGAGGAAGCGCGAGCCGGTTTGAGTGATCTTTCCGTTTTCAATGATGACGATTGAGTTCTGCTGATCGAGTGCGGAGCGGCCCCAATCAGTGACGTCGACGATGGTGCCGCCGAGGAGAACTAGGGGAGGCTTGGTCGCGGCTGGGATTTGAGGATTCTGCGCAAGAGAGTTGCCGGCAGTCAGCAGGAAGATGAAGGCCAGCAGAATACGGAAGGACCGGTCTTCCAGGCGTACGCGCCCTTCAGAAGCATGAGTTTCATTCAGTTGTCGCTTGCCTGAACGGAGAGTGCGCATTCACAGATCAGCTTGCAACGAGGGTGGGGCGCTTGCGAGAGCGCAGGAAGGGCTGCAACTGACTATGCGCTTCGTCCACGGTGAGGCCGTACTTGGCGCGGAGCGATTCGATCTTGCCGTGCTCGATGAACTGGTCAGGCCAGCCGATGCGGACAACCGGAACGGAACAGCCGATCTCCTGAAGCGCTTCGAGGACGGCGGCACCGAAGCCGCCCATTTTCACGTGGTCTTCGAAGGTGACGAAGGCGGCGACGTGACGTGCGTACTGGGCGAGGAGGTCGCGATCGATGGGCTTAATGAAACGCGGGTTGATGACGGCGCCGGAGAGACCATCGCGCTCGAGACGCGCCGCGAGTTCACGCGCGTAGGTGATCATGGGACCAAGGCCGAGAATGGCTACGTCTGATCCATCGGAGAGGACTTCAGCTTTTCCGATGGGAAGAATCTGCGGCTCGGGTTTGCACTGGACGTCAGCGACTGCGCCTCGCGGGTAGCGGATGGAACTGGGGCCATCGATGGTGAGCGCGGTGGCCATCATGTCGGAAAGCTCGTCTTCATCTTTCGGGGCCATGAGGACCATTTCGGGTACGCCGCGGAGATAGCTGATGTCGAAGAGGCCGTGATGTGTGGGGCCATCGTCGCCGGAGAGTCCGGCGCGGTCCATGCAGAAGACGACGGGAAGTTTCTGGAGCGCGACATCGTGGACGATTGGATCGAATGCGCGCTGGAGGAAGGTGGAGTATATGGCGCAGAAGGGACGGAAGCCTCGGGTTGCCATTCCGGCGGCAAAAATGACCGCGTGTTCTTCGGCGATGCCGACGTCAAAGTAGCGCTTGGGGTGATGCGGGCGGAAGAGATCGAGGCCGGTGCCGTTGGGCATGGCGGCTGTGATGGCGACTACGCGCTCGTCTTTGTCGGCGAGTTTGGCAAGTGAAGTGGCAAAGGCTTCGGCGTAGGTGGGAATGCCGGCAGGCTTGGTCATGCCGGTTTCGGGATCGTAGGGGCCGAGGCCATGGAACTTCTTCTGGCCGTCGAGTGCGGGCTGGTAGCCCCTCCCCTTCTGCGTGAGGACGTGCAGGAGGACGGGGCGATTCTCCGTCTTGAGGAATTTGAAGGTCTCGATGAGGAGCGGAAGGTTGTGTCCGTCGATGGGACCGTAATACGTGAGTCCGAACTCCTCAAACATGATGGAGGGCCACAACATGCTTTTTGCAGCTTCTTCAGCGCGGCGAATGACTTCGACGGCGGTCTTGCCGCCAATTTTTTCGACGATGCGTTTTGCGGAGTCGTGGAGGCGGTTGTAGCGCTCGTTAGTGACAATGCGATGGAAGTAGCGAGCGATGGCACCGACGTTGCGGTCGATGGACCACTCGTTGTCATTGAGAACGATGATGAGGCGCTTGGTCTGCTCGGCGATGTTGTTGAGGGCTTCGAAGGAGATTCCGTTGGTGAAGGCGGCGTCTCCGGCAACAGCGATGACGTTTTCTTTTCCGCCGGCGAGGTCGCGTGCAACGGCCATGCCGAGCGCGGCGGAGAGGGCGGTGCCGGCGTGGCCTGCGCCGTAGCAGTCGTGTTCGCTCTCGGTGCGAAGCATGAAGCCGTTGAGTCCGCCAGGCTGGCGGATGGTTTCGAAGCGATCGAGACGGCCGGTGAGGATCTTGTGGATGTAGGCCTGATGGCTGACATCGAAGACGAAACGGTCGGTCGGGGTGTCGAAGACAGTGTGGAGGGCGAGGGTGAGCTCGACTACGCCAAGGTTGGGGCCGAGGTGGCCACCGGTTTTGGAAAGGGTCTGGATGAGGTGGGCGCGGATCTCGGCTGCGAGGGCAGCCATCTCGTCGGGGTTCAGTCGCTTGAGGTCGGCCGGTGTATGAATCGTCTCAAGCAATGAACCCATAGAGTCCTTTCGACCGGCATAGCCGGATTGGAGGCAATTGGGATGAGGTGAACTGCCAGGATCCCGGATCCGGTTTGCCAGAAACGAGTATATCAACCGGGAACTTTTGCCGCGTTGAGTTTAGACGTTGAGCTGGTGCTAAGGTATTGCTTCGCTTAGGGGAACAGGCTGGTGGCCAATGCTGATTTTGGGGTGCTTGTGTACGATTTTGGGGAGAGATGGGGATGAGTATGAACGGGTTTCGAAGAAGATTTATCAGGCAGCACGGACTGGTGTCTGCCGTGGTGCTGGCCGGTGCGCTGGTGAGTAGCGGGGCGGTACAGGGATGGGGGCAGATCGGGCTGCCGGGAGGTGCGCTGGAGCAGAGCGCGCCGAATCCGCTGATGGATCCAACGGCAAAGCCCGGTAAGGTGCTGCTATTCGATCTGGAGGCGCGGTTTGCAGAGGATACAAAGGAGCGCGGCGGGGCGGGTTTCGCATCGTGGTTTGCGGAAGACGGGGTCGCGCTGGGGAATGGACAACTGCCGGTGATTGGGAGAGTAGCAATCCAGAAGTCGGCGAATTGGGCGCCACAGGCGTATCAGCTGACATGGACGCCTACGGATGCGCAGATGGGGCCTTCCGGCGATATGGGTTACACGTGGGGGCACTTTGAGGGACGCAGCAAGGATGCGAATGGGAATCCAGTGCTGACGTCAGGGCGTTACATGACGATCTGGCGCAAGCAAGGGGATGGGAGCTGGAAGGTTGTGCTGGATGCAGGGGCGAACGAGCCCGCGGCGGCTGGAGATTGCTGCAAGCTGCCCAATTCGTAACTCGGCAGCTGGGTGACTACGGCCGCGAGGGATCGAGGTGGAGGTCGCACGTGATCGGTTCGGATCGCAATCGTGAACGGCTGGAGAAGCTCGCAAAGGTCTGCATGGCGCTGCCCGGCGTGACGAAGAAAGAGATGCATGGGCATATGGCTTTCAAGGTTGGGAAGAAGACGTTCGCCTATTACCTGAACGACCATCGTGGGGATGGGATTGTGAGTGTGTGCTGCAAGGTACTTGCGGGAGACAACAAGCGGCTGATCGATGCGAATTCGCGGAAGTTTTACATGCCTGCTTACATCGGGCCACGCGGATGGGTAGCGCTGCGTCTGGATCGCGCGACGGTGGACTGGAACGAGGTGCGGGAGCTGGTGCGGGGCAGCTGGGAGCAGATGGCTTCGAAGAAGTTACTGCGGGAGATAGAAGCGTGAACCGATGTGGTGTTTAGAGTCTCGTGAGAACGCCGAGATGGGCGGCCCCCACAATCCGGAACGGTGATTCCCTTCCCCTCGCGGAGCCGTCAGAATGGGGAGTGGCATTTCATAGACAGTTCATGGGCTGTAAGCGCGGGCGCGAAGTGCGCCGGCTTGCGTTTCTGCTAGTTCCCGTGGTTGTTTTCGCTCTGTTGCTCGGGGTTGCGTGCGTTGAGGGTCAGCAGGCACCGGGGCAAGTTTCTACTCAGACGACGACAGTGCACGGCAGGGTGCGTTTGGGTGTTTCGGGTGATCCGCTGCCGCACGCGCTGGTGCGGATCGGCGGAGATGCATCGACTGGCGTGCTGACGGACGGTGAGGGGCGATTTGAGATTGCGGATGTCCCCGCCGGACCGCAGGAGTTCACCATCACCAAACCGGGATTTCTGGATGAGGCTGAGGCGGGTGCGGACAGCATCGCTTGGAATGCGCACGGGTACGGACACAACGTGATCGTCGCGGCCGAGATGGGTGATGTTGTGTTCACGATGGAACCGGCGAATTCAATACGAGGGCAGATTCAGCTTTCAACTGGCGACGTCGCCGAGGGTATCCAGGTGGTGCTGCTGAGGCGAACGATACGCGATGGGCGGGCGGTATGGCAGGAGGCGGCAACTGCGCGCACGAATAGCGAGGGCGCATATAGATTTGGCGGGCTGACGGACGGTTCTTATGCGGTGTACACGATGCCGGCGATGGAAAGTGATGCTCCGATTTTCGTTCAGGCGGGAGGAGCGGGCAAGGTGGCGCGGGCAGGATATGCGAGCGTGTTCTATCCAGACGTGCGGGATCTGGGCAGCGCGGCGAAGATTCAGTTGCACGGAGGCGAACAGGCGCAGGCGAATATCGGGCTGACGCTGGAGCGCTTCCAGCCTGTGGTGGCGACGGTGACTGTACCGGGCGCGGGTGACAACGTGTCTGTGCAAGTACTGGACGCGCAGGGGAACGTGCTTCCCTACACTGCGCAATATGATGCGTCGACGCACAGTGCGCAAACGATGCTGCCGGAGGGCAGCTACTCGCTGAGTGTGTCGATGACGTCGCGCGTTTTTCACATTGCGGCGACCCGGGATGCGGGCCGGTTCAACATGACACGACAGGGATCGCACGGCTTCGCGGGTGAAGTGAGTTTTAGCGTAGCGGCGCGGCCGGTAACGAGTCTTCATCTGCCGATGGCCGCTGTTGGCGGCAGTCCGGTACAGGTAAGCGTGTCTCGCACGAGGAATGAGACAGCGCAGCAGGGGCAGGCGACCGTCGTACAGGCTGTGGCGGATCCGCCAGTATTTGTAACACTGACGCAGACGGGGGGATGGCTTTCTGACGGCATGGTGACCAGTTATGCGGAAGGCCCGGCGACAGGACCATTGCAACCACTCGTGGTGCCCGCGGGTTCGTACTGGGCGAGTACAGCTATTGGGCCGAGAACCCTGTGCGAGTCGTCGTTTACGGCGGGCGGAGCAAGCCTGGCACGAGAGCCCCTGGTGCTCGGCGTTGCGGGCAGTACGACTCCGCTGCTACTGAGTCTGCGGGATGATTGCGCGAGGCTGACCTTGTCACTGCCGGGAGCGATCGGATACACGGCGGGTGAGGAGCGAGCGTACACGGTGTATGTGGTCCCTGATTTCGATTCGACGCAAGGGGTGGTTCCGCAGACTCTGCGTATTTCGACGGGCGGGAGGATGACAATGACAGGCTTGACGCCGGGGAATTATCACGTGTTCACGTTTGACAGGCCGGTGGCGCTCGAGTATCGGAATGCGGCGGTTCTGTCGTCGCTGCCGAGTCAGGCTGTTTCACTGGAGCCCAATGCGGAGGCGGATCTAACGGTCGAGGTGCCACAGAAGTGAGGTGCTTCGGCTCGAGTGGGCAAGGACTGGGGCGAATCGCCGCATTGGCGGTGATGTGCGCGGTTGTGATTGGTCATGCGCAGGTGCCCGCCGCGAGTTCGACCGGGATGTTTCAAGTTGCGGGTGTGCTTTCGAATGCGGTCACGGGCGAGCCGGTGCGCAAGGGCGTGGTGCAGGCGCTGGATGCAACGGGGCACGCTGTGGCTGCGACCACGACCGATGCGAATGGACGATTTGCGCTGGATCATCTTGCGGCAGCTAAGTATCAACTGACGGCTTCGAAACGGGGGTTTCGGACGGCTTCGTACGATGAGCACGATGAATTTGCGACGTCGATTGTGACGGGAGCAGATCAGGACACAACGCATTTGCAATACAAGATTATGCCGAATGCGGTTCTGCGCGGCGTAGTGACGAGTGATGATGGCGAGCCGGTGGCGAATGCAAATGTGATGCTGTTCAGGCGTCCAAAGCATCAGGGGGAGCGCATCGAGAGAGCGAGCGGCACAGCGACAGATGACATAGGCGAATACGAGATCGGCGACCTTGCCGCGGGCGAATACTTTCTCGCAGTAACCGCAGAGCCGTGGTACGCGCTGCATGGAAGTGCGGCGGGAAAGAAGAACAGTGCGCTTGATGTCGTTTATCCTGTCACGTTTTTTGATTCGACCACGGACGAGCGGGCGGCGACTCCGATTGAGTTGGCGGGTGGGATGCGACAGGAGATCAACATCATCCTGCACGCGGTTCCTTCACTGCACATTTCGATTCCGGCTCCGGACCGTGGGGATGGAAGCGTCGTGCTGCCTCAGCTGCAACGGCTGGCATTTGGAACGGTGATTGATACGCAGAGTTCGGGTGACTTCTTCGGTGGAACTCAAGGACGCACGCTGGAGCTCGGCGGAGTGGCGCCGGGACGATACGAGTTGGCCATGGGCGAGCCTCAGCGGGTGGTGGCTATCGATTTGAGCGCGAATCAGCAGATCGATGCGGAAGCTGGAGCGGCGGCAAATGCGGTGGAAGGAGTGGTGCGGACGGTTTCCGGAGTGGCGCTGCCGGAGGAGATGATGCTGACTCTCAATCGGCTGGATGGCGGCGCGGGACAGAGCCAGTTCGCGACGGAGGTACGCGGAGGACGGTTCACGTTTATGCCGGTTCCGCCAGGTGAGTACGAAGTGTGGGCGACGGCGGGAGACAAGCGGATGCCGGTGATTGGGACAGCCGTTGGTGCGAAGGCGCAGGCAGGAAATGTGTTCACGCTGCGCGAGAGCGGCCCGGCGCTTGTGGTGACCCTAAGCGGGGCAGAGAGAAGGATTGAGGGATTTGCGAAGAAGGATGGGAAAGGAGTGGCGGGAGCGATGATGGTGCTGCTGCCAAAAGAGCATGCGCAGTGGAAGGCCTTAACGCGGCGGGACCAGTCAGACTCCGATGGAAGCTTTGCGTTTCGCGATGTTGCGCCGGGAGAGTACACGGCAGTGGCAATTGAGGATGGGTGGGGGCTGGATTGGACGAGCCCCGCGGTGATGGAGCGCTATCTTCGCGCAGGAACAAACGTCACAGAGTCAGAGAATACGGGCAAGGTTGCGAAACTGGCTGGTCCGGTGACGGTTCAGCAGCGGTAAGCGGCTTCGTGGAACCGGGGTGGAGCAGTTAGTCTAGAGGGGTACCGAACTGATACTTGGGGCCTGTTCATGGCAAGCACGCGCAAGGACGCGCCGGCCATTGAGGGTTCTTATGTTGCGCTACGGCGCAGGATCGCTGCGTGAAAGCGCAGGATGACTTGAAGGAGATTGTGCATTGAAGAGCAAGTTGCTGCTTTCGATTCTGACCGTGGCTTCGGCCTTAGTTGTACCGATGGCTGCAGTGGGCCAGATCGCGCCGGAGAAGCCGCCGAAGGATCTTACGGGGCCGGTGTACAAGTACGAGGCGTATGTCGGATACGGTTATACAAGTTTGAACCAGGTGAACCTGTCACGCAGCGGCCTGCAGGGCGTGAGCGGCTCAGTGACCCGTTATTTCGGAGATCACTTCGGGGTGAAGGCGGATGGCGGCTATTACGCCTGGAACGTGACCTCAAAAAATCCCGGCAATCCCAAAGTCGATATGGTGATGGTAGGACCAGTAATCCGCGGGAACCTGTTTGAGAAATGGAGCGGGTATGCGGAGGGATTGTTCGGGGGTGTCCACACTGGGGGTCTATCGATTCAGCCAGACATTTCTTTCGCAGGCGGGTTTGGGATTGGCGTAGATTACAACCGCAGCCCGCGGTGGGCGGTCCGGGCGTTTGGCGATGATATTGGATCGGCCTTTACGATTCAGCCGTATCAGTCAGGGTTCTCGACACACCTGCGCTGGAATGCGCGCGCGGGGATTGGTCTGGTTTATCACTTCTGAGAATCGGAATTGAGCTTGATTAGGCGGAGCGAGCATGCTCCGCCTTTTTGCTGCGCGTCAGATTTGCGGTTGCATGGCAACGGAGTAGCTGAGCGAGACGATGCCGCTTGGAAAGGTGCGCGAGTCCTTGAAGATGAGAGGCCAGGGGCGGCCGGGAGGGACTAAGGGAATGCCGCCGCCGAGAAGGATTGGGATCAGGGAGATTTCGATGCGATCGACGAGACCAGAATCAAGTAGGCTGCGAAATGTGATTCCGCCGCCGAAGAGCCAGATGGACTTGCCGGATTTGCGTTTGAGTTCGGAGATGGTTTTTGCTAGGTCTGAGGAGACGATTGTGACGTCGGGATGCCTGGCTGGATCGAGCGTGGTGGAGGCGACGTAGATTTTCATGCCGAGTTCTTTCGGCGATCGGCCCAGGCGCAGCATGTCTTCGTAGCAGATGCGGCCGAGGATGGCGGTGTCGAACTGGCGAAAGATTTCCCCGAAGTCGATGGTGGGGTCGTGGATGATCCAGTCGAATTCGCCGTTGGGTCCGGCGATGTAGCCGTCGAGACTGGCGGCAACGCTGTAGACGAGATCGCGCATTGGAGTCTCCGAGGCGGAGCTTTGCTTTTCAGCAGAAGTTTACGCCGGAGTTTTACGCAGCGACAGATAGTTTGCAGTCAGATTTAGGGAGGCTTGCGCGAGACGGCTTACTTCGGACCGGACAGGAATTTTTCCAGTGCCTTGCGATTGGTTCCCTGCTGAGGGAGGAAGTCCCGTGCGCGGAGGTTTGCGAGGACCTCGGTGGTGACGAACTCGTGGCCTATGCCGCCGTCATCAATGCGAACCACGCGGGCGAGTACGCTGATGGACTTCTTCTCGCCGAGTTCGGCATCCTGGCGCTCAAGCGTCATGCGGACCAGGGTATTGGGAGACCACAGCTCTTTGCTGCGGAGGTAAAGACCACTGCTGCTGATATTGACGATCTCGTGCGGCTTGGGGGCGCCCCCAGTGAAGTAGAAGGCGACGAGGCCAGGCAGCGCAATGCGCTCGCCGCGACGGCGGTTTCCGCTGAGGGAGATTGATTCACCTGCCAGCCAGCGCTGAACACGGGCGGCAAAGGGGAGTTTTTCTTTTGGGAAGGTATGGATTGGGCGTTTAGGTTCTGCGCTCGGTGTTGGTGTAGATGGCGGACCTATTTCGGCGTGTGCAGCCGGAGGTTCGAGTATGTTTGTCCCAGGCTGTGAGGGTGCGGCTCGGCGCGACTCTACGGCGCCGGAGTCGTCTGGGACCGGCTCCCAGGTGCGGGTTCGAGCATGATTTGGGGCCGATGTTGAGGCGGCGGGGGGAACTAGCGGGAGTGTGATGTCTTTCGAACCGATTTCGTTTACCGAAGGTTCGCGTGTTGATTCGGCTTCTGGTTCACCTCCCGCGGCCGCGTTGCCGTCAGACAGCTCTGGAACGTATGCGGTGGAAAGGCCGGGCAGTATTTCGGTGCTCTCCTCCTCAGCAAAAGATGAGATGAGCTGATCCGGTGCTGAGTTTCGCTCGCGGAGTTCAAGTGCGTCGAACGACTCGGCCAGTGCCGCGTCTGCTGATTTGCTGATGTTCTCTGGCGGTCGTTGACGGGGAGGCTGATCCTGCTGTTCTTTCTCGCGGCGAAGCTGGTCGTCCACGAACTGGATGATTGCTTGGAGATTGAACGGGAGCTGAGAAGGCTCCGGCGCAACGGGTTTCTGTGTTTGTGAAGGAGATTCGTCAGGGAGTTGAGTCTGTGAAGCGGTCTCGAAGAAGCGCGCAAGGGGCGGGGTTGTGGTGAGGGGCGACTTGTCCAGGTCCAGTTCTGGCTCGAATTCTTTTGAATCAGATTGCTGAGGTGGCGGGAGCTCGTCGTTTACGAGTTCAGTAATCTCATAAGGTGTTGGCGCGTCTGAAGTGATCAGATCGGCAATCGGCTCTACGAAAGCTTCTTCGGTGGTTGAATCAGTTTCTTCGAGTGGCGGTGCGTAACTGGCAAGAAAGATCTCGGAGTTCTGAGGTGTTCCGGATGAGGGCAGATAGATTAGTGACCCGGCAAAGGGATCAGGGGCGATGGTGCTCGAGGGTCCGGGTGATTCGATCGGCCAGCCCGGCGATTCAACCGCCTGGAATTGAGCTGCAGCTCGCAAGAGGGCTGCGAGTTCGGCCTCGGTGCAGATTCTGATGAAGTCGCCGGCTTCGGTGCCGGATTTTGCGAGGAGTTGATCGGAAAGAAAGAGGATGGTTGCGACCGAATTTGCGAGAGCGGGAAATGGAGTGCTGGGACCGACATCTGCGACTTCGAGGATTCTCTGTTCGATATCGAGGTAAGCGACGTCGAAGGCGAAAAGGCGCGGTATGTCCGGTACCAGGGAAACATTGGTTAGGCGAATGCAGAAGTGAGGATCGCGGCCGGGACCGTTCATAACGAGCGCAAGCAATTGGGGGGGTGTCTGGGGTTCGGACACGGACACGACCCGCTCACTGAGCAGAGCGTTCCGGGTCACGTTATAGACGCAGTAGCTTGCGGGGTCCATGGGTCCTCTGGGGATAAGGGAAAAAGGAGGACATTGAAAGCGAGCATAGTCCGACGTCGCGTTAGACCCAAGGCAATAAAGCAAAAAATTGACAATATTGTTCGATGCGAAGCAAGGCGCGGCGGCTGGACCGAGAGTGGAAGGAGTGCAGAAAACCATCCTACCTGTGTCGCAACTGGGAGTGTGAAAAAATTCCAGAGCAGCAGACCGGAAGCGGCTCAGCGATCTACGCAACTACGGCGGCTTGATGCGGGCGGGAATGCAATCTGGACGTTGACAAGGTCCAGCAAAGCAGGACGAACAGTAAGACGATCGCGCAGGTATAGATCGGCGGCTTCAGCGAAGCGGCTACTGAGCCGATGATCAGAACTAGGGGTGCCAGTCGCATCCACCGATTTCCTCTGCTGGACTGTGAACCTGCTGAGTTCCAGATGATCAGAATCGGAAGAACAAGCAGGACGAGATCGTAGGAATATTCATGAAATGCCACCAGGATCGTTGCCGTAACGAACAAGGCATAGTGCTGCGATTGGAATTCCAGGTCTTCCCGACGCACGATCCAGATAACCAGAATCAAGGCGAAGAAGGAGAGTGTGGCGAGTGCACCCTGAAGTATTGTCTCGCCGATGTGGCTAGCAAACAGCCATGTTATGAAGCCACGCAGATTTGGCATGTCGTACACATGGTATTGATCTGGACCAGCCGCGTAGGCACGCAAGAACCGGAAATACTGGACCAGTCCTCCCCAGCCTACTGCCTTGGCCGAAATCAGCAGCAGGATGCAGCTGGTTGCGATGAAGCCGCGCAGGAACACCCACGGCCGTTTCGAGGTGGCTACAATCAGCAGCAGCATGGGAATGGCGAGAGGCGGCTTGAAACATGCACATGCCAGCGCGCATCCGGCCAACGCAGTCTTATGGGAGGATAGTGCTTTGAAGCAAAGAACAAGCATCAGGAGGGTTAGCAGTGAATCCTGCCCATTGAACTCCGCAATGAGCACAGGCAGGAACATTCCCACTGCAAGGAACGCGAGTTCTGGTCGTTTGGACACTCTTGGAAAGCACGGCAGAAGTAAAAAAACGCAGAGATTTGCAATGATGATGTTAAGAACACACCAGACCCAGGCCGCCACGGGATAGGAAAAGTGTGCCAATGGCACGAACAAGAGAGCTTCGTATGGCGCGTGAGTAAATGGGGCAGAAACAAACGGTGAGCGGGTAAATAGACCAATGCCGTTGCCTTGCGAGACAAATTGTCCAGCAGTGTAGAAGGCTAGAAAATCTGTTGAGCCATTTGCAATCGGCCCACGCACCTGCCAAGCAAGGAGAGCATCGATTCCCGTAGTCATTGAGATCGCCATTGCGATAATGGCGCAGCGCCGCCACAACTGCGAATGCTCAATGCCCTCAGACCTCATCGAATGCCCAACCAACTCTGACGAGTCTAGCTTGCGTTTGCCGCGCTCTTCCGACTTTGGCGGCACCAAAGTACTGTCATCGAGCAACGTCAACCTTCTTCCGCCTCGCGGAGTTTGGCGATCACGGTGAAGTCTTCGAGGGTGGTGACGTCGCCTTTGATTTCGCCGTGGGTGGCCAGTTCGCGGAGAAGACGGCGCATGATCTTGCCGCTGCGGGTTTTGGGCAGAGCTTCAGTGAAGCGG
>DATJEO010000060.1:0-9298 GCA_035496515.1 Occallatibacter sp.
GATCTCTTCCTGCAATTCGCGCTTGCGTCGCCGAAATCCGAAGCTCGGAAACCACTTCATGACTCACTCTCCTTCGGCTTGACGTACATCACCGACCCAATCGCTTCGACAATCCGCTCCCATCGGCCCAGATCCGAGGCCAACTGCTTCTTCCCCTTGGCCGTGATTCGGTAGAATCGCGCTCTCTGCTTGCTCTCCGACTGCTTCCAGTCAGACTGCACCCAACCGTGGCGCTCCAATCGATGGAGGGCTGGATACAGGGATCCAGTCTCCACCTGAAGCACATCTCCGGATCGCAAACGTAACGCTTGCACAATGCCATATCCATGCTGCGGCCCCCACTGCAGCGTCTGAAGTACAAGCATGTCGAGTGTCCCCTGCAGCAGCTCAATCCGGTTCTTGTATTGGTCCTTTTCGCTCATAGATGTAGACACTCTACTCCCAATGGATGTAGATCGTCTACTACATTTTGCACAGCATTGGAGTGGGCGGAGGACAGGAACGGAAGATCGGTGACTTGAATGCGTTGCACCTAACGGGCGTGACAGCCGTAGCGATGACGCTCGATCCGGCTGATGCTCCCATGGTTATGCGCGACATCGGCACCGCTGATTTGTAGGCCCTCTCGCTCAAGTAGTGCGTGCCTTCGAACCCGCATACGCGAGGCACACATCGTACTGCCTTGACTGGTGGACTAGCCTTGCCAAGGCCAGAGCTATTTCCTTAACACGCGCCCATGACCGCGCTTGCTTCCCTTAGAATGGACCGGCACATGAACTGAGAGAGGAGCCTGCATGAAGAGAATGATCCGGTCAGCTTGCGCCATCTTCGCGATGTTAGTTGCCTCCGGTGCTGCATTCGGCCAGGTAAAGATGACGCACGACCAGATGCTCTTTTACACCTCGGAGTGGAAAGGCGATAGATTTCCCGACGGTCGTCCCAGGGTCCCCGATTCCCTGCTAAAGCGAGCAGTGTCGATGACCATCGAAGATGTCTGGGAGTATCTCCGCGCTCACGGATACCGCAATCAATTTGAGAGCGGCTGGCAGGCGCTGCACATCGACAAGCCCTTCGCCGGACGCGCGCTGACCGCGCAGTACATGCCTGCACGTGCCGACATGACCCGTGCCATTCTGGCCGAGGGCAAAGCAGAGGGCAGGGTCAGCGCAACCAACAGCTGGCCCATCAACGAACTGCAGATCGGCGACGTTTATGTCGCTGATGGCTTCGGCAAGATTATCGAGGGCACGCTTATCGGATCGAACCTTGGCAACGCTGTCGCGGCGCATACGCACACTGGCTTCGTCTTCGATGCGGGTATTCGCGACCAGGAAGAAAACCGCGAGATCCCCGGCTTCAACGGCTTCTATCGCGGATACGATCCCTCCGCATGGGCCGATATGCAACTCACCGCCATCAACGCCCCGGTTCGGATTGGAAGGGCGGTCGTTCTCCCGGGCGATCTGGTTTTGGCGAAGCCTGAGGGTGTTCTGTTCATTCCTGCCATCCTCGCCGAAGATGCAATCAGTGCTGCCGAGTTCACCTCCCTCACCGATGAGTACAACTTCGAGCGCAATCGCGAAGGAAAGAATGGCGCGCAGTTTGAAGGCGGATGGAACGCGGCCAAGTACGACGCTTTTGCGAAATGGATCGATGCCCATCCGGACAAGCTCAAGATGCCGCGAAGCGAGTTCGACGAGCTCCTGGCCAAGGCGAAGCAGCGGAAGGACGATTAACCTTTCGGCTCGCGCCCACCAATGACCAGTTGCGCCCAACACAGGAGGAGTAGCACGCGGCAGAAATTATCCCGCGAAGGAGTGCACCGAAATGTCGAATGCCAATGGAATCCGCATTGATCGTCGTCGCGTTCTCAAGTCATCACTCACTCTTCTCGCTGGCGGAGCCGTCGGAACCCTTGCGGATGCCGAGCCAGAGATCAAGAACGTCAACACGGCATCAAGCCCGTCGAGCCTCAAGATCACGGACATGCGATACGCGGTGGTGGTCAAGCCTGGCCCAAGCCCCTGCGTGCTGATCCGCATCGACACCAACCAGGGGGTCTATGGTCTCGGCGAGGTGCGTGATATCGCAGGACCGCAGTATGCGATGGTGCTGAAGAGCCGCATCGTCGGCGAAAATCCTCTACGCATTGACTATCTCTTCCAGAAGATCGCGCAATTTGGCGGCAATGCGCGTCAGGCTGGTGGTGTGTGCGCTGTTGAGATGGCCCTCTGGGACATTGCGGGTAAGGTCTACAACATCCCCGTTTACCAGATGCTCGGCGGCAAGTGGCGCGATGAGATTCGCATCTATGCCGATACCACGGAATCGATGGACCCCCAGGAGTATGGGCGTCGCGCGAAAGAACGCAAAGCCATCGGCCTTACCTGGATGAAGATGGACTTGGGTATCAACGTTCTCGAAGGCATTCCCGGCACCGTCATGCAGCCCGCAGGTATGGACAAATGGGAACTTCGCAACCAGCCTCATCCCTTCATTGCTACAGAGGTCACCGATAAGGGCGTCGACCGGCTGTGCGAGTATGTGGCCGCGGTGCGCGAGAACATCGGCTACGACATGCCGCTCTCCATGGACCACCTTGGTCATATCGGAGTGAAGTCCGCGATCAAACTCGGCAAAGCCTTCGAGAAATTTAACCTCGAGTGGATGGAGGATGTGATTCCCTGGTATTACACGGATCTGCTCAAAGAGATCACGCAGGAGAGCCCGACTCCAACTCTCACCGGCGAAGACATCTACAAGCTCGAAGATTTCGAGACGCTCTGCCGGGAGCACGCTGTCGACAAGATTCATCCTGACCTTGCAACCTCAGGTGGAATTCTGCAGACGCACCGCATCGGCGATATGGCTTTCGGCTATGGCGTTCCCATGGCAATGCACTTTGCGGGAACCCCCGTCAGCTGTATGGCCAACGTCCACTGTGCGGCGGCCACGCGGAACTTCCTCGCACTTGAGAACCATTCGCTCGACGTGCCCTTCTGGCAGGACCTGGTGACCGGAATTGAAAAGCCAATAGTTAACAAGGGCTTCATCAGGGTTCCCGACACTCCCGGCCTGGGCATAACGCTCAATGATGACGAGCTCAAGCGTCATCTCAAACCCGGAACTGGCTACTTTGAGCCCACTCCGATGTGGGACGAAGCACAATCGTGGGATGACGCTTTATTCAGCTAGATTGGTGGGCCTCATACCTCCAGGAGTGTGGGCGGGCAGGCGTCCGTTCCACCCTCTAACCTCAGTTCGTTTCGCAGCTCTCGCCCTCGCAACTCACCGGCGTCTCTCGATCCATGCAGTCCCTGCGCGCCAGCTCCAGCAGTCGAATGAACTCATCCAGCTCCTTGCGATTCAGATGACCCAGCAATTCCCCCGGAATCTGTGTAATCTCCGGATCGACCCTGCTCAGCAACTCCAGCCCCGTCGCGCTGATCTGCGTCCACACCACGCGCCGGTCTTTCTTGTCCCGCTGCTGCCGGATAAATTTCTGCGCTTTCATCCGCGCCAGCAGCCGCGTAATATCCGGCACCGCCGTAATCATCCGCTCGCCCACTTCCGAGCACGTCAGACCCTGCGGATGCGCACCCCGCAAAATCCGCAGCACGTTGTACTGCGTCGGAGTAATTCCCCAGTGCCGTGTCCTGCGCACAAAAGCCCGCTGCAGACAGTCTGAAGTCCTCAGCACATTCAGCAGCGCCTCCTCCTCTACGCTGGAGAAGGGCCGCTGTTGTGCGATCTCCTGCTTCAAGCCCGCCATGCACTCGCTCCCTTGAATGCCCAGAAATGCCGGCCCGCGCTCCCCGCCCGAGCCGACACTGCTACTGCTTCACAACGTCAAGTTCAATACTCAACTGCACTTCGTCGCCCAGCACTGCCGAGGGATACTTCGTCCCAATCCCAAACGCCGTCCGGCTGATCGTCGTAGTCGCCGAAAATCCCGCGTGCATCTTGCCGCCCATTCCCGGCGCAGGTCCCATCGGACCCTCCACCGCCAGCGTCACCGGCTTCGTCACACCATGCAGCGTCAGATTTCCTTGCACCGTCAATCCCTTGTCCGCCTTCGCCACGCTCGTGCTCACAAACGTCGCGGTAGGGAACTGCGCCACATCGAACGCGCTCGCGCTCTTGATATCGTTGTCGCGCGGCGCAACACCCGTATCCACCGAAGCCACATCGATCGTCATCTTCACGCTCGACTTCGTAATGTCCGCCTCATTCCACGTGATCGACCCGTCCGAAATCCCGAATCGCCCATGCACCTTCGAAATGCTCATGTGCAGAATCGTGAAGTCGACCTCGCTATGCGCCTTGTCCGGAGTCCATGTCGAAGTCTGTCCCCACGTGGGAACCGTCGTCGCCAAAACTCCCATTGCCAGCATCGATGCCATTACCAACCGCTTCATTCGTCCTTGTCCTTTCAGAAGCCGGGCGACCGAGCGCCGGCAGTGGTTCATTGTCAATGTCGCGTCTTCGTCAACAACTCGTTTCGAAGACGGGCGTTCGCGCGAGCGAACAGCCGGGAAGCCGCAAATTGCGTGTCTCTAACAGACGCGCCACGAGCATTATTCGTTTCAACAAATATTTCCTCAGACCTTCCGGCCGATGTCAATCCATATGTGACGGTCTGTTATTCTCCGGCTCATGTCCTTTGTCCACGATTTCAGGCGACTTAGCCCTTCTCAGCGGCACACCTTCATCGCCGCCTTCCTCGGCTGGACCCTCGACAGTCTCGACTTCTTCCTCCTCATCTTCTGCGTCAAAGCCATCTCCGCCGACTTCCACGCCAAGCCTTCCGACGTCCTCGGCGCCGTCTTTCTCACCCAGGCCTTTCGCCCCATAGGCGCACTCCTCTTCGGCGTCCTCGCCGACCGCTACGGCCGTCGCCCCGTCCTGATGTTCAACATCCTCAGCTTTTCCGTCATCGAACTCGCCTGCGCCTTCGCCCCCTCGCTCAGCATGCTCCTCGTACTCCGCGCACTCTTCGGCATCGCCATGGGCGGCGAATGGGGCGTCGGCGCCGCACTCGCCTTTGAAACTCTCCCCACCGAAGGTCGCGGAACCTTCTCCGGAATCCTCCAGGAGGGCTACGCCTTCGGATCCATCCTCGCCTCCGCCGCCTTCGCGCTCTTCTTCCACTCCATCGGTTGGCGCGGCCTCTTCATCCTTGGCGCATCGCCAGCGCTTCTCGTCTTCTACGTTCAGGCCCGCGTCAAGGAATCGCCCGTGTGGCTCGCCTCCGACCACAAACGCCGCGCCAACCCTCAGCGCGAATCCTTCACCCATAAACTCGCCGCCCTCAAATCCTTCCTGCCCACATTCCTTTTCCTCGTGCTTCTCATGACCGCCTTCATGTCCTTCTCGCACGGCACGCAGGATGTCTACCCCACATTCCTCGAAGTCCAGATGAAGCTCTCCCCGCAGCTCGTCGGCACCATCGGCGTCATCTATGGCTTCGCCCAGATCGCCGGCGGCTTCGTCTTCGGCACTCTCTCTGAGCGTTGGGGACGCAAGCGTGCCATCATCGCCGCCGCGCTGCTCTCGCTCCTCGCCATCCCCGCATGGGCCTACGGACACACCGCCTTGACCCTCACCATCGGAGCTGTCGTCATGCAGTTCATGGTGCAGGGCGCCTGGGGAGTCGTCCCCGCTTACCTCGCCGAACTCACCCCTGCGCCTGTCCGCGCCACTGCTCCCGGACTCGCCTATCAACTCGGCGGCCTCGTCACCTCTTGGAACGCAAAAGCCCAGGCCCTCGCCGCCGAAAAATGGGGCAGCTACAACCACGTCCTCGCCATCAGCGTCATCATCGTCGCGCTCTCCCTCGCCCTCCTGGCTTCGCTAGGCCACGAAGTCAAAGGCAAAGACATGGCGGCAGATTGATCAGCAAAACATACGGAGGATTCTGGAAACGATGTGGCTGAACTTTTAGGGTCCAGATATTCAGCTGTCATTCTGAGCGCACGGGGCCCCAAGCGCTTTCTTCAGCTTGGGGGTGGTAAGCGAAGAATCTGTTTTTCATCTTCGTTGTGAATCAGGCTTGCCCGGTATGAAAGATGCAATCAATCGGGATGGAGACGATGGTCACGACTTCAACAGGGTTGCCGCTCAACAAATAGGGCCTGTATAGATATTTGCGCACGGCCGCCAACCCAACGGGTTGAAGCAGCTTCGGTCCCGAAGTCGTACGCGTATGAATCACCTTGCCGCTACGTCCGATCGTGATTCTTACAACGACGGTTCCCGTAACCCTGGTACCGTCGGGGTCTTTCTGGCAAGCTGGTTCTTCCCTGTGTATAAGAAGGGCTTCTGCGGTTTCGGGCTTGACAGCAATCCTGTTCGGTGGCGAACCGATTACCTGAGCCTCACATGTAGCTAAACCGAGGGTAATGAATAAGGCAGTCAATCTTCCCATTGCCTGGTCCTATCTTCCATACCTCGCCACCAACTCCCCCTGCCCCACCACGTGCCCCTTCATCGCCGCCTCCACATGTTCTCGTGGCGCCCCCGATTCCACAGCAATCTCGGTATCCAGCGCATACAGCGTGAACACATACCGATGCGCCTTTCCCCCCGGAGGACATGGCCCTCCGTAGCCGACCTTTCCGAAATCGGTCTTGCCCTGCCTCCCGCCATGCGCCAGCTGACCCTGCTTCGGAACACCCTCCGGCAGTCCATTCAGGTTTGCCGGAAGGTTGTACACAACCCAATGCGTGAAGCTTCCGCTCGGCGCATCGGAATCGGTCACGATCAGCGCCAGGCTTTTAGCGCTCTCAGGCGGATGGGTCCACGCGAGCGCCGGCGATTTATCTTCGCCGTCACACGTAAACTCCTTGGGGAAACTGCCCCCTTGCAGACGCTCGCTCGAGAGTGTCATTGTCGCGTCCGATGCCGCGACAATCGCCTGCTCATGATGCCGGCAGCTTGCCAGAAACGGAACCGCCAGCAGCAGAGCAAGCAGCAGCAGAATGCGCCAGACAAGGGCCATCGAAATATGAATGTGGAAGTGTCTGAAGGGGAGAATCGGTTCATAGATGTGCATGGAAGCCAACCCTCCTTTCCGCGTCGATTTAGCGGAACGCAGTCGTAGATGAAGCCCGGCACAAGTATAGCTCCGTTCACAAGCGCAGAGCCTAAGCTGCTTCAAGCCTGCTTCGGCCGGATCAGTTCAATGCGATCGCGCGTCCTCACCCATGTATTCCCGGCCATGCGGCCCACCGCATCCAGTCCCGCCGGGTCTATGCGGAAGTCCTCAAAGAACTCCTCGCGCACATGGAACCGGACCACCTCCCCCAACACGATCACTCCGCTGGCGGGCTTGTCTCCGGTATAGATCACCTGCACCAGCCTGCACTCCATCTGTGCCGGCGACTCCGCCACCCGCGGCGGCTTCACCACCTCGCTCGTCACGGGCGTCAACCCTGAAAGCTTGAACTCGTCCACCTCCGGCCCTACCTCTGCGGCCGTCGCGTTTGCCTGAGCGGAAATGCTCTCACTCACTACGTTGATAACGAACTCCCGCGTCTCCTCCACATTGCGCAGCGTGTCTTTTCTTTCCCCTTCATGCGCGGCATCACCCGGGCGCAGTGCCGGGCAGAAGAGCACCGTCGGAGGAGCCGACCCCACCCCCGCAAAGAAGCTGAAAGGCGCAAGGTTTGCATTGCCTTTCGCGTCCACCGTCGACACCAGCGCGATCGGCCGCGGCACAATCATCCCCGTCATCAACTTGTAAATCTGCCGCTGCTGCTGCTCCGCAGGATCAATCGAAAGCATCCGCGCCTCGCCGCTCTTGTTCAAAGTCGAGTCCATCTTTCATAGCCTAAGGCACCCGCGCGAATGACCACGCGTACAACGCCGAGGGAACGGACGAGGTAAGGCGCCTCTAGAAACCTTGAACGGAGGGAGCAGGAGCCTTCAGGCCCCTGGATATACGCTTCGCCTCTCTTCCGGGGGGCTTTAGCCCCGGGCAGCCCTCCTGCAAATCATGCCGAATCAGATGCCTCGCACGAAATTCGTCGTACCGTAACATGTCTTGATGCACAATCAGTAGAGAAGGGACCGTTTTGCCTCGTATTCACTTTCAGCAGCAGCTCGCCGAACTGAAGGATCAACTCCTTGCCATGGCCGCCCTGGCCCAGCAGGGAGTCGAGTCCGCGGTTGATGCCTACATCCAGCGCGACCAGACGCTCTGTCTCTACGTGAAGCAGAATGAGACCGCTATCAACACCGCCCAGCGCGAGCTCGACGAAATGGCCTATGAACTTCTCGCCAAAGAGCAGCCCATGGCCATCGACCTCCGCTTCATCCTCGCCGTCATCAAGATCAATGGCGACCTCGAGCGCATCGGCGACCAGTCCCTCGGCATCGCGCGTCGCACTCGCGACATCATGAGAACCGAGAACGTCGAGTTGCCGGTGGACTACTCGGCGATGCGCGAGTGCGCAGGTCGCATGATTCGCACGGCTATTCTCTCCTTGCTCGAGGGAGACGCCCGTATCGCAGACTCCGTGCGCGAGATGGACGACGAGATCGACCGCATGAACCGCACCGCGCAGGCCGATCTGCTCAAGCTCATTCAGGATAAGCCGCAGTACACCCAGCAAGCCATGAACGGCATGATGGTCTCCCGCAGTCTCGAGCGCATCGCCGACCACGCCGCCAACATCGCGACTGACGTGATCTTCTGGGTGCGCGGCGCTGACGTCCGCCACCAGCTCAGCATGTCGATGGATTAGTTGCGGAGACTCAAGCGTTCACTTCGTCTCGAAGATGAGTTGGACGATTCATCTCCAGCGATGCATGAATACTGACGTCATCTCGAGCGGAGTTGATCTGCACGAGCGATCTTCCAATAACGACTGTCATCCTGAGCGGAGTTGATCGCGATTGCGATCAACGCAGTCGAAGGACCCGCAGTTGCTTTTCGCCTCATAGCTTCGAGCCTGCAAGGATCAAACGATCCCATGAATATCGCGAACACCTGAACCGAAAATCTGCGAAGTCAAGCCGCTCATCCGACCAACCCCGCATAAGATGTTCATTCCACTCGGAATCTTTCTATAGGGGGCTTTGCAGGCTATATCCCCAATTTCAGGAAAATAGAGATGTAGTCGAAATCACGCTGGGTGCCCCATCCATTCGGCCGCTGTTGCCGAATGGGTGGGAAGCAAGAAACTCCACCCCACGCGAACACCGCTGATAACCAGTCACGAACCATGAACCACGAACTCTGAACTAGAACTGAGTTCGTCCCTGATAGCCGACAGCTGAGAGCTGAAAGCTGCTC
>DATJEO010000061.1:0-14622 GCA_035496515.1 Occallatibacter sp.
GACTCAAGCGCGGCGATGGCGTGATCGATTCCGACTCCGGCCTCAATGGCAACGGCTAGTCCAGCAATGGCGTTCTGCGCGTTGTGACTGCCGAGAAGATGAAGGATGAAGCGGCCGTCGTGCTCGCCGGCTCGGTAGTGAACGTGCAAGCCGGTGGGATCTTCCTTGACGTCGAGGATGGCGGGATCGCCGCAAGGACCGACTCCAAAGTAGACCACCTTGCCGCGGAAGTCGCGGCCGAACTGCGAGACGTACGGATCGGAGCAGTTGAGGAAGGCGATTCCATTGGCGGGAAGCGAGGCGATGAGCTCGTATTTAGCGCGTGCGATGCCGGCCTGACCCTCGGTGAAGTTTTCGATGTGCGCCGTGCCGACGTTGGTGACGACTCCCCAGTCTGGGGAGGCAATGCGGCAGAGCGCTGCGATCTCGCCGAGGTGGTTCATGCCCATCTCGATGACGGCGTATTCGTGTTCGGGCTGGAGGCGGAGAAGCTGCAGTGGGAGCCCATAGTTATTGTTGAGGTTGCCGATCGATTTAAGGACATTGAACTTTGCGGCGAGCGCGGCGGCGATGGCTTCTTTCGTCGTGGTCTTGCCCGCTGAGCCCGTGATGGCGACGACGCGTTTGCCCCACTGGCGTCGCACATGCGATGCGAGCGACTGGAGCGCTAGAAGTGAATCTTCGGCGACGAGAAGCGGAACTGCAAGAGCGGCGTCAGGAAGTGTGGAGAGTTTTGCACGAGAGACAACGGCCCCGACGGCTCCACGTTCGATGGCCGCGGGAATAAAGTCGTGACCATCGAAGCGCTCGCCCTTGATCGCGAAGAAGAGTTCACCGGAGGCGACAGTGCGCGAATCGATGGAGTAGCCCGTGGCTACGCGGCCGCCCGGAAACGAGAGGCTCGAGGGCGCTTCAAGCATGGCGCCCGCCCCGATGGCGGCTTCTGCGAGTGTCAATTTCATGACATTCCACCGTAACCTAAATCGCGCAATGCTGCGAGTGCTACTTCGGAGTCGTCAAACGGAACGGTGCGGGTTCCGACGATCTGTTCCTTTTCGTGGCCTTTGCCGGCGATCAGAACCACGTCGTTGGGCTGGGCAGACTGAAGCGCGAGATGAATGGCGGCTGCTCGATCGGGCTCAATAGTGTAGGGTACGCCAGATGCTTTGAGCGCGGGCTCGATTTCGGCAAGGATGGCGCGGGGATCTTCGGAACGGGGATTGTCGCTGGTTGCCACGACGAAGTCGCTTCCCTCCCCTGCTGCATAGCCCATCTTGGGGCGCTTGGTGCGATCGCGATCGCCGCCGCAACCGAAGAGCGTGATGATGCGGCCGTTGTTTGCGATGACGAGTTGGCGGGCGAGAGCGGTGAGATTGCGCAGAGCGTCGTCGGTGTGCGCGTAGTCCACGATTACGGTGAAAGGCTGCCCTGCATCGACGGGCTGGAAGCGGCCAGGCACCGGCTTCAGACGCGGAACAGCGGCGACGAGTTCGTCGAAGGAAACTCCGCGGGCGTGAGCGGCGGTAAAGGCGGCGAGGAGGTTGAGAACGTTGACGTCGCCGGCCAGGCGAGAGGTGACGTGAGCGGATCCGGCGGGGGTTTCGAGCTGGATGCTGGCGCCGCCGGGAGTGAGCTTGTGCGAAGCCGCGCGAAAATCGCCGATGCCGATGCCGTAGGTACAGATGCTGGAGCCGGCCGCGCGGGCGGCTTCGATCAAGTCGGGGGTTCGCTCGTCGTGGGCGTTGAGCACGGCGACCCGCGGGGCGGGATAGATAGTGCCATCAAAGAGAAGACGCTTGGCTGCGAAGTACTTCTCCATCGTGACGTGATAGTCGAGATGGTCGCGAGTGAGATTGGTGAAGACGGCGACGTCGAAGGGAATGCCGGCGGCGCGCCCCTGGTCCAGTCCATGGCTTGAAACTTCGGTGACGAGTTCGGTGGCTCCGCGGTTGGCGCCTTCGGCCATGAGTTCGAAGAGGTCGCGCGATTCGGGCGTGGTGTGGAGCGAAGGACGAACCTGCCCCGCAACGTGATACTCGATGGTGCCGATAAGGACGGTTTTGCGGGCGGCGGCGTTGAGAAGTGCTTCCGTGAGAAATGCGGTCGTGGTTTTACCGTTGGTACCGGTTATACCGGTTGCGGCGAGCTTGCGTTCGGGATGGCCGAAGAATGCGGCAGAAGCTTCGGCGAGTGCGCGACGTCCGTGCTCGACTTCGACGATGGGGATTTCCGATTTGTAGACGACAAGATGATCAAAGGTCTGCGATGAATCGGTGATGATGCCGAGGGCTCCGGACGCGATCGCTTTGTCGACGTAACGATTGCCGTCGGTGCTGCCGCCCTTCATCGCCACGAAGACAGATCCGGCACGGACGCGGCGGGAATCATATTCAATGCCCGTGACGGGCCGCGAAGCAGAACCGGAGGAGCCGATCGTACTGAGTTCGGCAATGAGGTCGGACCAGAGCATGTGGATGATTGTAGATGCGCGCTAGTCCATATTCCCCTGCCGCCCTGATCCTGAGCCCCGATTTGTTCAGGGTGCCAGCTTCCCATCGAACGTCGTGCAGCTATTCACATCTCCGCCATCGAGTCCCCGCTTGAACCACTCCTGTCTTTGAGCGCTCGAGCCATGCGTCCAGCTCTCCGGACTCACTGCTCTCCCGCTCATCTTCTGGAGGTGGTCGTCACCCACCGCCGCCGCGGCTCTCAGTGCTCCGGCAATGTCGTCCTCATGAACGATGTTGCGCTGTTCTGTGCTGTGCCCCCACACTCCTGCGAAGCAATCCGCTTGTAGCTCCAGGTCCACCGACAGGGGATTCTGCTCGCCCTCATCCTGCTGAGAGAGCCGCCGCATTCTCTGCTCAATACCCAGCAGCTTCTGCACGTGGTGTCCGAGCTCGTGTGCAACTACATAGGCCTGTGCGAAGTCGCCCGTATCGCCGCCGAATCGCTTCAGCTCCTGCCAGAACCCAAGGTCGATATAGACCTTCTCATCCTCGGGGCAATAGAAGGGACCTGTTGACTCCTGCGCCGTTCCGCAGCCCGAGTAGGTCATATCCCGATAAAGGACCAGCTTCGCATGCCGGTACTGCCGCCCGTGCGCCGCGAAGATCTCTCCCCAGTTCTTCTGCACATCATCCAGTACAAAACTGACCAGGTGCACATCGCGTTGCTCGCCAGGCGACTCCTGCACTGGCCCATTCGATGGCCCCGGCTCCGGCTGCACATTCGAAGATCCGCCACCCGAGAAGAGGAAATTCCGCCCAGTCACCACGCTCAGAATGAGCAGCAGGATAAATCCGCCAATTCCCATCCCGCCGCCAAACCCAAAGCCGCCGCCGCTGCTTCCCCGGCGATCCTCAATGTCCGAACTGATTCCCTGGTCTTGCCATTCCATGATTCCTACCCTCTATCCCTAAGATGCAGTTTGGCATATTCAGCACGTTCACGCGTCACAGACGACACACTTTGAATTGGTATGCTGGCTTCAGGAGATCCCTTCAGTGCTGATCCGGCCTGGCGCGCGACTCGCCGCAGGTGTACTGGCTTGCCTCTTGGCTTTGGCCCCCCGCGCGCACGCAGTGTGTAAAGGACCAGCCCCCCTTGTCGCAAGCCTCAAGGCCCATCCCACGCAAGACAACGCAGTCGCCCTTGGCAGCTGGTACGCCAGCCACAATGATTTCATTTGTGCGGTTGAGACCTTCCGTGCAGCGTTGAAGAAAGATCCGCAGTCTGCCCAACTGCGCTATCTTGACGGCTTGGCCCTTCTCGCGCTGCGACGCACTGCCGAAGCCCAATCCGAAATCGAAGAGTCCGCGCGCCTCGAACCCGGCGTCATCAAGCCGCATCTCCTCCTCGCCTCCATCTACAAAGACCAGGGCAAACAGCAGGCCGCTGAAGACCAGTGGCATCTCGCCCTCGGCATTGAGCATGCATCAGAGCCCGCGCTCGAAGGCTTGAGTGCTGGACTCCTGGCTCGGCAGGAGTACCCGCAGGCCATCATGCTCCTTCGCGATGCGCCGCGAACCGAGCACCTTGCCATCAATCTCTCCCGCGCCTTTGGCCAGCTCGGATATCTCAATGATGCCGAACGCGTCCTCAAAGAAGGTCTTCAACTCCATCCCGACTCCATCGACCTTACAAAAGCGATGACTGTCGTACTCGTCCGAATGCACCGCAACGCCGACGCCATCAAGCTCGTGACAGAAACCGCCAACGCCCACCCAGACAACATTGACGAGCAGATCGAACTCTTTCGCGTCCTCGTACTTCTGAACCAATATGAGAAGGCGCGTCCCATGGCTCCCAAACTTCTGGCTGCGCGTCCTCACGACTCCGAAGTTTTGTATCTCTGCGGCATCATCGAGGCGGAGGACGGAAACCCGGAGCAGGCGCGAACCCATCTGCAAGAAGCCGCGAAGCTCGACCCTGAGAACAACAACGCTCATTACCACCTCGGTGTCGTCGAGGTTCAGCTTCACCAGTGGAAAGAAGCGGTGGAGAATCTTCAACGATCCATCGAGTTGAAGATCCCTTTGCCCGAAGCACATTTCGAACTCGCCAAGGCTCTTCGCGGTCTGGGCCAGCCTGAGCTCGCTGCGCAAGAGATGAAGACATACCAGCAGCTGAAGAAAGCGCATGAAGAGTCAACCGCGGCAGAGGCGGCCATCGCTCTCGCCGACAAAAATCTCGACAGCGGAATGACGGACGAAGCCATTGCCAAATACCGCGAGGCAGTTGAAAGCCAGCCAGAGGATGCGCTCTACCGTTACAAGCTCTCCGTCGCCCTCCGCAAGGCCGGCGATGCCGATGCTGAGCGCGCGCAATTAGAACATGCCGTGAAGCTGGACCCTAAACTGGCCGCCGCTCAGAACGAGTTAGGCTTCCTTCTGGCTCGGGCCGGAGATGCCACTGCCGCCGTCGAGCACTTCCGGCTGGCGGTTCAGTCCGCGCCTGCATGGACTGAAGCCTGGGTGAACCTCGCCGCCGAACTGGCCGTCTTGTCTCGATTCTCCGAAGCGCGCGGTGCGGTCGAGAAAGCCCTCGCCCTCGATCCTGAGAACGCAGAGGCTCGCGCGCTCAACGACCAGCTCGCCCGCGATCCTGCCGCCCGGCAGTAGCCGAGAAGACCACGCCATCTTCCGAACCTGACCGAGCTTTCACTCCATGCCCTGCGCCCGAACCGGTTTGTAGTCAAAGACATTACTTCGGTCCTGAACATCACAAGAGGAATCGTGATTCCAGTCACATTCCGCGCCAATGGGCCGAGCGTATCGTTCTGTGAGTCAAACCTCCAACTAAGGGATGACCTCCGAGCCGAACAATAGTCGCACCTGTTGCTCAACTCGGATGACTGAAAGTGCGATCTGGAGTAGATATCGTCGAATTCCACTGATTTGCGAATACCGTCATAGTCCGCAATTCATGGCCTAGCCGATATCAACATTCGACATTTGATCGAAACCGGAATCTCCAGAGAGATTTCGGGCGATCGGCCAACCACCAGCACATCGGTGTCAGGCCGCGTCGAGACTACAAAACAAAACAGCAACGCTTCAGGAGGCTGGTAAATGTTTGTTAACAAGAACGAGACATCGTCCGCGATGTCACGGTGGGTCCGTTGCGTGCCTTGGCTGCTGATCGCAGTCATGCTCACGTCGTTCTCCATCGCAAACGCGCAACAACTCACGGGCACTCTGAGCGGTATCGTTACCGATCAGACCGAAGCCCGTGTGCCCGGAGCGCAGGTCGTCGTCAAGAACGATGCGACAGGCGACCCTCGTACGACGACCGCCGACAGTTCGGGATTCTGGTCAGTCACTGCACTGATTCCCGGCGCCTACACAGTTCACGTCACGGCCCCAAACTTCGCTCCCTGGGAAATGAACGGCATCGTTCTTAATCAGGGCGACAGCCGTACAGTTCCCAATATCCGTTTGAAGATCGGCGGAGAACAGACGGCCGTAACGGTTATCTCCGGTCAGGATGCTGAAGTCCCCGTAGATACCGCTGAAGTCAGCGCGACGCTCAACAACGAACTGGTTGACACCGCGACCCTCACCGGCCGCAACGCCGCTGAGCTCATCAAGATGATGCCCGGCGTCGTCTTCAGCGGCGCCACATCGAGCTACAACAGCCAGGTCACCGGCACCAACAACGGACCCGCCGGCCAGTTCTCCGCGAACGGAACGCAGCCTTACGGCTCTACCGACGTGTACCTTGACGGCGCGAACCTGATCGATCCAGGCAACGCTGGAACGCAGGTTGCCAACATCAACCAGGACATGACCGACAGCATCAAGTACCTGGCTGCCTCCTACGGCGCGGAATATGCGAAAGGCCCCGCGGTTCTCCAGGCCTTCTCCAAAAGCGGCGGACAGCGGTTCCATGGCGAGGGCTATTTCTACGCGCGCAATTCCGGCGCATTGTTCGCGAACGACTGGAACGCCAAGTCCCAGCAGGTCGCCCAGAAGAAGCCGAACGTAATCAACCCGTCGCACTTCTATTACATCGGTGGCAACATCGGTGGTCCGGTCTTCTTCCCGGGCTTCAACAAAAATCGCGACAAGCTATTCTTCTGGGGCGGCTATGAAAAGATGATCCAGCAGCCCTACAACGCTCCCTACAACCTCAACGTTCCGACAGATGCCCAGCTCGCTGGCGACTTCACGAACGCTGGAGTTCCATCTGGCGCAACGAGCGCGTATCACTTTGCTTATGACGCACCGCACGGTCTGCCGGCGGGTGCGAACCTGGCCAACCTGTCTCCTCTCTTTGATCCAGATGGAGTCAAGGTCAACAAGATCAACCCGAAGGCAAACCAGACTCCCAACGCAGCAAATGGCTGGTCCAACTACGGGTTCATTCCTGAAACCCCGCAGAACCGCTGGGAAGCAACCGGTAAGGTCACCTATGCATTCAGCGACAACACCAAGATCTGGGGCTCCTATGCATATCAGAACGAGACCAACGAGCATCCTCTCTCGATCTGGTGGGAGCCGGCTTATGCCATTCCCTATCCTGGTAAACCGAGCGGCAAACAGACTGCAAACGTCTACCTGGCCAACTTCACGCACGCGTTCAACGCGACCACCACAAACGAAGTCGTGTTTGCGTACTCGAAGTTCGTCAACGCCAATAAGCTAGGCGATCCCGCCGCTGTGAGCCGTACCGGGCTGGGCGTGGCCACAACCGGCATCTTTGGCGATACGCACAAGATGAATCAGATGCCTAACTTCTTCGATGCCTGGGCAGGCGCTGGTACCACGGATATCCGCCAATTCAATTTTGATGGCGGCATCTACGGCGCAAACAGCTTTGGCAAAACCTCCAAGGCTCCCTCCATCGCAGACACCTTCACCAAGATCGTCAGATCGCATAGCGTGAAGGCCGGCTTCTATTGGGATGCGCAGGAGAACCTGCAGTCCTACAGCTCGTGGGATGGAAACGGCGAGTTCAACGTAAACCCGTGGGGCAGCAACACCACTGGCAACCTCGTTCTCGATCGGTTCCTCGGCCGCAACAACTCCTACAACGAGTCAATCTCTCAGCCTGTTCCGGACGAACTCTGGCATCAGTGGTCGCTCTGGGCTCAGGATTCCTGGAAAGCCACCCGTAAGCTGACCCTCAACCTCGGCTTCCGTGCCGATCACATGGGACAGTGGTACAACAAGTCTGGCGACACCCAGGTCTTTGATCCGTCGTCCTACGTCAACACCCCTAATCCGCCTGCGAATACCGGCCTTGCCTGGCACAAAAACAATCCCAAGGTGCCTGTCTCCGGTTGGTCCAGCAAGCTGTTCGAATACAATCCTCGCCTCGGCGCAAACTACGATGTCTTCGGAACCGGCAGAACCGTCCTTCGCGCTGGCTTTGGCACGTACCGTTATCAAGTTTCCGATAACGATGCGGGCTCTGCGATGAATGGCCCGATCGGCTCGTTCCAGTACAACACCGGCGGTTCGCTCGGTGCAGGCTTCTATGGCTACAACATCGCCAACGGCCTCGTATACACCAACGAAGCACGGACTCAAACCAAGCAGCTTGTTGTTCCCACAGCGCTCAATCAGGTTGGCGGCACTATCACCGTTGACAAGTTTGGCGATGACAAGGTCCCCTATGCCGATACCTACAGCTTCGGCATAGCTCAGGCGCTTCCGTCGCATACCGTGATGGAAGTTTCGTACGTTGGCAGCGCAAGCCGGAATCAGTTGCTGAATGGCAGCAGCAAGCTATTCAACCTCAACCCGGTCGCGTACGGCGCGTTTTTCAAGCCAAATCCGATCACCGGCGTTCTCAACAACCCGAACCCGATCGATGGCAGCACAGACATCAAGACCAACACGCAGGATTACCGCCCGCTGCACAACTATCAGCAGATCAATCAGTATCAGCACGGCGGCTACGCGAATTACAACTCGCTTCAGATTTCCGGCCAGAAACAGTCCGGCAATCTGTTCCTGTTCTCAAACTTCACCTTCGGCAAGGTGCTCGGCACTCGTGACGGCAGCACCGCAAACGGCAACGGCAATGGGAACCTGGTTGATCCTTTCGGCTTGGCAAACAACTACGGCCCGCTCGGATATGACCATACCAAGGTCTTCAATCTGTCGTTCACCTATAAGCTGCCGAAGCCGATTCACAGCAACTGGGCGCTTGGCCAGGTAGTCAATGGCTGGGAACTCTCCAGCTATTCCACCTATCAGGATGGCGCACCTTATCAGTCGAACGTAGACCGTAACATGCGTGCAAGCTACGCATGGGATGACAAGAATCCTCAACCTGACATAGTGATGCCCAGCGGCCAGACGACGCGCTCGATCAACCCGAGCACGTGGTTTGGAACCGATGAGTATCCAGCCTTGCTGCCTGTCGTCACCTGCGATCCTCGCAAGCACCTGATGAAGAACCAGTACTTCAACCCGAACTGCTTTGCCGCACCGCTTCCACCGACCGCAACGACCTTTGGTCAGCAGGGTCAGTGGGTGTGGCCGTACATTCGTACGCCGCATTACTTCAACAGCGATCTGGCAGTCTTCAAGGCGTTCCGCGTAAATGATTCGCAGCACTTTGAAGTTCGCATTTCGGCAACGAACTGGCTCAACCATCCGAACGCGTCGTTCAATATCAACGGCAACAACGACAACAGACTCGACTTCACCGGCTACTCAACGGCTGAGAAGATGGTCTACAACCACAACAAGGACACCACTGGTATTCCCGCTGCAAAGCAGGGCTATCGCTGGATCCAATTTGCGGGCAAGTACTACTTCTGATCAATCAGAAACAGTACAATTCCAGAGGGGTGGCCTCGCGCCACCCCTCCTCTTCTCAGATGGCAAAACAGCAATTCTTCCAATGGCTATACGCGGCCGCAGTTCTTCTGGGCCTCTCTGTTTCGCCATCGATTGTCAGCCAGCAGCCAACCTCTTCTCCCATCCGCTTCGAATTCAAATCACTTCCCTTCCGCCTCGACAGCAATGAATCCTCTACCGCTCGTAACGTGCCGGAAACCATGGCCGGCGGCGTGGCTGTCTTCGACTACAATGGCGACGGTCGTCCCGACATCTTCTTCACCAATGGCGCCGATCTTCAAGCCCTCAAGAAAACCTCTGATAAATACTCCGATCGGCTCTTCCGCAACGACGGCAATGGCACCTTTACTGACGTTACCGCGCAGGCCGGTCTCCAGGGCCGTGGCTTCGATAGCGGAGTAGCCGCCGGCGATTACGACAACGACGGTCACCCCGACCTCTTCGTCATCGGTGTCCACGGCAACACGCTCTATCGCAACAACGGCGATGGCACATTCACCGACGTCACCAAAAAGGCAGGCCTGGACAAGTCTGTCGATCCCGAGTTCGGTCCCCTCTACGGCGTAGCCGCAGCCTGGGTCGACGTCAACAACGACGGGCTTCTCGATCTCTTCGTCGTCAACTACCTCCAGTGGACCTGGTCCGACAAGCCCCTCTGCACCATCAACAACGTCGCCGAGTACTGCCACCCGCGCTACTACAAAGGCCTGCCTGATCAGCTTTTCCTCAACAATGGCGATGGCACATTCAAAGACGTCTCAAAAGAATGGGGAATCCGCGACCACGTCGGCAAAGGCATGGGCATTGGTGTCGCCGACTTCGATCTCGACGGCAAGCCCGACCTCTTCGTCACCAATGACGCAGGCTACAGCTTTCTCTTTCATAACCTCGGCAACAAATTCGAGGAAGTCGCCTTCCAGTCCAATATCGCTCTCCCGGAAGAAGGCGCTTTCATCTCCGGCATGGGCCTCGACTTCCGCGACTTCGACAATGATGGCTACCCTGACGTCGCCTACGTCGCTCTCAACCGTCAGACTTTCCCGCTCTTCCGCAACACGGGGAAAGGCGACTTCGCCGAAGTCACAGCATCCAGCGGCATGACATCCGAGAGCCTCGGCATGTCCGGCTTCGGCCCCGCACTCTACGATTTCGACAACGACGGCTGGAAAGACCTCTTTGTTTCTCGCGGCCACGTCTCAGCCACTCACCCGCCCGGAGCCGAAGTCAAGCAGCCCAACACTGTCTTCCGCAACCTCGGCGCAAACGGAAAATGGCAGCCCCTCACCGAAGAGGCCGGTTTCATCCAATCCACTGCCGCACGCCATCGCGGCTGTGGCCTCGCCGACTTCGACGGTGATGGCCGCATCGACGTTGTCGTCACTTCCATGGATGCCAAGGCCGAACTCTGGATGAATCGCAGCGCCAATGCCGGTCATTGGCTCGACGTAGCACTGCGCGGCACGAAGAGCAATCGCGATGGAATCGGCGCTCGCATCAAGGTCGTGACAAAATCCGGCGCGCAATACAATCACCAGACCTCAAGTGTCTGCTACGCGTCCTCCAGCCTTGGTCCCGTACACTTTGGCCTCGGATCGGAATCTAAAGTTCAGAGAATCGAAATCGCCTGGCCCAGTGGTATCGTGCAGACACTGGAAAACATCGATGCCGATCGCATTCTCAAGGTGACCGAAACCGCCCCTTCCGCGCCAACCAAAAACTAGTCTTTTGGCGGGCCCGCCTCCTGCTGCTTCGCTTGGATATCGTCCACAATCTTTCGCTCCCGCTGCCCATCTTCGCCGCGGTGCAGCTTGTAGTAGAGCGGCGCCAGCTCAACGTGCGGCTCGAGCCAGTTCGGATCAGCTTTCTCCAGTGCCTCCAGCAGCGCGACAGCTTCAGCATTCTTCCCCTGCATAGCATCCAGCTTGGCCATCTGCAGTCGCGCGTGTCTGTTCTCCGGCTGTAGTTGTAGAGCAAGTGTCAGCAGCGGCTCCGCCTTCTCCACCTCGCGCTTCTTCAGCAGAATCGCCCCGAGATAGAGATTCGCCATCGGATCCCGCGCATCCGCACGCAACGCTGCCTCAAACGCCTGCTGGGCAGCTTCTGTATCTCCCAGCGCGTCGCGTGCCTGACCCGCCATTGTGTACAGCCCCGGAATCTGGGTGTCCAGCTCAAGAGCTGCATCCAGATCCGCTCTCGCGTCCTTGAACTGCCGCAGACTCAGCCGTGCCGACCCGGCAATCACGTACGCCTCAGCGGACCGGGTCGTCCGCGCTACGCGTTCCATCCTCGGCGCTCCCTCGGCTTCTTTCCCTGTCTGTATCAGCGCTGACCCCAGCACATATTCGAAATCCGGGTCGTTTTGATTCGCCTGCTCCAGTGGTTCAAGAAGAGTGACCGCCTTCTCTGCGCGATTCAGCTTCAGCTCGCAATATCCCAGCAGCATCGTTGCGCCCAGATCACCCGGTCGTGCGGCATGAACCGCATCGAATTCCACTGCCGCATGCTCGCAATCGCCTTTCTTGTAGTAAGCAAGGGCCAGATTCTTTCGCACGGCAACTTTGTCCGGGGCGTTCTCCATCGCCAGCCGGTCCTCGCGAATTGCTCCATCGAAATCTCCCACCGCTGCCAGTGCCGCGCCCAGATTCGCGCGCGCCTCCGGAAAACGCGGACGCATTGCCAGCGCCTTCCGGTACTCCTCGATTGCGGCCTTAACATCCCCATGCTGCTGCGCATCGACACCTCTCCGCATGTGCTCATCCGCGTCTCCAGCAGCCGGGTGAGAAGACTGCCCCGCCGCCGCCGTGAGCGCAAAAACCAGCAGAGCCAATGCAGAAACCCGCAGGTGCAAAGGATAGGACAGAGTCTCCATCTACTGTTCGCCCGGCCCCTTCGGTGATCCCGCCTCTGGTGTCCCCGGCAGAATCCGAATACTCGAGCCAAATCTGCGGTAGTTGCGAAACTCGATGTTGTTCATGACCGCCTCACGACGTCCCTGCTTCAACCTGAGCTGTGCGCTGCTCGGCATCAGGTAGTCATGCTCATTGATCGAAACGTAATCGTAGTCCACACCAATGCTCGTATAGTGCGTCGGGAAATCCTTCGGCATGTCGTCCGCAATCAGGGTAATCCGCCGCACATTGTGTGCAGCCGCATCGATATATACCTGCCCATGAAAGCCCACCATCACCTGCCGGTTGTCCATGCCGACAACGGAAAACTCCGAATTCTTCTGCTCCACGCGGTAGTCGAACACCTGCATCGTGCTCGTGCCCAGCGTGTCTGTCTCCCTCCATTCGAACTCAGCCCCGGCCTTCTCCGCAAACACTGCCCGCAACACGCCTCCCAGCTCACCCGAAGAGAAGGTTCCCTTCATGCCCTCGCGTGCATTGCTCGCCGGTTTCCCATCAATCTCGATCATCGTGCGCGATTCGGACTTGTCGTAATACCGAAGCAGCTCAGTGACCGTGTCACGCAGCTTCCACTTACCCGTTCCGCTCGGATCGTAAGACCTGCTGGTCACCTCGATACACATGAAATTCGGCAGCGACTCCACATAGTGGAGCGCCCGCTCGCGCGTATCCGAAATGAGTTGCTTCATCTCATCCGCCGGCGGAGCCTGCGCCGCGTTCGTCACAGGGGTGATTGCCAGCGCCCCTTTTGGCAGATCGATTCCCGTCATCGCGTCCTCGCCCGCAGCATCAGAGTGCAACCCGGCAATCGCATTTTCGCCCTCGGCTGAGGCACTCTCCTCGCCCTCCACCTTGAACGCCATCTCTCGCGTCGAAGTCATCGCTCCCTGCGTCATGAACGCTTTCACCGCATAGTCGCCCGGCGCCAGCCCTGCGTTGAAGCTCGCCAGGTACGGAACCGCGCCCTTCGCATCATCAAAGTGGATCGGCAGAGGAGTCCGCCTCCCCGCATGCCCATTCCGGCTCACTTCCATCTCCACCTTCACGGGCTCCTTCGATTTCGCGTACGGATGCACGATGAAGAACAGCGACACCGCTTTCGCTCCTGTTTCAACTTCTCCCGCAACGTTGGGCGTCACCCCTCTCTTCTCAAACATCAGCGGCTCTTCCAGGTCCTCCATCGAGCGGGCTCCCTCCAACTTGCGAACCAGGACAACATCACTCAGCGAAGGTCCCTCTACAGGCGGCGCAAAATCGCAATTCACCCGCTGCACACCCGCCTTGCCACTCATGCGATCCATCACCACCACTTCCAGCGTGTACTTTCCCGGCGTCACTGGAAAGTGTCGTGCCACATTGATCGTCGAAGCCTTATCGCGCTTGATCGTCTCCAGCGCCGCGCGATGCGAAATGTCCTCGGCAAAGTGCTCGATCACTGTCCCGTTCGCGTCCTTGATCTGCCCTACCACGCTCACATGCGCCACAAGCAGATTCGTGTGTTGGTCCGTCTTCGTCTCGAGTTGGGCGATGGGAACCTCGATCGCAGCCGAACTTGTATCAGCTCCACCCAAATCCCCGAAGTGAAGCACCGTCGCCCTGAACTTGATCTCTGCCGGCGGCTTTTCCTCTGCGAGCAACTTCAACAGCGGCGCTTCAAACGCGCGAACTCCTCCCTCGGCGCCTGGGGTCAACGCATAATACCCGCTCTTGCCTTTCACCGTCAGCCCCTTGCGGAGCGGTTTGAACTGAATCGATCGAAACGTCCCATCATAGCCTTCGATGGGAGGAACATAGGTGGCCACATAGTACGTGCTCATGTCCTCGATCAACTGCTGCAGCGGCCTCTTTACGTTGTCCTGCGCGTCGATATACGCTCCGCCAGTCTCGCGCGCCATTTCAGCCATCGGGCTATGCACATCCGCAAACGGATTCTTGTCCGACTGCCTCAGCCAATCCACTGCCATTCCCGCAGTTGAGGTGGGACCACCAGGCCCCATCTGCTGGCTCGGCACATGCGTCGGCCCCATCCCGCCGCTTCCCGCGGCAGCAACCGGTGCGGGACTGAATGCCACATTCTGAGCGCCCAGCGCACTATCGATCTGGTGGCGCCCGCCTACGTCCAGCGCGTTCATATCCACTACATAAAGCGTTACCCCCGCCTGGTTCGCCGTCTCCGCGATCGACCTCACCATCTCCTTCGCCGCCGAGTCCATCTGCATGTTCTGTGTGAAGTAGACGATGCACTTCCGCGCCGCAATCTTCTCCTGCGAGCGCACCAGCGCCATCAATGCCGCAAGCGATGGCAGCGTATGACGGTCCTGTTGAACCTGTCGCGACGCCTGCTGGGCATCGAGCAGTGTCTTGTACCGTACACGCGTTAACGCATCATAGTGGGT
>DATJEO010000062.1:0-12460 GCA_035496515.1 Occallatibacter sp.
TCAATGTGACCAATCGTCCCCACGTTCACGTGCGGCTTCGAACGATCAAACTTTTCCTTCGCCATAAGAAATCCAAATCCCTTTCAGTGGCTTGACTTCCAGTTGCTCCCAGGGGCGCCGGCATTCCGGCTCCAGCCCCAAAATTCACTTCATCGGCCCGGCACCCCAGGAATACTCCGCCTGGACGGCCAGTCCTACTTCCCTTGCGCACGGCCGATGATCTCATCGGCGATCATGCGTGGCGCCTCTTCGTAGCGCGCAAATTGCATCGAGTACGACGCGCGGCCCTGTGTCGACGAACGAATGTCGTTCACGTAGCCGAACATCTCCTTCAGCGGAACGATCGCCTTGATCACCTGCGATCCCGCTGCGTGTTCCATACCTTCAATCCGGCCGCGGCGCGAGTTGATGTCGCCGATGATCACGCCCATGAACTCCTCTGGCACCGTGACCTCAACCGCCATCACCGGTTCCAGCAGCACCGGGCTTGCTTTCCTGGCTGCTTCTTTGAAAGCGATCGAACCGGCAAACTTGAAGGCCATTTCGTTCGAGTCAACTTCGTGGTAGCTGCCGTCAAACAGGGATACCTTAATATCGACCATCTGGAAGCCGGCAAGAATACCCAACTCCATCGCACCCTGAACGCCCTGGTCGATCGGCTTGATGTATTCCTTCGGAACCACCCCGCCCTTGATGTCGTTGACGAACTCGTAGCCCTTGCCCGGCTCGTTCGGCTCCACGCGCAGCTTGCAATGCCCGTAGTTGCCCGAACCACCGGTCTGGCGGATGTACTTGCCCTCGGCCTCGGCTGCCTTACGAATCGTCTCGCGGAACGCGACTTTCGGCTCGCCCACGTTCGCCTCAACCTTGTGCTCGCGCTTCATGCGATCCACAAGAATCTCGAGGTGAAGCTCGCCCATTCCGCTGATGATGGTCTGGCCTGAATCCTCGTCCGTACGAACCTTGAACGTCGGATCCTCGTCCGCCAGCCGCGAAAGAGCAATGCCCATCTTCTCCTGGTCAGCCTTCGTCTTCGGCTCAATCGCAACGGAAATAACTGGCTCAGGGAAAGTGATCGCCCCGAGTGCAATTGCATGATGTGGATCGCAGAGCGTATCGCCTGTCTTCAGATCCTTCAGCCCAACACAGGCGCAGATGTCACCGGCGTAGATCTCGGTGATGTCCTCACGCTTGTTGGCGTGCATCTTTACGAGTCGACCGATGCGCTCTGTCTTTCCAGTACGCGGATTCAGAATCGTATCGCCCGTCTTCAGCGAACCCGAATAGATTCGGATAAACGAGAGCTTGCCGAACGGATCGTTGATCAGCTTGAACACTAGTGCCGAGAGCGGTTCGCCGTCTTCAGCCTTGCGGGTCAGCTTGCGATCCGGATGCGAAGGATCGATGCCCTCCACCGCGGGCTTATCCAGCGGGCTTGGCAAATAATCCACCACCGCATCCAGCAGCGTCTGCACGCCCTTGTTCTTGAATGCAGACCCACAGATCACCGGGAATACTTTTAGATCGATCGTCGCCTGCCGAATACCCTTCTTCAGTTCTTCAATGGTCGGTGTCTCGCCCTCGAGGAATTTCTCGAGAAGAACATCGTCGGTTTCTGCGATCACTTCGATCAGCTGCATGCGGAAAGCTTCTGCCTTCTTCTGCAGATCAGCCGGGATCTCTTCGATCGAATACTTCGCGCCCATCGTCTCGTCGTGCCACAGAATGGCCTTCATCTCGATGAGATCGACTACACCCTTGAAGTTCGCCTCCGCACCGATCGGGATCTGCAACGCAACAGGCCGCGCGCCCAGCCGCTTGCGAATCGTGTCCAGAACGTGCTCGAAATCAGCGCCGTTCTTGTCCATCTTATTCACGAAGCAAATTCGCGGAACCTTGTACTTGTCGCCCTGCCGCCAAACAGTTTCCGTCTGGGGCTGCACACCACTGACCGAGTCGAAAACCGCGACCGCGCCGTCCAGAACACGAAGAGACCGTTCAACCTCGGCAGTGAAATCCACGTGGCCAGGCGTATCGATGATATTGATGCGGATGTTCTGCCACATGCACGTCGTAGCAGCCGACGTGATGGTGATGCCGCGCTCCTGCTCCTGCTCCATGTAATCCATGGTGGCGGTGCCTTCGTGCACTTCGCCGATACGGTGCGTAATGCCCGTATAGAAAAGGATGCGTTCGGTTGCAGTCGTCTTTCCGGCGTCGATGTGCGCCATGATTCCGATGTTCCGGCAACGACTTAGGGGAATATTGCGAGGCACTTGATAATCCTTTGCGGGCGCTTCCCGTCCCGCCGTTAACTTAGCTGCTAGCTGCTAGCTCCTAGCCTCTAGCTGTTCAGATCGCTTTCGCGATCTTCGATCCTTACGCCGACTAGCTAGAAGCTAGTAGCTAGTGGCTAGTGGCTGTTTCACCAGCGATAGTGCGCGAAGGCCTTATTGGCTTCAGCCATGCGGTGCACGTCTTCTTTCTTCTTCATCGCCGCGCCACGGCCATTCGCCGCGTCCAGTAGTTCGTTCGTGAGCTTATCGACCATGCCCTTCTCACCACGGGCACGACCATAGGTGATGAGCCAGCGGATCGCGAGGGAGGTACGCCGATCCGGATTCACTTCGATCGGAACCTGATAGTTGGCGCCGCCCACACGGCGGGTCTTCACCTCGAGCAGCGGCTTGCAGTTCTCGACGGCCTTCTTGAACAGCTTGATGGCCTCTTCCCCGCCGCCCTTCTCTTCCAGGTTCTTCATCGCCTGATAGAAGATGCCCTGCGCGGTCGACTTCTTGCCGCCCCACATCATCGAGTTCACAAACTTCGTGACCAGCGTGGACCCGTAGACCGGATCCGATGCCACTTCCCGCTTTCCAATGTGCCCTTTTCTCGGCATAGTTCCTCAAATTCAGCTAGGAGCCTGCAGCCCGTAGCGTAGCTTTCAGCTTGACCAGCCAGACCAGGAGCTCCGAGCTACTGGCTACCGGCTACAAGCTTCCGTTACTTCTTACCCGCCGCCGCTCCGCCCTTGGCGCGCTTCGCGCCGTACTTCGAGCGGCTCTGCTTCCGGTTAGCCACGCCAACCGAATCCAGCGTTCCACGAACCACGTGATACCGCACGCCCGGCAAATCCTTCACACGGCCGCCGCGGATCAGCACAATCGAGTGCTCCTGCAGGTTGTGGCCGATGCCGGGAATATAGGTCGTAACCTCAATCCCGTTCGTCAACCGCACGCGAGCCACTTTGCGCAGGGCCGAGTTCGGCTTCTTCGGGGTCTGTGTGTACACGCGGGTGCAAACACCGCGCCGCTGCGGCGAAGCCTGCAGTGCAGGAGACGCCGTCTTGTACCGCGGGGCCGTACGCCCCTTCCGAACCAATTGATTAAATGTCGGCAAACTGAAACTCCTTACCCCAAAAACCTTCTGCCCAACCTGCATTCAGCCGCGCACAGATCCTTGGCTCTTTCCATGCCGATGGCGCGCATGAAGCGCGCACGCGCACGGAAGCCCAGGTTGCTGCTTCGCGTCTGCCTTCGTTCCACTACCAGACGAGAACCAGGACGGTGATCGGTCGTCCCTACTTAAGGAGCCAATTCCGTTTCGCTAGTCCCGGCTCGCATAGCCCTCCAAGGTGGAGAAACGCGCGAGCACCGATGCGATCGTCGCCTAACCGTCTTTCCTTCGTTCGGCTTGGCGATGTGTCCCTGCCCTTCGCAAGAGGAGAGCTCTTCAGGACTTCGGCCGCTCAACTTCCGCGGCCCTCGGGATCCGAACCTAGCTAACCTCTCGGCCGGGAACCCCGTTACACGCCTCGCCTGCAAGCACTGTTAGCACACACAGAAAGGCGTGTTCTTGCGGAACCTTTTAAAGATAACAAGATTCAAGGGTCGGGTCAATTTTCTTCGGTGAATATCGCTATCGGAGCAACTCAATTCGCGGTGGATTGCACTTCCTCGGTCCATGAATGTTCTCCAGCCTCCCAAAATGAAAGCAGGGCGGAGATTCCCGCCCTGTTTCCGTTCAATCCGCCGCTCTCAACTTACTCTATGCGCTTCAAAACCCAGGCTCCGTTCTCCAGCGCGAAGTCCGCCTGCTTCCTCGAACTCACTTTGTTGAGTGGATTGTCGGCAATGATGTGCTGCAGCGTCTCCGGTACCCCAGTCAGATTCGCAGCCTCAGTATATCTGCCGGCCTTGGCGGTGTCGGCCCCCGGAAGCATCTCGTCCTGCAGGTCTCCCATGTCCTTCGCCTTCAGATGATTAGCTGCCACAGTAGTCACGACGATCGAATAGTTCTTATCCTCAAGGTTCGCGGGGCGCCACTCGATCGTGTCCCCACCCGCAGGCAGTACCACTGCCTTCTTGCCTTCGGCGGTCAGCTTGAAGTCGGCCCACAATTTGTTGGGGAACACCTTCGTCCGATCCCAGAGCTTTGCAGTCGCTCCCTGCCGCATCCCCGAATCGTTCACCAGGATGTTCACGCCAACCGGTGCGGTCTGGTCGTACTTGTCCTGCACCATTTTCAGAGCCTGGTCCTTACTCAATTCCGGAGCCGATTTACATCCGGCGACCACGAGCCCCGCGCCCAGAACAGCTACCACTCCCAAAGTCTTCAAATTCAGCATTATTGTCGCTCCCTCCCAGCGCACACAGATCGGTTAAGAATTCAACGACCCGCCATTTTTCTCCTACTTTCCAGCTCTGTCAATGGAATTGCTTGTGACGCAAAGCACAGTTGTTGTCCATACATGAGATTTCAGCTGCGTTCTGACCAGAAAACCGATGTTCGATCAATCTCCAACGATCCGTCGCCGCAGCAGATCGAGAAACCCCTTCTCATCCGACTCCAGGCACACCTCGGCATTCGCCGTACCCTGCCCAGGGATCGTCATCCCCTTCGCATCCACGTCAATGTGCATCGGCTTCGCCGGACAAAGCTCCGGCCGGAACGTGTACGTCACTGCCACCGGATCGAAAAGCGTCGGCGTCAAGCTCCGGTTCGTCGATCCCCCCAACCACTCGTGATAGAGCAGCGTCAGTTGATCCGTCAGCGCCGACCCATGCGCAAAGATCTTCTCCCGCCCCGCCGTCTCCAGCGGTACCTGCGTCGAATCGAGCGGCATCATCGCCACCGGCACCCCCGACCCCAGCAACGACTTCAACCCCGCCGGATCGTTAAGAATGTTCCATTCCGGCTCCGCTGGCTTTGGCTTGCCCTGTGCATCCACCCCGTAGCCCTTGTAGACACTCCCTCCCATAATCACCACGCGCTTCAGCTTTTTGAACGCCGCCGGATCGCGCTTGATCGCCGCCTCAACCGTAAACAGCGGTCCGATCCCGATCAGCATCACCTGCCCCGGATGCTCCCGCGCGGCCTTCAAAATGAACTCCGCGCCATCGCCGAAGCTCGTCCTCGCATCGCGCTTCGCATACGCCGACTGCGTCATCACGTTGTCCGTCTTCGTCGCCGGACCCGCAAACACCGGAATATCGCTCCGCCCCACTGCCTTCAGATAGCGGTCCACCAGCCGCGCCCGCAACTCCGTATCCCCAAAAGCCGTCGTCACCCCCAGCACCTTCAGCTCCGGGCTCCTCAACGCCAGCGCCAGCGCAAACGCATCATCAATGTCATCCCCAATGTCCGTATCGATCACCACAAGCTGCGGCGTCGAACCCGCCTTCCCCGCTTCACTCGCAACCTGCGCCCGCAACCCGGAAACGAACACACCCGCACACATCGCAAACAGAACAATCAACACTCGAAGATTTTTCATCCCCAACACTCTAATGCCTCCGCCTTATCTTCTCCCGTCCATTACTCTATTGACGGTCGTTTCTCACCCTCTATGCCGCACTCATCCCGCACTACCCGTCGCCGTTTCCTTCAGCAGTCCGTCGTAGCCGCCCTCGGCTCCCTGCCTGCCCGCTCCCTCTTCGCCGCCGAAAATCGAGCTCCCGCTCCGGCAGTCAAGGACCGCGTCCCGCTCCACCCCAGCAGATTCTTCGCGCTGCCCCTCGGCTCCGTGCGTCCCGCCGGATGGCTCCGCCGTCAGCTCGAGATCCAGGCAAGCGGCCTCAGCGGCCACCTCGACGAGACCTGGGCCGACGTCGGCCCCAACAGCGGCTGGCTCGGCGGCACAGGCGAATCCTGGGAGCGCGGCCCCTACTTCCTCGACGGCCTCATCCCGCTCGCGTACCTCCTCGACGATGCCCACCTGAAAGCAAAAGCCCAGAAGTACATCGACTGGATTCTTACGCATCAAGCCCCCAACGGCATGATCGGCCCCACCTCCAGCGACGACTGGTGGCCGCGAATCGTCGCCCTCAAAGCCCTCACGCAATATCAGGAGTTCACCGGCGATCCGCGCGTCATCCCCCTCATCGACCGCTACTTCCGCTACCAGCTCGCCGAACTCCCCAAACGTCCCCTCCGTGACTGGGGCAAGTTCCGGTGGCAGGATGAAGCGCTCAGCGTCATCTGGCTCTACAACCGCACTGGCTCTTTTTATCTGCTCGACCTCGCCCGCCTCCTCCATCAGCAGGGCTACGACTGGATGGACCAGTACGCCAACTTCCAGTTCAAGCAGAAGATCACCGCCGAGTTCATCAAGCTCAACGAAGGCGGCGGCCTCAAAGACCTCGCGCTCTCTACCCACGGCGTCAACAACGGCCAGGCCATCAAAACCGGCGCCATCTGGTCCCTCGTCTCCGGCTCCGACACCGATCGCAAAGCCACCGCGCAAATGATCGCCGAGCTCGACCGCTACCACGGCCTGCCCAACGGCATGTTCTCCTGCGACGAGCACCTTTCCGGGCGCGATCCATCGCAAGGCTCAGAACTCTGCACCGTCGTCGAATACATGTTCTCGCTCGAGCGCGCCCTCGCCATCACCGGCGACCCCACCCTCGGCGACCGTCTCGAGCGCCTCGCCTACAACGCGCTCCCCGGCACGCTGACTGACGACATGTGGGCTCACCAGTACAACCAGGAGCCCAACCAGGTAGAGTGCAGCCTCCACCACAAGCCGTGGGTCAGCGACGGCCCGGAATCAAACCTCTTCGGCCTCGAACCCAACTTCGGCTGCTGCACCGCCAACTTCCATCAGGGCTGGCCCAAGTTCGCCGGCAGCCTCTTCCTGCTCTCCGGAGACTCCAGCTCCGATCAGCACGACGGCCTCGTCGCCGCCGCCTACGCACCCTGCGAAGTCCGCGCCAACATCCGGGGCAATGCAGTCCACATCGCCGAAGAAACCGACTACCCCTTCCGTGGCTCCGTCAAGCTCACCGTCAACCCCTCTGCCCCGCTCGCCTTCCCCCTGCACCTGCGCATCCCCGCCTGGGCCAACCGCGCGACCATCGCCATCAACGGCAAAGCAGAACCCCAACCGCAAGCCGGCTCTTTTGCACGCATCGAGCGCACCTGGAACCCCGGCGACCGCGTCGAGATCACCTTCCCCATGCAGCCCCGCGCCTCCCGCTGGTTCAACGACTCCGTCGCCATCGAACGCGGCCCGCTCGTCTTCTCCTACGGCATCGGCGAAAGCTGGGTCAAACTCCGCGACCGTGGCATGACCGCCGACTGGCAGGTCTATCCAACCTCGGCGTGGAACTATGCAGTCAAGCTCGATCCCGACAATCTCGCCGCCGACATCAAAGTCTCCGAATCCGAACCAGGCGACACACCCTTCGCCCGCAAAACTGCCCCGGTTCAGCTCAGCGTCAAGGCCCGCAAACTCCCAACCTGGCGAGCAGAAGACGGCGCAGCCGACGCTCTGCCTCAAAGTCCCATCGCGAGCACCGAAGCAGAAGAGGAGATCACTCTCATCCCCTACGCCTCCGCCAAACTGCGCATCACTGCATTTCCAGTGCTGAAGAGCTAGTTAACCCCGCCACCATTCAGTTGCGCTTTTGGAGCGCCGCCACAATCCTCTCGGTGTCGTACACGCACCCGCCCCACACACCCCCGCTCGCATCAACCAGCGCCGCCCACAGCCGCGTATCCTCAGGCAAATCCGGATGCGCCCTCAAATCGACTCTCGGCCCTCTCGCCGCCAGCCTCCGCGCACCTTCCTCCGCGCCGAACTCACGCGACGCATCCCCAATCAGGTTCACCGTTCCCGTCAGCGCGCCGCGATCGATCACAATCTCAATCAGATCGCCCTCCTGCACCTTACCCACCGGGCCGCCCGCCAGAGCCTCCGGCGATACATGTCCGATGCACGCCCCCGTCGAGACACCGCTGAACCGCGCATCCGTAATCACCGCCACATGCTTGCAGTGCGGCAACTGCTTCAGCGCCGACGTTACCTGGTACGTCTCCTGCATGCCCGCGCCCTTCGGCCCACCGCATATTAGTACAATCACATCCCCATATCCGATCTGCCCTTGCTTGATCGCCGCTATCGCCGCCTCTTCCGTCGTGAAGACCCGCGCCGGCCCGCGATGCCGATAGACATTGTCCTCGCCAATCAGCGACGGATCGATCGCCGTGCTCTTGATCACCGAGCCCTCCGGCGCAAGATTCCCCACCGGAAAGCAGATCGTCGCCGTCAGCCCGCGCGAACGAGCCTTGTCCGGCCCCATGATCACCTCATCCGCCTCGATCCCGTCGAGTTCCTTTAGCCGCCTTCGCAGTGCCTCGCGCCGTGCACTCTGCTTCCACCAGTCGAGACACGCATCCAGCGACTCCCCACTCACCGTCTTTGCGCTCGTGTCCAGCAGCCCCGCCTCGCGCAGGTACAGCATCACCTCAGGCACACCCCGGCAAGAAACACCTGCACCGTCGCAAACCCCCGCGGCCCATTGGGCAGCGCATCCACAAGCCGTGGCACTTCGCGGTTCACCGCCTCCCAGTCCTCACGCGTTGGCCGCCTCAATCCCGCCGAAAACGCAATCGCCGGCAGATGCAGCAGCAAATTCGTCGACCCCCCAAACGCCGCATGCAGCACCATCGCATTCCGCACCGCCGCATCCGTCACCACATCCCGCGCGCCCAACCCGGCTTCATGCAACCGAACAATTGCGCGTCCCGATCTCTTTGCCGCATCCAGCCAGATCGCCTGCCCGGACGGGGCCAGGGCCGTATGCGGCAGCGACAACCCAAGCGCCTCACCAACCACCTGCGCCGTAGCCGCCGTTCCCAGAAACTGGCAACCACCTCCCGGCGATGCGCACGCCCTGCACCCAACCTCCTGCGCGTACTCGAGCGAAATCTGCTGCTGCGCAAACCGCGCCCCGATCGTCTGCACCTTGCCCGCGTCTTCCCCGCTCTCCGGCAGCAGCGTCACACCGCCGGGTACCAGCACCGCCGGATACGCGCTCGCAGAAGCCAGCGCCATCGTCATCGCCGGCAGCCCCTTGTCGCACGTCGCAACCCCCAGCACGCCCTTGCGCGTTGGCAGCGACCGCATCAGCCGCCGCAGTACCATCGCCGCATCATTGCGGAACGGCAGCGAATCCATCATGCCCGCAGTCCCCTGCGTTCTCCCATCGCACGGATCCGTACACGCTCCCGCAAACGGCACCGCATGCAGCGCCTTCAACTCTCGGGCCGCCTCAGCCACTAGCAGCCCGACCTCCCAGTGTCCAGTATGAAAACCCAGCGCAATCGGCCGGCCATCCTCCGCCCGTAAGCCTCCGTGCGTACTCAGAATCAGAAACTCCGGGTCGAGCAGCCTCGTCGTCTCCCAGCCCATCCCCGCATTCTGGCTCAGCCCAAACAGATTCCCCGAGGGCTCCCTGACCAGCATCTCCGGCGAAAGCGGCAGCGCTCCTTCCGGCCCTGCCGCATGCGTCTTCACCTCGCGCAGCTCCGCGCGATCCGTCTCCAACACCGATGCGAGTGAAATGGAACTAATGGCCGACTCCTTTGTCAGATTCGCAACTTACGGGTTGCATATATACTTCAGCTGATCTTATCGCGTACTCTGCGTTGTTGCTGTAGCCACCGGCGTCAACCGGAACACATGCGGCTTCGGCAGTGCCGCCTCATAGAGCAAGTCCTCTTGCATATTCTCAAACGACTGCATCGCGTCTTTGCCGCCTTCACCGCCAATATCCGCGCCCCGCGCACGCATGCGCGCGTGAATGAAGTGCGTCTCATCCCGATCCCTCACCAGCCAACCCACAGACTGCGCCTGGTGAAACATCGGCGTCGGATAATCCGCCAGGTTGATTCCGCTCTCCAGCGCTTCAGGAGAAAACGTGTCAACCGCATTGCCATCAATACTCAGCGTGTACCGCCCCGGCGCCAGCCCTGTCACCCGAAGCATCTCCTGGTTCAATTGCTTCTCGATATCCGACACATCCAGCAACAGTGCCTCCGATGCATTGCTCCGCATCAGCGGCAGTGGCAGCCCATACTCCAGCTCCGTCCACTTCAGCCCCTCGGCCGTCTGCTCCACCTGGCTCACCGACGCATTCCGCGCCGCAACCACAGCACCCGCCCGGCCATCCAGCATCACATCTGACACCAGCGCCGGCGCATGCCACCCCTTCAGCAGCGCCTCCGCCATTACCCAGTGCGCCAGCGGATCGGGATGCACGCGATCCGGCAGCAGCAGTGGTGCAATCTTCGAGTCCATCACATCCGCCTTCTGAATTGCCGCAACCACAGGCGGGTTCAGATTCACGAACGCAGCTCCATATTTGTCCGCCAGCGATTGATTGATCTCAGCGAAGTGCTCCATCACCGCGTTATACCCGCCCGCAAACGTCACCGGCCGCGTCACGTCATCAAACGGCGACGGCCCCAGCAGCGTCAGCCGAACTCCCGCCACATGCTCGCGAATCGAGTCGAGCAGATGCTGGTAGCCCTTCACGTAGGTCTGCTCGATTTCATCTGTCGTCGGCTGGTATCCGCCGTCATTCATTCCCAGCATCACGGTCACGACAGTCGGTTTCTCTGAGAAGACATCTCGTTCGAGTCGTTTATCGACAGGCCCAGCCCACCCGCCGGTCACACGATCGCCACCGATTCCCGCGCCATAAAAATGCACGCGCATCCACGGGAACCGCGTTGCCACGTAAACCTGCACCCACTGGTTGTAGTAGTTCTGCTCGGTGATGCTGTCCCCATAGAACACAACCGTGTCGCCATTGTGCAGGTAGAATCCCCGCGCATTCGCCTCGCCTCCCACGGGAACTCCATCCTTCGTCTCAATCTTCGGCGTCTCCACCACCACACCTGCGGCAGCCGCCTCCATCTTCAGCGACTCGGCGCTCATCGGCTCCGCGGGCGCAGTCGCAACCGCCACCAGTGAGTCGGCGCATCCGTAATATAGGAACCACTTATCGTGGAAGTACACCAACCCCTCGGCAAAAGTTGTTCCCGCCGCATATTGCCCCGTCTTTTCGTAGGGCAGTTCCGGTTTCAGCACTGGCCTGTCCGTCTGCTGCAAAAGGTGCGCGGGATTGTTTGCCTCAAACAGCGCCTCGCCCGCGGCATATGCGCTCGGCCCCAGCGTAGGATCGCCCCCCTGTTCCGCATTCTTTCCGTTGTAGAGCACCACGATTCCAGCGCTCGTCAGTACCGGCGGAGGCCCCGTCTCAGGAAACGTGCTGTCAAAGCGCCCCGGCCGCGGACGCAGCAACTCGATGGGCTGTCCGTCTGTCCCCTCCACGGGCGTCCAGTGGATTGCGTCATCCGAAGTCGCCAGCCTGATCGATCCCTCACCCCAGTACATCCAGTAGCGCCCGTTGATCTTCACCGCAATCAGTCGCCCATCCTTCACCCGGGTCACAATTCCCGCCGACTTGTACATCAGGTCGGCGTACTTCCCGCCAGCCGCTGTCAGAAACGCCGGCCCATGCTTCGTCCACTTCTTCAAATCGCGCGAGCTCGCAATCCCCACCGAATACGTCTTCCGGTTCCACTGCGTATACGTCAGCACATAAGTGCCGTCCTCGCGCTCCACAATGCGCGGATCCTCCACACCCCCCGGCCACTCGCGTGCTTTCTGGTCATCCGCAGCCGGATAGAGCACCGGCTCGCCTGAGCGCTTGAAGTGAATGCCGTCCTCGCTCTCAGCCATGCCCAGGCGAGACGTGTGCCCGCCAATCTCCATCGCACCGGAATTGTCCTCCGCCCGATAGAGCACATGAATCTTCCCGTGCCGCACCACCGCCGCCGGATTGAACGTATGCAGCGCCTCCCACTGCACCGCCGTCTTTGCAATCGGATCCTGAAATGTCGTTGCAGCATTCGGCGTTACCACGGGATTCCCCGTTGCTGGGCGTGCAAACGGCCCGATCACCCATGGCGATGGACTCTGCGCAAAGACCGCCGCCCCAATAAAGACAACCAGTCCGGCAATCGACTTCAGAACGTTCCTCACCATCACTCTCCGTACCGGCCAATCTTACGCCGTCAACTCTTCTTCAATCACATAAGCCGGGTGCCCATCCATCGCACAACATCCTCGTGCGATGGATGGGAGCAAGAATGGTCGTAGCTATCC
>DATJEO010000063.1:0-13850 GCA_035496515.1 Occallatibacter sp.
GGTTACGTCTACGGGAGTGCCGGCGATCTGGCCCGCGCCGCTGACGCGTATCAAAGAGCACTCGCTGTGGCAAGGCAGATCGATATAAAGCAAGGCATCATCAATGCTCTGGAGGATCTTGCCTATGTATCTATCGATCTCGGTCAACTCGATAAAGCCGACGCTTGTCTGAATGAAGTGGCACAACTGATTCCAGGAAGCGGAAATCACCTAGACACTCTTGACGTAACCCTTGCTCGAGCGAGGATCGCAGCGGGGAAAGGCCACTTCCAGGATTCCGAGGCCCTATTCCGCGTTGTTGTGGAGGATGCTGCAAGCCAGACCTCAATGCGTATGGCTGCGGAACATGGATTGGCGCTCCTCTTCGAGTCTGAACAGAATTCGAAGGCCGCCGATCGGATGTTCCATACCGCTCTGACCACCTTCGAACAAGCCCGCGATCAATTGAAGAATGAGGATTCCAAGCTGCCTTTCGTCGCGAACGCGGAAGGAATCTACGATGACTACATCCATTTCCTTGTGAATCAGAACAGGCGTAATGAGGCTTTGCTCATCGCAGATCAGAGCCGCGCGCAAACATTGGCTCAGGGGTTGGGTGTACTTTCAACGAACTCGGGCATCGATATTCCTAAACTCAACCCTGTCGATATCGCGCGAAAGACCGGTTCCACGCTTCTCTTCTACTGGCTCGGAGCAAAGCAATCGTATTTATGGGCAATCACGGCGAAGGACACTTCCCTTTACACGTTGCCTCCTCAGAACGAGATCAAGGAATCCGTGGTTCGCTACCGAAAGAGCCTGCTGGGCTTCGGTGACCCGCTGGAGAACTCAGACGCTGATGGCCGGGCCTTGTACGACAAGCTGATTGCTCCCGCGTCAGGATCGCTGCGCCCGAATTCGAATGTCATCGTTCTCAGCGACGGGGCGCTCAGCCAGCTGAACTTCGAAACGCTTATCGTTCCCGCGCCGCATCCGCACTACTGGATTGAAGACGCCACGATCTCCTCCGCCCCTTCGTTGCAGATGCTCGCGTCGTACCGCCCCACGGCATCTGCCCAGCGCAAGCTTCTCCTGATCGGGGATGCTATATCTCCCGGGCCGGATTATCCCAACTTGCCGATGGCGGGCACGGAGATGCAGCAAATTGAGCAACAGGTCGGACCTCGGAATGCCGTACTTTACTCCCGCGAGCACGCCACTCCCGCGTCCTACCTTGGCGTGAGCCCGCAGCAATTTGGCTATATTCACTTTGTCGCTCATGGCGTCGCCAGCCGCACGGATCCGCTCGACTCGGCGATCATCCTTTCACGCTCTTCCGCGGCTGAAGATTCATTCAAGCTTCACGCGCGCGACATCGTCCAGCATCCGATCCGCGCAAATCTCGTCACGATCTCCGCATGCTACGGAAGCGGCGCAAGGTCTTTCGCCGGCGAGGGGCCTATCGGACTCGCATGGGCCTTCCTTCGTGCCGGCGCGCACAACGTGATCGGTGCTCTCTGGGAAGTAAGTGATGATGCCGCGCCGCAGATGATGGGCGATCTCTATCAGCATCTGGAACAAGGCATGCCTCCAGGCGCTGCGCTGCGCGAGGCAAAGCTGGCGCTGCTTCATTCGAAAAAGGAGTTTCGAAAGCCGTTCTACTGGGCCCCTCTGCAACTCTACACGGGGCTCTGACCACACAAAACAAATGAGCCAACTGCCCGAAGGCAATTGGCTCGCTTTCTGCTTCCGCTCTCAGTCGGCTCAGAACGTGAACCTGCTTCCGAACTGGAATTGTCGTGGACTGTTGACCGTGTTCCCAATCAATCCCCAATCAGTCGGCACCGTCAGGCTAGGCACGTTGGGCATGCCGAGTTGTGCGTAGTTGCCTACGTTGTAGGAGGAGATTTCGAACCTGAGATCCTTCTCCCTGCCGAAAGTGAAGTGCTTGTAGAGCGACAGATCAACATCTCTGGCGCCCGCTGTGCGCACATGGTCGAGATACGCAGGAGCCGTGCCCGGAACAAACGGGCTTGCTGGAATCGAGAAGCAGTCCATCTTGAACCACTCGTCCGCGGTGTGGGGCGCGCCCTTGCTGGGATCGCAGGTCAAGTCCGCGCGCTGGTTGAAATAGGACGGCTCCACTCCCGAGGACGGCGACGCGATCGGAACGCCCGTACTGAGGTACACAATTCCATTCACCGTCCATCCGCCGAGGATGGCATTGCCCACGCCATTCATGTTGATCGCGCGTCCGGGTCCAATTGGCAGATCGTAGGACGCCTGTCCGGTGAACTGGTACTTCACGTCCTGCGGACTAACCGCATGCTCGAGGTTCAGATTACGTGCATTCTGTGCACCGCCGCCGTGCGATCCGACAAATGCCAGCGGGGGCTGCGCGTCATCCGTCATCAGTTTCGCCCAGGTGAATGTTGCCAGGGAGGTGAAATGGTGTGTGAGCCTCTTCTGCAGCTTCGTCTGCAGAGAGCTGTAATCTGAGTCACCCCCAGGGTATCCGGCAATGTTCACTCCATTGCCGGCTCCGTAGTTGCCGCTGCCGAACTGCGGGTACTTCTGCAGCGACACCCAGAGCGGCACTTCGTCAGCGCCGAAGTTTGAATTGGTCGCGGGCAGGATCGATGACCATTGATTCGGAACCATCTCGCATGCGGGATCAGAGTTGTCCACGCACAGTGAGGCGCCGTGGCTGGCGATCGTATTGAGATCAAGTTGATTCAGATCAATTCCACCCAGGGGCAGGAAAAGTCCGCGGCTGCCGACATACGCGGCACTGAAGATGACCTGGTGCGGGAATTCGTATTCAATTCCGAAGTTGAAGTTGTACGTAGTGGGCGTGCGCTGCGAGTGCAGCATCGTGTAGAGTGTCGAACCCAGGTTGTTAGCTAATCCTGTGGGCGAGCTGATGGTTCCCACCACTCCGTTCGGGAACGGATTGCTCAGTGAATAGATTCCTGTCGTGCTCGGTGCCGGGCTGCCTGGCGCCGCATCGGCACACAGAGAAGTGCCGTTGTAGGTGGTGTTGCCCGCTGCCGTAAAGCACGTGGCATCCCAGTTGGAGACAGATGCGAATCCGTCACTGTTTTGCGAAGCGCCTCCCACCATGTGGGGGCTTGGGCCGTAATAATACCCGGCGCCGCCGCGCACGACCATCTTCGGCGCAACCTGCCATGCAAATCCTAGTCTCGGACCAAAGTCCTTCAAGTTTGCCTCGAAGGGCGAACGATTGTTCTTATCTACGTAGACCTCAGCGCCCGTGTACTGCACGCCGTCCACCGTGTTCGAAACCTTGGGATCGAAATACTCGAGCCGGTTGTGCCGTTCGGTTCGGCCGCCGAAGATATCCCAGCGAAGTCCGGCGGTCACCGTGAACGACTTGGTCGGATGGAAGGTGTCCTCAATAAAGGCTGCGTAATAAGGATTCGCTTCGGCAACAAATAGATCCTTCGTAAAGTTGTAGCTCTCCGCGCCGGGCACTGAACCCATGCCGATGAGGAACGAGGCGAAATCGCTGCCGCCCTCGGCAGACTCTAACGATTGATCAGTCGCGGAGGTATCGAAGCTATACCAACCCGACGATGCGGGTGGCTGACCCACATTCAGGAAGCGTTTCATGTACTCGAATCCGAAACTAAGGACATGCTTGTTCAGCGTCTTCGTCAGCGAAACGTTTGCATCGCTGTTCTCGCTTGCATAGATGAACGTGTTCCAGTTCGAGGTTCCGCCAATGCCGCCGCCCACATCCCAGAAATCTGCCAGCGGGAGAGTTTTGTAGACCTGCTCAGCCGCCAGCGAAGCCGGGAATCCGAGCGTCGTGATATCGAATCCGTTCTGGCGGGGATCGCCGCCCTGGTTTTCGTAGTGGCGCGTGAAGGAGTAGCGCAGTTGCAGAACCGTAGTCGGGCTCAGTGTCAGGTCATCAGCGAGTATGACATTGCGTCCGTTTGTTGCGTTCTGCGCATAGTACGGGTCCCACATGCTGTTGAATGCGTTCACCAGCGAGAAGAACAGCTTGTCGTATGAGAATCGTCCATAGATCCGTTGCTTGTCGCTCTGCACCCAGTCAATGCGCACGTCGAATTTGTGCGCCTTCAGCGGGTCGAGCCCGGGGATGTACAGATTCCTAGTCGCGCCGTCTGTCAGAGAGTCACAGGAATCACTCGCCTCATTCGTATCCGGATTCCAGTTGCACTTGGGGAAATGGGAAAGCATTTCCACCGCAATCGGATTCGGATTCGGAATGATGTTGTTCGCGAACGGCTGCCGCGTTCCGTCAGAATTCTCCGGCACGAGAGGGTTGTAGATTGTGAAATCGTCGGCCGAGAAATCGCCCGTGCGCTCAGCCGTCGTTGGCACTGTGAACCAGTTCGAGCCGTCAAACTGCTGCTGCTGCGTATCCTCATAATCGCCAAAGAAGAAGAGCTTGTCCTTGATGATCGGGCCGCCGATCGCGCCGCCCTCCTGATACCGGTGATAGTCGGGCGTGCTGAAGCCGGCTTGCTTGTTGAAGTATTCGTTCGCTGCCAGAATATTGGGCCGGAACACGCCAAAGACATCGCCATGGAATGCATTGGTTCCCGACTTCGTCACCAGGCTGATTACGCCCGCTCCGCCGCTTTGATACGAAGCCGGCGTGTTCTGGGTTTCGACGCGCGTCTCCTCAACTCCGTCTTCCGGCATTTGCAGCGCGGGAATAATAGCGCCGGCATTGTTCTCTGCGATCCCCAGCGGGCTGCCGTCAACCATGTAGTAGACAGAGCCGATGATCGCGCCATTGATGGTGTACGAAGAAACGTCCACCCCTGGCCGGCCGCTCGTGATGCTCGCAATCTGCTGCGACGTTGACGAGTTGGGAGTTCCATTCGCCGGAGTCACGCCGGCGCTCAGCTGCACCAGGTCGAAGACATTGCGCGTCAGCAGCGGTACGCGATCGATGGTGTCGGCCCCAATCAACTGGCCAACAGTCGAATTGGTTGCTTCCACCAGCGAAGTCGAATCGTTCACAGTCACAACTTCGCTCACACTGCCGATCTTGAGCGACAGATTCGCAGTGGTCCCCTGATCAACCGATACTCGAACGTTATTCGCGACCAGCGTGTCAAAGCCTTGCGCAGTCGCAGTCACTCGATAAATGCCGGGCGCAAGCGACACGAACGAATACAGGCCGGCGTCCGTCGAAACCGTCGAAAGTTTCAGCCCCGTGGCCTGGCTTTCCGCCACCACTTTCGCTCCGGGGATGATGGCGCCTGACTGGTCGCTTACGAGTCCGCTGATCGATCCTCTGCCCGCCTGGGCGAAAGCCGATGCGGAAAAAGCAGTGAATACAAAGACGAGAAAAGCGATCGAAAGCGCAAAGCTCGATCGCGCGCGCGGGCAAATCATAATGAACCCCCGAAGCTCAAACGCCAATATTCAAACGTTTGAATCTCTTGACAAGTGAATGTAAGATTGTTCCGTCCGACTGTCAAGCGGAAAGTGACCACTCCGCTCTCGACGGCCGAAACCACTGCAGTAAAGAGATTTGCTCGATCAGTTCTCTGTGGAAGAATGGGCCGTGAATTCCCTCCACAGACCGCATCAGGGGGGCAGTTATGGTGCAACGCAAGTCTGGCCACGTCACGCTGCTCGATATCGCGCGGGCCTGCGGATATTCCGTTTCCACCGTCTCCATCGTGCTCAGCGAAGCCCCGCTCTCGCAAAACGTCGCCTCCTCCACCCGCGAGCAGATCCGCAAAATGGCGCGGCATCTCGGCTACCATCCCGACGCCTATGCACGCTCACTTCGCCGCCGTCGCAGCCAGACCATCGCCGTGCTGGCATACGATCTCTCCGACCCGTTCTGCATTCCAATCGTTCACGGAATCCAGGCTGGACTTCAGCCCGCCAGCTACATGCCGCTCCTCGTCGATGCACAGACGCAGCGCAAACTCTTCGACAACTATCTGCGCATGATCCTCGAGCGCCGCGCCGAAGGAGTGATCGTCATTGCGAGCTGGATCTTCCAGGAGACAAATCTCCTCGACGACGTGGAGAAAAACCAGGTCCCCATCGTGATCGTCGGCCGCGACCTCACCAACCGAAACGTCAGTTCCCTGCTCGTAGACAACGAAGCCGGCGGCGCGCTCGCCATGCGTCATCTCATCGAACTCGGACATCGGCGCATCGCTATCGTTCGCGGTCCGGAGGAGCTCTTCGACACCGAACTGCGCTGGGCCGGCGTGCGGCGCGCCGCTGCGGAGGCCGGTGTCAAGATCGACCCGAAGCTCGTCTACCAGCTTCCAAACATCACCGACTCTATCTCCGGCTTTGAAGGCGGCCTCCATTTCGCCAAAGAGATGCTCGCATCCGATTGCCACTTCACCGCAGTACTGGCCTTCGACGATCTCACCGCTCTTGGCGTGGTGCGCGGCTTGAGCGGCGCCGGCGTGAGAATCCCCGAGGACTGCTCAGTGGTCGGCTTTGATGATGTTCTTCCCGCCGCGGTATCAACTCCCGGTATTACCACCGTTCACCAGCCGCTCAAAGAGATGGGCTTGCTCGCATCCGAGTGGACGCTGCAGGCCATTACCGCGCGGGAGCAGCAGAAACAAAAACCTGTGCAGCTTCACAATGCATCACCCGAATTGATCGTCCGAATGTCGACTGCTCGAGTTCCTGCCGCGCAGCGCAAAACCAGATCTTGACAACCCCACTCCCGCAGGTGATATTGCCCATATTCAAACGATTGAATCAGGTCGATGCGCACAAATTCAATCCTAACGACCTTTGAACCGGCTCGCAGGTGAATCATGAGACTGAACGTCCTGGCTCTCTACGCAATCATTCTTCTCCCTGTCTACCTCGCCGCAGAGACCCGCACATCACTTCACGATGACTGGCAACTTCAATCCGCCTGCAAAGACAATGCAGACGGCTCCGCAATTTCCGCCGCGGGCTTCGGTGCTGAAGGCTGGATCAAGACCTCAGTTCCCAGCACGGTTCTTGCCGCTCAGGTAAAGGCCGGCGTCTTGCCCGATCCTTATTTCGGCGATAATCTCCGCAAGATTCCCGGGACCACTTATCCCGTCGGCCACAATTTCTCCAACATCCCCATGTCGCCTGATAGCCCTTACGCCTGCGCGTGGTGGTATCGGAAACAGTTCACCGCCCCCGCGCTCACTGCCAAAGACAACCGCCTCTGGCTTCACATCGGCGGCATCAACTATCGCGGCGAGCTCTGGGTAAACGGCAAGAAGATCGCCGACTCCACCCAGATCGCCGGCGCCTACCGCACCTACGACTTCGATGTGACCGATGCAATCACCTCCGGCAAACCGAACGTGATTGCCTTCAAGACCACGGCTCCCACAGAGAAAGACCTCGGCATCAACTGGGTCGATTGGAATCCCTGCCCTCCTGACAAGGACATGGGCCTGTGGGGAGCAGTCGATCTCGTCGAAACAGGTCCCGTCACGGTTCGCTCGCCGCTCGCAACCACGCACTTCCCCGACGGTTCGTTGAGTCGCGCCGACCTCACCGTATTTGCCGAACTTCACAACGCCTCTAGCAACGCGATTAAGGGCATCGTCTCCGGTACAGTAGCGGGAGTGAAGTTCGAGAAGCCTGTAGAACTCGCTGCCCACGAAGATCAGACCGTCGCGTTCAGCCCTGAACAGTTCCCCGCTCTCCGCATTCAGAATCCGAAACTCTGGTGGCCGCGCCAGATGGGCGATCCCCATCTCGAACACCTCACCATCAGCTTCTCCACTCAAGGCCACATCGTCGACGAACAGAGCGTCAACTTCGGCATACGCGAAGTCACCTCCGAACTCACAGCCAATGGCAGCCGCCTGTTCCGCATTAACGGTAAGCCGATCCTCATTCGCGGGGCGGGCTGGTCGCAGGACATGCTTCTCCGCACCGACGAGAATCGCCTTCGCAGCCAGTTCGATCTCGTCGAGGACATGAACCTCAACACCATTCGTCTCGAAGGCAAGCTCGAAACCGAAGACTTCTTCCGTCTTGCCGACGAGCGTGGCATCCTCGTGATGCTTGGCTGGTGCTGTTGCGATCACTGGGAGCACTGGAAAGACTGGACGCCGCAGGACCTCACCATCGCCACTGCGTCTCTCCGCTCGCAGATGCTGCGCCTGCGACATCACGCCAGTCTGCTCGTGTGGCTGAACGGTAGTGATAACCCGCCTATTCCTCCAGTCGAGAAGGCCTATCTTCAAGTAGAGTCGGAAACGCACTGGCCCAATCCGATCCTCTCTTCCGCTACGCAGGCTCCCACAACAGTCACTGGCGAAAGCGGCGTGAAGATGACCGGCCCTTACGACTACGTCGCGCCCAGCTATTGGTACTACGGAACGCACTATGGCGGCGCAATCGGCTACAACACAGAGACCAGCCCCGGCCCGGCAATCTCATCGCTCGCGAGTCGCAAGCTCTTCCTGCCTGATCCTGAAGCTTGGCCGCCCACCGCCACCTGGAGCCTGCACAACGGCGGTGGGGAATTCGCGAACCTGAAAGTCTTCGATGCCGCAATGGAAGCTGTCTACACGAAGCCGAACTCTGCAGCCGACTACGAACGCATGGCCAACACGATGGAGTACGACTCCGAACGCGCCATGTACGAGGCTTTCAGCAAGAACAAGTACACCTCGACAGGCGTCATCCAGTGGATGCTGAACAACGCCTGGCCCTCGATGATCTGGCACCTCTACGACTATTTCCTCGACACTGGCGGCGGCTACTTCGGCGCAAAAAAAGCCTGTGAGCCGCTCCACATTCAATACGCCTACGATGATCACGGCATCGACGTGGTGAACAGTACCTACTCTGAAGCCGGAGATCTGCATGCCGAGGTGCACGTCTACGGCCTCGCGTGGAATGAGCTGTACAAAGCGACCCAGACCCTGACCGCCCGTTCCGACAGTTCCCAGCGTGTCCTCACCATTCCCGCCAGCCTCTACTCCGGTCCGGAGCGCATTCTGTTCATTGACCTCTCGCTCTCTGACTCCGCAGGCCACGCCGTGAGCCGAAACTTCTATTGGGTGCCGACAACTCTCACCACCTTCGACTGGGAGGCAACCGACTACACGCACACGCCCGCCGCCCGGCACGAAGACCTCACGGCCCTCGCACATCTTCCCGCCGCCCAGGTGGATGCGCACGCTGAGATCGCCGCATCGGCACAGGGCCGCAACCTTCACGTGCGGCTCTCGAACAAGTCAAATGCTCTTGCTTTCCAGGTCCGCGCTGCTGTGCGCACGGCGACCGGAGGACTGATTGCTCCGGTACTCTGGTCAGACAACTGGATCGAACTTAAACCGGGCGAATCAACCACGCTTACTGCGCGACTACCCGCAGGCGATAACAGCAACCCCACCGTGCAGATCGACGGATGGAACGTTGCGCCCATCTCACTCACGCCCACTACGGCAGTCGCAGAGCGATAGGGCACGATGCCGGAAACTACCCGAACCCAATCCGAAACCGTCGGACTGAAGCGCGCACTGCGCTTTCGGGATCTGATCCTTTACGGCATCATCCTCATTCAGCCCACTGCGCCTATGCCCGTCTTCGGCGTGCTCTATCAGGAGTCGCGCGGTCATGTCGTCGCGGTCATCCTGATGGCGATGGTCGCGATGCTCTTCACCTCCGTCAGCTACGGGCGCATGGCGCGGGTGTACCCGCACGGCGGCTCGGCATTTCTCTACGTCGGCAAGGAGATTCATCCCAGCCTCGGATATATCACCGGCTGGTGCCTCGTCCTCGACTACGTCATCAATCCACTCATCTGCGTCATCTGGTGCAGCCGCGCCGCTATCAATTTCGTTCCCGAGGTGCCATACATTGCGTGGGCCATTTTCTTCGCCCTGCTCTTCACCATCCTCAACTGCAACGGCGTAGAAACCTCAGCGCGCATTAACGCCGGAATGGCTGCCGCTCTCGGCATTGTCATCGTTCTTGTTCTCATCTCCTCCGTCCGCTGGATCCTGCATCTAGCGCATCCCACAGCCGGCATTTTCTTCGATCCTCTCTACAATCGCTCCACCTTCAACACAGGCGCGCTGCTGCACGGAACCTCCATTGCCGTCCTCACCTACATCGGCTTCGACGGAATTTCCACGCTCACCGACGAAGCACGCGATCCCGCACGCAACGTGCCGCGCGCCATTGTCTTCACATGCCTCATCACCGGGATTCTCGCCAGCATCGAAGTCTACTTCGCGCAACTCGTCTGGCCGCGCGGCGCGGCCTTCCCGGATGTCACCACCGCGTATGTCCACGTCGCCGGCCGCATGGGCGGTCCCATTCTGCTCGCTATCGTCAATGCAGCTTTGCTCCTCGCAAACATGGGCTCGGGCATGGCATCACAACTCGGCGCTGCGCGCCTCCTCTACGCCATGGGTCAGGATGGCGCACTGCCGCGCCCCTTCTTCGGTTCCGTAAGCCTCAGGAACCGCATACCGCGGAACAACGTCATCCTCATCGGAGTTGTCTGTCTCGCCGGAGCTCTCGCTTTCAATTACGATCTCGGAGCGGAACTGCTGAACTACGGCGCGCTGCTCGCCTTCATTGGAGTCAATCTCTCGTCGGCGCTGCGCGGCTGGCGCTTTGGCCGCTGGTCGCAGATGTTTCCTATCCTGGTCTCGATCGCCGGTGCCGCCACATGTGCAGTTCTCTGGTGGAACCTCAGCCCCAAGGCGAAGACGGTCGGCACGTGCTGGGCGATCGCAGGCATCCTGTTGTGGCTTGCACGACGCCGCTTCACAGTTCTCCCCGGCGAGGAAGCTGCATGACCCGCATCCGATCCTGTCGCTCCACAAAGAGCGAAGGCACCTCCCCATCAAGCAAAGGTGCCTCGATACACCACTTATTTGGATGTGTCAGCCAGACGCGTCAGGCGACTTGACCGAGGTGCACTTCGGGCCGCACTGCAGGCATCACTTCCGTCACAGGAGCACACGGCACAACATCGCACGTGAACTGCACCAGCGTTCTGCATGAGGGACAATGCGCTCGCAGTTCTCCCGCATCAGTGCCGGAAACATTCGCAACCGAGAAAGCACGAAGGCAATCAGTACAGGTCAACAGAAGCAATGGAACTCCGCGGCCATCTCGTCCGGAGCGCGCGGCCTGGACCCGGGGCGGCTGGCATGGATGGTAGTTCGTCGGCCTCTTCAATGGTTCATACATGAGTTGCCGGATCATGCGCATCAGTTCATCAGGATGGCTTTGACCTTTGGGATAGAAGGCGTCCGCCATCACTCCCGCGGCTGAGCTTTCGCCAAGGTTGAATGCACCGCTCACCGCAATCACCGGGATAGCTGGAAACCGGCGCCGCACGACCGAGAGAAACTCAATCCCCGACATACGAGGCATGTGCAGGTCAGAGATGATCAGATCAGGTGTACATCTGCGAAGTTCGGCGAGCGCCTCGATTCCATCGCTTGCAGTTACTGTGGCGAATCCCTCTTCGCCGAGGATCATCGCCATGACTTCGCGCATGGCTGCATCATCATCGACAAACAGAATCGTTGCTCTTGAAAAATCTGCTAGGCTGCTCACTCGGTTGACCTCGCCCCCTGGAAAATGGCCCTGGAACATGCACTTCGATACTCGGAAAGGAGGAACGGAAAATACCCGGGCGCAAGATCCACTTGCAAAATCGGATGCACAATGTTTATTGCTGGATGCCCGCCAACCCCTTTCAATCCAACCAGAGACCGGCCGGCAGCATCCGAACCGGCGCCCAGAGCGCCTATTATGATGGCAAGATGCCCAGCCAATGCAGGTTTTGCGCGGCCCTTCTGGCGGCTCTGGCTTTAGGCCTGTTCGCTGGAACGGCGGGTCCGCAAAGCGTTCCGCATTCTCCCGCGATCGACGCCTTCCGCCCACAATTCCAGTCCGTCCTCCAGCAGCACGGTGTCGTCGGCGGCGGGTTCGCGCTTGTTCACAGCAATGCTTCCCAAGCGGAGACACTGACCTTTGGCGAAATGAAAGCCGGCACGCATGATCCAGTAGATGCCGCGACCGCCTACAACTGGGCCTCCATCACCAAGACCATGACCGCCATCGCCATCCTGCAACTGCGCGATCGCGGTAAGCTCTCGCTCGACGATCCGGCAGTCCGCTACATACCTGAATTGCGCGAAGTTCACGACCAGTTCGGTCCCATCGACGCCATCACGATCCGTCACCTGCTCACCCATAGCGCCGGGTTCCGCAACCCCACCTGGCCCTGGGACTGCGACGACTCAAAAAACTGCGACTGGCAGCCGTTCGAACCAACCCGCTGGCCCCAGATAGCCGCCATGTTGCCCTATACGCACATCGCCTTCTCTCCCGGCAATCGATGGAGCTACTCCAACCTCGGCTATGTCTTCCTCGGACAGATCATCGAGCGCCTCAGCGGAGACGACTTTGAAATCTATGTCGACAAGAACATCCTCAAGCCGCTTGGCATGACTGAGAGTTACTTCGACCGCGCGCCGTATTTTCTCGAAAGCCATGTCTCCGGCAGCTATCTCCGCGCCGGCACCAAACTCACGCCACAGCCCTTCAACTTCGATACCGGCATCACCACATCCAACAGCGGCCTCAAAGCGCCCGTGACTGACATGGCAAAGTATTTGCGCTTCCTGGTCGGCGAACCCGGCAATGCTCTTTATGAGGTGGTGCTGAAGCGCAGCTCGCTCGAAGAAGCCTGGACCGGAGTCCTTCCCGCCACCGAACCCGGCCAGCCTCCCACGGCCTACACCGCCGGCGCCAGCGGTACACCGCCCAAGATGGGCCTCGGCTTCTTCATCCTCAACAGCAAAGGCCATCGCTACATCTACCACGATGGCGACCAGGGCGGCTTCTCATCTGAACTTCTAATCGATCCCGCCGACCACTGCGCCAGCATCCTCGTCGTCAACACCACCGACACCGGCGCTCCTCCCGCTACACCCGAACTCCACCCGCAATCCAACACCGAGCCCAATCCAAAGACTGACCTTCGCCAGACGCTCCGCAATGTTCTGATGGAGAAGGTGTTTCCGGCCGCGAAATAGTTACCTCGATCCCTTGCCGATGTCCATCGCCGCCGAAATCGGATTGCGCTCGTCGATGTACTCCTCGATTGTCTTCTCGAGAATTCCCTTCGCATCGAGGATGAACTCAACCGCGTCGCGCCCGGCGCCGTATCCGCCCGCATTGGGAGTCACGTAGTGAGCCTCGGCTTTCACCTGCGCGCGCGCATTCGCGACCGCCACCGCAAAGCCGCATTCGCGCATCACCGGCAGATCGATCACGTCGTCGCCCACGTAGCAGATCTCTTCGATTGTCACGCCTTCCTTCGCCATGATCTCGCGCACGGCCTGCATCTTGAATGCCTGCCCCATGTAGACAAACTCAAGCTTCAGATCACGCGAGCGCGTCGCCACGGTCTCGCTGATGCGTTTCGTAATCACGCCGCACTTCATTCCACCCAGCCGAGCGAGGGAGATTGCCGTGCCGTCATGAGCGCTATACCCTTTCGCCTCCATCATGGTCGAGGAGTGTACGCCGAACCCCACCTGACCCTCATGCTTCGACAGATGCGACTGCGTGGACCCGCTGCTCGCCTCAGGATTCGGCGCGGGCACCAGCCAGATGGTCCCATCCGTCAGAACTCCATCAACGTCGAAAAGAATAATCTTGATACGGCGTGCACGGTCCCGCGCGGTCAGTGTCATGCTCCGATTCTAAATTGCGCATCGAATCGGCTCAGCGCGACTCCTGTTCTGAGAAAATCGAAAAATGGACCGCGAGCCGAAAACGCAAAACCCACCACAACCGGCACTCGATCCGGAGGACTACTACTTCGACGGGGAGTACATGGT
>DATJEO010000064.1:0-4059 GCA_035496515.1 Occallatibacter sp.
GTCTCCGCATCCAGCGCGCCTGAAAGATCGAGCACCGTCGATCCCGCGCGCAGCGCCTCGCGCCAGTGCTTCTGCGTCAGCGCTTCAGTCCCGCAGAAAAACGTGAAGTCCATGTGCTCGAAGGCGTCCGCACTGATCGCCTGCACAAAGGTGACCTCGTCCCCCACCTGGTCGAGTTGTCCAAGCCCCTCATCCTCATCCAGCAACGAGAGGTCAGAAGCCGCCAGCGACGACTCCGAAATCGCATCCTTCAGCTCTTTGCCCAGCAGCGTCGATGCTCCAGCAATTGCAATCTTGTACACAGAAGTTCCTTCTTTTGATTTGAGCGCCACCTTCGGTCGCTCCTAAGACCAGAACCAAAAAGCTAAAAGCTCGCAGCTAGAAGCTTAACTATGATGCAGCGGGTCCGGATCGGCCTCCTGCAACGGCTCTCCCCGCATCCCTCTGCGCCGCCTGCGCGACCATCCATACGCCGCCCGCGCCCAGATGCCCGAGAAGGTATAGATCAGTGCAATGGGAAACAAAACGCCCTGCGAGTAGCGGATCATGATGTACAGCACAATAGCCATTACCGGCAACAGCCGGAACGGATGCGCCTTGCTCAGGTCGATCTCCTTGCCCGACCAGAAGCGCCACGTGCTCACCATCAGAAATCCAGCCAGCCCTACCAGGATCATCCACGGAATTGCAACCCACCACTCCGTCACCGGGTAACCGCCAAAGAAGTGCACCGTCGATGCAAGCAGCGCAGCCGCTGCTGGAATCGGCATGCCGACGAAGTATTTCCTGTCCGGTCGTCCCGGATTCCGTGGCTTCGGATCGTGGCTGATATTGAACCGGGCCAGTCGCGATGCTCCGCCGATCACAAACAGAAAACAGAGGAACGAACCGGCCTGCATGATGTGATGCCGCACATCCGGATTCATCGTCTCCGGCAGCGATCGGAATCCCCACACCCACGCCAGCAAACTCGGAGCGACTCCGAACGTGATCACATCCGCCAGCGAATCCAGCTCCCGCCCAAAATCGCTCGCCGTGTTCGTCATGCGCGCAATGCGCCCGTCAAGCGAATCAAAAGGAATCGCCACCAGAATCGCAATCGCCGCCACATCCAGATGAGTCAGCGAACCAATCGCGTTCAGATTGTTCGTAATCGCGTCCAGCGTCTGCGTGATGGCAAAGTAGCCTGCGCCAATATTCAGAGCCGTAAAGAACGAAGGCAGAATGAACATGCCGCGCCGGATGCGCGCGCGATTCTTCGTCTTCGCCAGCGCCGCATCCGCGTGGTTCACGCGCTCTCTCCGTCTTCCGTCTCCGGCTTCACGCTGGCCCGCGCTGTCCTCTGCGGTTGTCTCACTCCCGCCATCGTCTCGGACTCCGCCATCTCCGCAATGATCGACGAGCCGCCCTTCACGCGCTGCCCAGTCTTCACCCGAATATCCGCTTCAGCCGGCAGAATCACATCCGTCCGCGAACCAAACTTGATCAGCCCCACGCGCTGTCCGCGCTCCACCTTGTCGCCCTCTCGATAATTGAAGACGATTCGTCGCGCGATCAGCCCTGCGATCTGCTTGAAGACGATCTCGATTCCCTCGCCGCGCACCGTCACAATATTCTGTTCGTTGCGCTCGGCGCATTCCTGGTTCATCGCGTTCAGGAATTTTCCGGTCTGATACCGTACGGCCGTGATCTCGCCCGCAATCGGCGTCCGATTCACATGCACATCAAATACGTTCAGAAAGATGCTGATCCGCTGCCGTGGGCCGTCCGCAGTATCGATCCGCGCCGTCTCCGTCACCACCCCGTCCGCAGGCGAGACAATGAGCCCTTCGCCCTTCGGAATAGCCCGTTGTGGATCGCGAAAGAACCAGAGAAAAAATGCCGCCAGCAGAACAGGCGCGATACTCCAGTACCAGGTGCCTGTTGCCCAGGCCAGCACCGCCGCCACCGCCAGCAGACTCAAACCGTAGATGTAACCGTCACGAACCATTGTCCCTAACGATTATACGGTTGATTTCGACACCGGGGTGATTGCAGCAGACTACTGCACTGAGGACGGCCTCGTCGCGAGCACACTCGCCGTAAGGCCATTCAAATCATCGTCTCACTGGCCGAAAACCTGGAAACTAAGCAGTCACAGGAACCCGATGCTCGAGAGCAACAATCAGGTCCTTGGCATGCAGTTTCAGCTTCTTCAGGCGAACTTCTTCGAGCTGCTCATCCGTAGAGAGATAAGGCTTCTGAAGCAATTCTTCCAACCGCTGAGCGTAGCGACGATGTTCGGCATGCAGACGACCGATTTCTTCGCTCAGCGTGGCGGCATTTATCTCATCCATCTAAGCACCTCCGTGTTTCTTAGCAATTACATATAGTCCTCCGCCTGCCCCCTCCGCAAGCAGCATCGCAACAGAATTTTGCGAGTTACTGTGGATTTCCTAACCTTGACTCAACACGCGTGACACACATCACCTGACGTGGGTGCCCCGTCCTAACTTGTTAGGGCGGGATGAGTGCATCTCCAAACCGAACCAGATTCCGGGTGCCCCGTCCTAACTTGTTAGGGCGGGATGAGTGCTCTCCAAACCGAACCAGATTCCGGGTGCCCCGTCCTAACTTGTTAGGGCGGGTTGAAGAACTCACCTGAGCCTCACCTTCATCAGCACCGCGTCCTCCACCGGATCCGCGTAGTACCCCGCCCTCCGCCCATCCTCCCGAAACCCGAGAAACCGATAGAACCCCTGCGCTGAATGATTTGCCTCTCGTACCTCAAGTATCACTTCGCGCACTCCCTGCCTTCGCAACTCCGGCTTCAGTACCCCAAACAGCTCCCTCGCCACCCCTCGTCTCTGATGCGGAGCGGCCGTGACGATGCTCTCCAACTCCGCCTCTCCCCCCGGCAGCACTGCGGCAACCACAAACCCCGCGAGCGCTGCGCCATCCCGCTCCGCAACCAATGCGACCCGCCTCGGCTGATTTCCCTGATCGATCGCCGCAACATATGCCGCCCTCGCCCACCGCGGCGCGTGATCCGTCTTCGCCGCAATCTCCATCACGGCGTCGATATCCGCAGCCTCCATTTTCCGAACCCGAATCCCCGCGCCCTTATCCCCCACGGGCTTTGCGGCAGACTCTCCAAAGATCTCCGCATCCGACCGCCGCAGATAATGCCCATCCAGCGTCGCCAAATCCGCAAACTCCCCCGCCAAGATCGCCGGAACACAAAGCCGGATAGCATCGAACGCCGTCGGTGCCTCAACCCGCACCAATCCTGTATGGGTCCAGGCTGACTGCAACATCCCAGCCGCACTCTCATCACAGACCGCAATTTTTGTGGGCTCGGGAATTTTGGCCAGTTCTTCTGCTCCAGCCAGTAACTGTCTTGAGCTCCCATTTGCTGCAGCAACCCGCAGAAACACCTCGTGCCGATGCGCATCCAGCGCCGCAGACCCCACCCCCGCCTTCGCCGCCAGCACCGCGAGCCTGGACACCGCCACCACCGGAGTCTGCCGCGGCTCGGCCAGCCCTTTTACTGCGCTCACACCCACTCGAATACCGGTAAAGCTCCCTGGCCCGTGCACCACAACAATCGCCCCAACCTCTGCCAGCCGGACACCATGCCCCGTCAGCAACCCCTCAACCGCCGAAACCAACGTCGCCGAGTACGTCCTCCCCGCCAGCTCCGTCTGCCCCCGCAACCTCGCCCCGTCATGCTCAACTCGTGCCAGCGCCACCGTCCCCGACGGCCCGCAAGTATCCACCCCCAACACCAGCAAGCCGTCCCCAGCCCCACTCCCCGCAACTGATTCACTCCCCGTCATCGCTCTCTCAGAATTACACAGCCATTGCGCCTGTAGCCCGCAGCCCGTAGCTGGCTTTCCAGGACAATGGCTACTGTCTACGAGCTACGGCCGATCACGTCTCTTTCCGGTAAACTTCCAAGTAGCACCTCCTCGCACCACCCCGCTCCCCACGGCGGCAAAACCATCAGAGAGGACGACCCCGCGTGGCCGCCGCCGCCGCTTCAGCAACAGCAGCCGACTTCCACCAGACATGGCGACC
>DATJEO010000065.1:0-11796 GCA_035496515.1 Occallatibacter sp.
CATCCTCGACCAGAGCCTTCTTGAACTGCCCTGCGGCTGGATGCGCGTCTGGCTCCAGAACCAGCTCAACCCCATCAGGATCTGCGGCCGACACTACCGTCAGCCAGCTGTGTTCTCCGAGCGGCACTTCGGTCTTTTTGCGGAACCCCAGCTTTTCGGTGTAGAACCTGAGGGCCTTCTGCTGGTCGTCTACGAGAATGCTTGTGAGCACGATCCTGATCATTCTTTTCTCTCCTGTTTGTCTTCGGCAGCCACCGTGTCGCAAGCGCTCTTAACGGCTCCGTTCGCAGATAGTGAAACTTGTGACGCCCCTGCCGTTCCGTGGCGATAAGCGCCGCGCTCTCGAGCAAGTCAAGATGCTGTGAAATACCTTGGCGCGTCACGCTGATCTGGTGCTTCATCAGCAGTCGCGAACAAAGCTCGAAGAGTGTTTGTCCGTCCCGCTCGCATAGCTCATCCAGAATCGCTCTGCGCACTGGCGCCGAGATGGCTTCGAAGATATCGCTCATATTCGCTGAACAGGCAAGTCATAGCTTGCATGTCGTGTGTTAACGATAGGCAAGTCTCCACTTGCATGTCAAGCCCAAAATGTTCTCGTGATCTATTCCGACGCCAGCGTTCTCTCGATGCGCCGGTCCGGGATCAGCCAGATCAGCGCCACCAGAATGTAAATGGAATGCGCAATCCAGTGCGCGAAGAACCCGCATGGAATTGCCACGGCATACATCACCACTGAAACGATGCCTTTGCGGTCGTTGCCTACAGCTTTCCTCACCAGCGAGTTCTCACCCTCTCCCGAGATGATCGTCCACTCCAGAATCCAGTAGGCAATGCCCGACATAAGCAGAACCATGCCGTAGACCGCCGTCGGATCGGGAGCAAAGCCGCTTGCTCCCATCCAGCCTGTAGCAAACGGTAGCAGCGACAGCCAGAAGAGCAGGTGCAGATTCGCCCAGAGCACGCTACCGCTCACCTGTCGCGTCGCATGCAGCAGATGGTGATGATTGTTCCAGTAGATCCCGATATACACAAAGCTCAGCACATACGAGAGCAGAACCGGCAGCATCGGTCGTAGCGCACCAATATCTGCACCGTGCGGAACGTGCAGCTCCAGCACCATAATCGTGATGATGATGGCGAGCACTCCATCGCTGAATGCTTCAAGTCGGCTCTTCGACATCTGCCAGCTCTCCTTGCCGGAAGATTGTTCGACTACGCGCTTTCACGCGAACCGGGCGGCATCTCTCCGGGCGTTGGAACCACATCATCCTCGTTCGTCGTCACAACCGTTCCCTGGTGAAACAGAATGCGCCAATCCTCGCCAGCATGTTCCCACACCGTTGCGCGTCGCGTTACGCGCCCCTGCTGATCGAGGGTATAGGTAAGCAGAAAGCAGTCCGGCCCGAGCCTCCGCAGCCCGAAACCTGACGCACTCCATCCCGCTGCGTCTGCATCGACCAAAGCCTCACGGCTGCGCATGCCAAGAATGAAGTCGCGGCTGTACCGTCGGCCCGACGCCCCAACCTCCCAGAAATCCGGCGCAGTGCTACGCTCGAACTCCTCGGCACTCCTGCCAAACCGTTCTGTGTGAAAAATAGGCTCGCGACTGCGAAGCTCTTCCAGAACCTGCTCCAGCCCGGAATCCACATGCGTGAATACCGCTTCATTCGTCATGCACAGATTCTACGGTGAACGCACCACAGGCTTCAGAACGACAAAGTTCGACCACTCAAGAATCAGAAGATCCGGTACGCAATTCCTGCGCTTGCCCCATAAGGCTTCAGCGTTCCATTGATCCAGTTCGGCCAGAGCTGATACTCGAAGTCGAATGCACGCACACTCCAGCGCTTCGATAGATTCAGATCGACCCCTCCGCCCAGCGCGAGGTCCGTGAACCGGCCATAGGCCTCTTTGTACTCGAAATCCATCTTCCCTAGCCCGAGAAGAGCCTTCGCGTAGGGAGTTGCGCCTAGCCGCTTGTATTCGTGAATCGGTACGCGAGGCCCGAAAAGGTACGTGTCCTGTGTGATCCCGACAAACGAGTTCTCGCGAAGCCACCGCATCTCCGCCTCGATCGACACCCAGCGCGTCATCCTCAAATCTGCGTAAGCGCCAAATCCATAGAGACGGTTCGGACTCCCTCCGGCGACCCCACCGCCCGCGTAATCAGGTTGAAATGCCGATGCAAATCCTCCCGCGGTCAGCGAAAGTTTTCCTCGATGAGCCGAAGGTGTCACCTGCGCATGTGCGCACACGCTCGCAGCTAAAATCAGCACACTAAATTGGAAGAACAGGAATCTTTTCATGAAAGGGCGCTTATCCACTCCTGAGGGAAATAGGAATCTGCAGGTGGAATCAGGAAGCTCTGAATAGGAACTCGAAGTCGCACTAAGTATAAAAGCTTTGAGGCGGATAACCCTAGGTTATCCGCCTCTATTATTCGAAGCTAATTACTTCTGGGGGTTGGGCGACCCGCCCTGTTGTGGGGGCGCTTGCTGTTGCTGTGGCTGCGGCTGAGGGCCCTCGTTCTGCTGAGGTGCTGTTTGATCCCCTCCCGCCGGCTGCTGGCTTGCTCCCGTCCCCTGTCCAGCCGCTGGATTGCCCGCCGGTTGCGCAGGCGCCGCGTTCTTGGCCGCCGATTGTGCTTCGTCGTAGCGCTGCAACCGGAAATACACCGGAGTTACTTCTAACGGCATCTTGTCACGCGGATTCAGCGGAGCGTACAGCTTCGCATTCAACTGGTGTACTCGGTCGTCCCATGGATCGGTCTTCAGCCAGCTGCCCAGCGGCAGGGCAGGGCTCTGCGTCAGGTCGTCCCAATTGAGTCGGGGAGCGCCCTTCGCAAGCGCCGTCATCCACGGGGTCCCATCTGTCTTCAACAAGGAGTCGCCAAGCTTCGGCGTATTCAATGCCTTAAGAACCGGACCGCGATCGGCGAGTTGTGACCAGTAAAGACCTGCCTTCGCCAGTTGATCCTTGTACATCGACGCATCCAGGTACTCCTGCGCCTTGCTGGCTGCTTCCTGGTTGTCATGATCGGTGTGATTCATCGCGATGCGCCGGAACGAAGCCTCATCAGGGAACATCAGCCGGTCGTTGAAGGCGTACCGCGTATCGATGTGGTGCCCGAGAGCGATATGTGCCAGTTCCAGCGAGATGACAGAAGCCAGAGTCGCTTCATCCTTGGGCATGGTATCGATCAATCCCTTGCTCACCAGGATCGTATTGCCCACAGTGGTGGTTTCAATTGTGTTGGTCAACATGATCCGGCAGTGTACCGGCAGGCTGAGCTGCACGTTGTTCGGTACAACCAGGTTGGTGACGATCTGATCGAGTACGGTCTGCTCAAACCCGTTTGGCGTCAGCGGAGCCACAAGTCCCGCCTGCTCCAGTCGATCGATCACGTTGTTCTCAGCCTGTTGAACCCACTCGCGCGAGGCCTGCAGCGGGCTCACGTCCTGTGAGTCGTCGCTCTTATCTTCCGCATCTTCCACCTTCATGCTCACGCTCTCGCTGTCGCGAGTCGGGAGCTTCAGACTGTAGCCCCAGAAGTGCGTCTGAGCCTTCAGTCCGATTTGCTTCTCGCCATCCCGGCTTGTCTCTTCCACGTAGATGGCAACTGGCAGCCAAATGCCCGGCTGCACGTTCATCCGCCAGCTGTCGAAGTGGAAGTAGTAGCGTGAATCATCCTCGCTCCGGGGGCCAGTGTAGGTGCCGTTGAAGCGCACAACGTTGCCGTCCTGATCCTCAATCCACACGCGGCCGTAGAACCGGCCCATGCCGGCAACCTTGGGATGAACGTCATACACCCACGTCCTCACCGACCCGAGGAATTCACGGCGAACATAGGTGAACGCATAATGCTGCTCATCGAATCCCGTTGGATCGAGAAACATCATCTGCATAAAGCCCGTTGGATTGTAGGTGAAGTGCTTATCCAGCCCCAGCGCCTTCGTCAGTCCACTGATCGCGGCGAACGAGCCCTTGAACCAGCCCTTTTTGTCCTTCGTATCGCGGGGCTCGTAGCTCTTGTCGAAGAAGCCTTTACCGAAATCCACCCTGCTGAGCGTGTACTGATCTCCGATTGGCACCTGCCAAAGTTTCACATCAGGCTTCGTGTCCTGGATGTAGGTCTCCACGAGCGGCGTACGTTGCTGGATCGCCTTGATCAGGATTTTCTCCTGTCCAATCGACTTCTGTACCAGCGCGGCTTGCTCTGGGGTCAGCGGATGCGTCTGATCGTATTTCGGCGTCTTCTTCGCCTCGGCCGCAGACACGCCCAAGAGCAGCGACAGGAGGGTAACAGGGATCTTTCTGTACATCATTTTTCTCCTAGAACTTCTTGTCTTTCCATGACAGAGGCTTTTCACTTCTGAGTTTCTTGCCTGCTGTCGTAATCACTGCAAACTTTGAAATGCTATGCCAGTTGGAAAGTGATGGTGATGTTTGTCGTTAGATCCACCGCCTGGCCATTGCGAGTGGCAGGACGGAAGCGAATCTGCGATGCTACCCGGCGAGCCTCTTCATCCAGTCCGTGGCCCAATCCGCGCACTACGCTGTTGATGATCACCTGGCCCGACGCCGTGAATGTCACCCGAAGAACCACGTCGCCCTGCACCTTGAGCTGACGCGCTTCTGCTGTGTACTGCACAGCGGGCTTCGAGAGAACTTCGAGACTGGTCGGAGCCACTTCTTTCCTCTGCTGTGCAGCCGGCGTGGCTGCCACCTGGTTCTGAATACCAGCGGACCCAACCTTGCCGCCGGTCGGATAACCGGTCGAGGCCGTTCCTGTGCCACCGGGAATTCCCGCTTGCGCAACCTTGCCGACTGTGCCGGCGTTCGAACCCGATTTCAGGCCGTTGCCGATCCCTGCCGATCCAACCACTCCGTGTGGTGCGACTGCCGGACCTTGCATTCCGCCATAGGGATTACCGATCGCCGCCACCGTTGCCGGACGGCTCGCATTCGGGTTCGGAGTCACCCCAAACGTCTCGCCTAGATGTACCGGGGCTGTCGAAGCTTTCACCGTGTTGTTTTGCGCGGGCATGGCCGCCGTCAGAGCCGCCTTCGGCTGCGGCGCCAGAATGATCGCCGGCTTGGCAGCTTTGATTTGCGGAGTGTTGAGCTTTGCCTCCATCTCCAGAGGCTTCAATGCCGGCTTCGGCTCAGGCTTCGGCATATTGATCTTCGGCTGCTCCATCTGAACTTCCAGCTTCGGCTTGGGAAGATCAGGAAGCTTCGGAGGAGGCGGCGTCTTGAACTTTGGCTGCGGAGGCGGGGTAGTCGGAAAGATCAGTTCCGTCTGCTCGAAATGGCGCTGCTGGATCACATGCTTAGCAGTCATTCCCACCCAGATCATCAGGCCAAGAATGATCACGTTCACCGTTGCGCTCGTAAAGAACGACGCAGACCGTCCCTCCGGCTCGGGAAGCAAGCCAAAACTGGTTCTACCAGGATAGCCACTCATCTGCATTTCGGTACCTCGGGGTTTGCCATGAAGGCGGCTTCTAGACTCTGAGGGATGCCCGTTGAAGAAACGTGAAGGCAGATTGAATCCTGACAATAGTTTGCCACTTGGCCCCCAACCTTTTCCGGGCGTGCATGATCTCTTTTCAGTTGCCGCAAACGCTCCTCGTTCACCGTGGCAACTGGCTGAATACAAAAAAGAAAATATATCGTGCTATGCGGGTGCAGGAAGCAGGGGATAGTTGCGCTCCACTGGGCCGCTCGCTCTGTTTGACGTCGCGCGTTCCAAAACGGAACGGACGGTACTCGAGAGTCTACCTCTATCGTATCGGAACAGGTTACCCAAACGCCAGAGGAGTTACTCCCAAATTGCCCAGACTTACCCCGCTCTGTAAACCTGTATCCGTGACATTGTGCCGCGCGCATCCTGCCTCTCCCAAATCCCAAATGCACCCAAACCAAACGTTGCAGAGTCCTCATCATTTGAGGCCGGGAAAAGGGGAAAACACTGCTCGCGCGCCTTCCTTTTTCTCAAACCCGGGCTCTGAACTAGTGTTTCGTTCATTCAGCCGCGAAGTCTAAGCTGGCCGCCTGCCGACGGTCTCGTTCAAACGGCGCAAAATATCTGGTTGCCCTGCTGTAATAGACTCACGGTAACCCAACCCGTTCTGGAAGGACACTACTTTTGTGAGAACTTTGGTTACCGGCGGTGCCGGGTATGTTGGGGGTACCGTTGCCTCTCTTCTCCTGTCGCAAGGCCATCAGCCCGTTATACTTGACAACCTTTGCCACGCACGCCGCGCGATGGTTCCTCCAGGCGGCGAATTCATCGAAGCCGATATCGCCGATCGTGATCTGATTGAAAAGATTTTCAAGTCCGCAAAAGCTGACGGCAAGCCCTTCGACGCCGTCCTCCACTTCGCTGCGCTCATTGAAGCCGGCGAGTCCATGGTTCGTCCCGAAACCTACTTTCGTAACAACACCGCTTCGACACTCGCCATGCTCGAAGCCGTCATTGCCGAAGGTCCCCGCCGCCTCGTCTTCTCTTCAACCGCCGCAGTCTATGGCGAGCCAGAGTCTGTTCCGATAACCGAAGATGCCCGCCTCAAACCCACAAACGCTTACGGCGAGTCGAAACTGGTAGTCGAGACTATGCTCAACTGGTTCCACTCCATCCATGGCCTCCGTTCTGTTGCCCTCCGCTACTTCAATGTCGCTGGCGCACCAGAAGGCCCCAATGGCATCACGCGCGGCGAAGATCACGAACCCGAATCGCACCTCATTCCGCTCATCCTCGACGTCGCCCTCGGTCGCCGCAAGTCCATCCGCATCTACGGTGACGACTACTCCACACCTGACGGCACCTGCATTCGCGATTACATTCACGTCTCGGACCTTGCGGACGCTCACCTGCTCGCCCTCAAAGCCCTTGAAACCGATGCCGCCGCGAAAACCCGTCTCATCTACAACCTCGGCAACGGCCACGGGTTCAGCGTCCGCGAAGTCATCGAGTCCGCTCGCCGCGTCACCGGCCACTCGATCCCAGCCGAACTTCACCCTCGTCGCCCCGGCGATCCTGCCGTTCTAGTAGCCAGCTCCGACAAAGCAATCAAGGAACTGGGCTGGAAGCCGCACTATACCCAACTCGACGACATCGTCCGCACGGCCTGGATCTGGCATCAGAAGCGGTACAAATCCTAAGCTCTTCGGGGAATGACATTGGTTTGGGCCACGAACCAGATCGGCACCTTCATTCATGACGGCTTCCTCCGCATCGACAACGCCTTTTCCGCCCAAACGGCAGTAGCAGCCCGTGAGATCCTCTGGCGCGATTCGGGCTGCGACCCACATGATCGCTCCACCTGGACAAAGCCAGTCATCCGCCTCTGGGACTATGCGCAGCAGCCGTTCATTGAAGCTGCAAATTCATCCGTCCTCCACAGCGCCTTCGACGCGCTTGTCGGCAAGGATCGCTGGATACCTCGCGAAAGTCTGGGAACCTTTCCAATCCGCTTTCCGCATCCCGACGATCCCGGCGACACCGGCTGGCACGTTGACGCGAGCTTCCCTCCCGATCCGCCCACCGACAACTATCTTCACTGGCGAATTAACATTCGCTCAAAGGGCAGGGCATTGTTGATGCTCTTCCTCTTCTCTGATGTCAGCGACAACGACGCGCCCACACGCATCCGCATCGGCTCGCATCAGGCCGTCGCGCGCCTTCTCGCCCCAGCGGGCCAAGCAGGGATATCAATGATGGAGATCTCCTCTGCAGCGCTGTCAGCAACCCAGGACGAGAAAGAAGTCCTCGCTACTGGCAACGCCGGCACCGTCTATCTCTGCCACCCATTTCTCCTGCATGCCGCCCAACCTCATCGCGGCAGCTCACCACGTTTCATGGCGCAACCACCTCTTACTCCGAGAGTGCCGTTCGAACTGAACCGAGCTGATGGAAGCTACTCGCCAGTCGAGCAGGCGATTCGGCTCGCACTCGACATGAATTGATGTCTAATCGCTGGGTCCAGGTCATCCCTTCGCATGCAGCGATCCCTCAATCCGAATTCGCTTGACGACCGCAATGGCGCACCCGCAGAGTTACCGCATCCGTCCCACTTGTGCCCCTTGCTGATTGATGGGACTTTGTGCGAGGTCGATCAGCGAATGGCATCCCGGTTTTCAGTCGCGCCCTCTTCACCCGCGTCTCTGGTCCGCGTCGTTCTCGGCTCCGCTACAGGCACCTTGATCGAGTGGTACGACTTCTACATCTTCGGCGCCCTTACCTCTGTTCTCGCCGTTAAGTTCTACCCTCCCCAAAACCATACATTTGCTCTCATCGCCTATCTCGCCACCTTCGCAGTCGGTTTCCTCGTTCGCCCCTTTGGTGCGCTTTTCTTCGGCTGCATTGGCGACATGGTCGGCCGCCGCGTCGCATTCATCTTCACTCTCTCCATCATGGGTGGATCCACCGCTGCCGTCGGGCTCCTCCCCACCTTTCAAACAGCCGGTTGGATCGCGCCCATCGCTCTCATCATCATTCGGCTGCTCCAGGGCCTGGCGATTGGTGGGGAATATGGAGGCGCAGCCGTCTATCTCGCCGAACACGTTCCTGACGGCAAACGTGGCTTCTACACGAGCTTCCTGCAAACAACCGCCGGGCTCGGCATGGTGATCTCGCTCTCCGTCATCCTGGCCGCAGAGCACTCCATGAATGGCCCCGCTTTCCAACGATGGGGATGGCGTCTCCCGTTTCTGCTCTCACTCATCTTCGTTGGCATCTCGCTTGTCATTCGCATCCGCATGCGCGAGTCCCCCATCTTCGCGCACGTCAAGGCCACCGGATCGCAATGCGCTCGCCCCCTCAAAGAAGCCTTCGGCAACTGGACAAATCTCAAGCAGGTACTCATCTCGCTCTTCGGAGCGGCCGCGGGCCAGGCAGTCGTCTCCTACACTGGGCTCTTTTATGCCCTTTTCTACATGCAGAACATCCTGCGCATCAACGCACATACCGCAAACTTGATCGCGCTTTGCGGCCTGATGATCGCCATACCCTCGTTCATCCTCTTCGGAGCGCTCTCCGACCATATCGGCCGAAAAAAGGTCATGCTTGCCGGAATGCTTCTTTGCCTCGTCTGCATATACCCCATCTATAAGGCCATGCAGCGCGCTGCGGGAAACAACGTTGTTGCCGTCACTTCCACCAAAGATCCTGTCACTGGCGAGACACAACTCACCGCCCTCACGCGCGACCCTTTCACCGATACTCTCGTTCCGGCTCCTCCGGCCAGTCAGCCCAACCTGCCCATGCTGGTCTTGCTCGTCTGCTTCCAGAACGTCTTCTCCTGCATGACCTACGCTCCCATTGCCGCATATCTTGTCGAAGCATTCCCCGCAAAGATCCGCTACACCTCCGTCTCCTTGCCCTACCACCTTGGCAACGGCATTTTCGGCGGACTCCTGCCCGTCATCGGGGTAGGTCTTTGCGCTGGTACGGGCAATCTCTACGCCGGGCTCCTCTTTCCCATCTCCGTCTGCTCGTTATCCTTCCTGGTTGGCAGCTTCTTCCTCAAAGAGAGCTCCGGAACCCTCATCTGGGCCGAGATCAATGAATCGCACGAGCGTCTCCAGCCTCTACCCGACAGCATCCCAATCGCAGCGACGACCGACTGAGCTCTGACCCCTGATGCCTGACCCAGATCTCGGCCCCTTGCTCCTCGCACCCCTGCCCCGATAGAGTGGCAGCGATACCAGTTGCCGCTGGCGGACTGCATCCAAGTTGCGTCTCGGAGTCAGAGACTCCACACTCCATTGACTTCCCTGAAGGATTCCATTCATGTCCTCGCCGCACGCTCCCGCTGATCAAAAATCGGTTTCCTCTCTCTCCAGTCAGGATCTCGATTCTCTCCTTCGCGAAGCCCGCGTCTTCCCCCCGCCTCCCGAGTTCTCCGCCAAAGCGCACATCAAGAGCCTCGAGGAATATGAGCAGATGTACAAACAGTCCATCGAAGATCCCGAGAGCTTCTGGGCCGGAGTCGCGAAGGAACTGCACTGGTTCAAACCCTGGGACAAGGTCCTCGACTGGAATCTCCCCACGGCGAAATGGTTTGTCGGCGGCAAAATGAACCTCAGTTACAACTGCCTCGACCGCCAAGTCGAAAGCGGCCGCGCCGACAAGACCGCCATAATCTGGGAAGGCGAGCCCGGCGAAATCCGTCGCCTCACCTACGCCGAACTTCTCACCGAAGTTCAGCGCTTCGCTAACGGGCTCAGAGCCCTCGGCATTAAGAAAGGTGATCGCGTTGCCGTTTATATGGGCATGACGCCCGAGTTGGCCATTGCCATTCTTGCCTGCGCTCGCATCGGCGCCATCCACTCCGTCATCTTCGGCGGATTCGCCGCCAATGCAATCGCCGATCGCGTCAACGACTGTGGCTGCGTCGCTGTCATCACACAGGACACCAGCTATCGCCGCGGCAACGAGGTTCCGCTCAAGCGTACCGTCGACGAGGCCATGCACGCCTGCCCTACTGTCGATCACGTCATCGTCTATCGCCGCACCGGTTCGCCCGTCAATATGGTCGAAAGCCGCGACTGGTGGTGGCACGATATCGTCGACAACGCGCCCACGCACTGTCCCGCCGAACCGCTCGATTCTGAAGACCCGCTGTACATCCTCTACACCTCCGGCACCACCGGCAAGCCCAAAGGCCTTGTCCACACCACGGGCGGCTATGCCGTTCAGACCTACATCACCTCGAAGTACGTCTTCGATCTACACGACGATGACATCTACTGGTGTACTGCTGATATCGGCTGGGTCACAGGACACTCCTACGTTGTTTACGGCCCCATGCAGAACGGCGCCACTGTTCTCATGTACGAAGGCGCGCCCAACTATCCGGACTTCTCCCGCTTCTGGAAGATCATCGACGACCACAAGGTCACCATCTTCTACACTGCTCCGACAGCCATCCGCGCTTTCATCAAGTGGGGCGATCAATACATCGACAAATACAAGCTCGACTCACTTCGCCTCCTTGGCACCGTCGGCGAACCCATCAACCCCGAAGCGTGGATGTGGTATCGCGAGAAAATTGGCCACAACCGCTGTCCCGTCGTCGACACTTGGTGGCAGACCGAGACCGGGTCAATCATGATTTCCCCCCTCCCCGGCGCCATCCCCGCCAAGCCGGGCTCCGCCACGCGCCCGTTCTTCGGAATCCAGCCCGAAGTCGTCACGCGTCCCGACGCCAACGGCAACTTTCATGCCGTCCCGGCCGGCAGCGGCGGCCTCCTCATCGTGCGTAAACCCTGGCCCTCGATGGCACGCACAGTTTACGGTGACCCTGAACGATTCAAGAGGACCTACTGGTCCGACGTTCCTGGCTGTTATTTCACCGGGGACGGCGCGCGTCAGGACGCGGACGGCTACTTCTGGCTGATGGGCCGTGTCGACGACGTCATCAACGTCAGCGGACACCGCCTCGGAACCATGGAAATCGAATCCGCCCTAGTCGCTCATAACAAGGTCGCCGAAGCCGCCGTCGTCGGCCGCCCCGACGATCTCAAAGGCCAGGCCATCTCTGCCTTCGTGTCACTCGAGTCCGGTAACCAGCCCTCCAACGAACTCAAAGAGGAGCTGCGTCAGTGGGTCGCAAAGGAGATAGGCGCCCTCGCCCGCCCCGATGACATCCGCTTCACTGAAGCTCTGCCCAAAACCCGCAGCGGCAAGATCATGCGCCGTCTTCTCCGCGAACTGGCCACCCACGGCGAAATCAAAGGCGACGTCACCACCCTCGAAGACTTCACCGTGATCGCCAAACTCCGCGAGGC
>DATJEO010000066.1:0-11218 GCA_035496515.1 Occallatibacter sp.
GCGTCGCGCTTGTTCGATTCTGGTGCAAGCAGTATGCGATCGCCGATGACCAGGAAAGCCGGCATTAGCATCACTAGGTCGTAGTCGGTCAGGTGAGGATCGACGAGCGCGCTGCCCAACAGGAAAATCGCATACCGCATCTCGACCGGCACTTTGCTTCTCCAGCACCAGACGGTAACTGCGATCACGGCCAGAGCCGTGAGCGCGTAGAGCAGGGAAGCCGCAGCGTGCCACGGCAGCAGCAAATCCCAGAATGCACGAAGGCTGTGCATGCGATCGAGATGAGGCTCGAGCGCGCTTGCATTCTGATTCAGGTGCACCAGCTGTGCGAAGTAAGCATCAAGAGCCGGTTTGCCATAGTAAGCCGCGCCGGCAAGGAGTTGACCTCCGCCGGTGATCACCGCACCGAGTACCACGCGCCATTCGAGCGTCAGCACAAAGACTGCCGCAGCCATCACTCCGAACTGCGGTTTGTACATCAGAAGTCCAAGCGCCAGCCCGGCCGCGAATGGCAACCGCGCGCGGAAGCAGGAGAAGGCGCACGTAAAAGCAATCAGCGCAAGGATAGAATTCTGGCCGCTGGCGATCAGGTAGAAAAATCCGGGAAACGCTGCAGCGAGAATGAAAATGGTCGTGCGATCCTCCCGGAGTCGAGGGCAGGCCTTCAGCAGCAATCCGCAGCACAGAAAGTACACCAGGGCGCTCGTCAGCATCCACGTCGCAGCAGCCAATCCGTAGGGCAGCGCCGCAAGCGGCCTGAAGATCAGGGAATACTGCGGCCCATAGACCGGCAAGTACGTTTCGCCTGGATCCTGGTGAATCAACTGGGAGCCGAGCGCCGCCTGGCGAGGCGCATCATAGAGCATGCTCGCGTCGTGCAGACGAGCGATATTGCCGAGCACGTACACGTGCAGAAAATCGGCGCCTTTGAGCTGCCCCTCGCGATCCTTCAGACCGGGCTTTGTGATGTTGATGGCATAAGCTCCCCAGAGCACAAGTCCCAACAGAATCGCGTGCCCGCGCACACGCTTACGCGTAAGATCCGCCGCGAATCCGCGAAGACTCTGGATGAGAGCTTTCTGCATATCCAACATCAGTGTAGACGCGCAGCGATATAGGCGCGCATTACACAGGTTTTCTGCGCTATCGTGCCGATGAGGCGCACTGCATCGGCCGGCTCGGCTGCTATACACTTGCTTGCCGAGAAGGTGAGAGCGTCCTTCGACATCGTTAGCGCGACGCTTTCACACAATAAGGGGAAGATGATGTATTCAAACAACTCATCAGGGAAACGGCCGTTCCGAAGCACAATCAGCGGCCTCATGATTGCGGCTTTGGTGGTGCTTGCCGCCGCGTCTGCATTCGCGCAATCCGTTCCGGTCGTTACCGGCGACCCGCGCGTCGACAAGCTTCTGAGCCAGATGACGCTCGAGGAGAAGCTCACTCTGATTCACGGCACGCAGGAGGATCCAAAGGTCTACCAGGGGCAAGCCGGGTATCTTGCCGCAATCCCACGCCTCGGCATCCCGGGCCTGCGCTTCGCCGATGGGCCTCCCGGAGTTCTTACACGTCACCCGTCGCAGGCTGAGACGGCCACCATGGGCGTAGCTGCCACCTTCAGCGTGAAAGACGCGGAAGACAATGGCGTCGTGATCGGCCGCGAGGATCGCGCCCTCGGTATAGATGTATCCCTGCAGCCGTTCGTCAATATCGATCGCGATCTGCAGTTCGGACGAGGCTATAACACCTTCGGCGAGGATCCATTCCTCACGTCACAGATGGGGGTCGCCGAGGTCAAAGGCATTCAGTCGCAGCATGTCATGGCCCAGATCAAGCATTACGTCGGCTACGACTCCGACAACGAAAACACCTTCATAGACGATCAGACGCTGCACGAGGTATACGTCGCGCCCTTCGATGCCGCCATAAAGGCCGGGGTGGCATCGATCATGTGCTCCTACAACCGTCTTAACGGCACCTTTGCATGCGGAAACAAAGACACGCTCACGACAATCCTTCGCGATCAGCTTGGCTTCAAGGGATTCGTGACCTCTGATTGGGGAGCCGTGCACGCTGTCGACTTCATCAACGCTGGACTCGACATGGAGATGCCCGGCGAGCCTGACCCCAACAACCATGGCTTCACAATCTCTTCTTTCTTCGATTCGCGCCCGATTCCACCTCCGCCATCTCCTTCAGCCTTCCAGGATAACGCGGACATGTTTGGTGGGCACATTCCTGAAGAGCCCGTCGAAAAGCGCGATTTCAGCGGAGGAAACTGGGGCGTCAAACTCAGCCCCAAAAAGATGCCTGAGGCCCTGAAAGATGGCACCGTCACCGAAGCAGCGGTCACCCGGGCCGCCGGCCGCGTCCTCTATGAAATTGTTCATTTCGGCTATCTGGACGGGCAGTCGAAGCACGCAGTCACGAAGCAGGCAATTGAGGAAAACGCGAAAATCATCGAGAGGACAGGCGAAGACGCAGCCGTGCTTCTCAAGAACGAAGGCAACATTCTCCCCCTCAAGCATGACGAACTTGATTCCGTTGTGCTGATCGGTCCCACAGCCGGGCAGGTTGACGCGATCGGCATCAACGGTGAGCGCTCAGTTGGGTTGCCCGAGCGCCAGGTCGGACCTTTTGCGGCGATGAAGAAGATCTCCGGCAATTCCGACATCGCTTTTGCAGTCGATGATGACATGACCGGATCACCGATTCCAGCCAACGCGCTGAGTCACGACGGGCAGCCGGGATTGGTTCGGAAGTCGAAATCCGGCGAGACGCAAACGGATGGAGCACTGGATTTCACGGCCAAGGGTCACAATGCGCTGCCGCCCAACTCCATCGTTAGCTGGAAGGGAACGCTCACCCCGCCTCACGCTGGAACGTACTGGATCTACCTTCAGGCCCTCGGGACCAACGCGGTCATCAAGCTCGACGGCAAACGCCTCGCCGCCACCGGCGCTTTTCAGGGCGGCGTACACGGCGACATCCTTCAAGCCAATCAGGACAACGCAATCCCGACCACAGACGGCCTCGACAATGTCCGTCGAGCAGTCGAACTCACCGCCGGGCCGCACCAGATCGAAGTCGCCACATCATCCGACACGTCGGGCGCGCCGGTACAGGTCCGGCTCGCTTGGTACACGCCCGAGCAGCGCAAGGCCGATCACGAACATGCGATTGAATCTGCAAAGCACGCCAAGGTTGCGGTGGTCTTCTTGTGGACACGCCTTCAGCCCGTCTTCGGTCTGCCCGGCGATCAGGACAAGCTCGTCGAAGAAGTTGCAGCCGTAAACCCGAACACCGTAGTCGTTCTGAATACCAGTCAGCCGGTTGCCTTGCCATGGGTCGACAAGGTGAAGTCTGTTCTCCAGATGTGGTGGCCCGGTGATGAAGGCGGATGGTCAACGGCAAATATCCTTCTCGGCAAGACCAGCCCGGCAGGTCGCCTGCCCGTTACCTGGGGCAAGCGTCTTGAAGACTATCCGGCAACGGATCCCAAACACCCTGAACGCTCCAAAAAGCCACCGGAGAAGAAGACCACGTACAGCGAGGGAGTAAACGTCGGCTATCGCTGGTTCGACAAGGAAAACATCGAGCCGCTCTTTGCCTTCGGGCACGGTCTCAGCTACACGAGCTTCGACTACTCGGGCTTGAGTGTAGTGAAGGCCTCAGACGGCGGCCTCGATGTGAAGGTCAACATCAAGAACAAGAGTGCTGTCGCATCCGACGAAGTACCGCAGGTGTATCTCGGTGCTCCCGCCAACATACCCGAAGGCGTGCAGTTCCCGGTTCGCGCGCTCGCTGCGTTCGATCGGGTTCACTTCGGAGCAAACGAGAGCAAAGCCGTCACACTCCATATCGCTCCGCGCCAACTGCAATATTGGTCAACGAAAGAACAGAAGTGGATCACAGCGGCCGGTAAACGAACTGTGAGTGTCGGAGGTTCTTCAAGGGACCTGCGGCTCAATCAGGCGATCGAATAGCAGTTTGGGGTTCTAGTCGAAAAATGCCGGTTCCGCAACGCACCGGCATTTTTGTCAGTCATCCCCGGCCTTCACGACGAGAGGCGTATCTTCAGGAGTATCTGATCCGTGAGCAGCCACTTCGCGTGCCGAGTGCCAAAGCAGTATGAGGATCAGCGTCCAAGGCAACGTGATGGGCAGCATGAATCGAAAGATTTGCCCGAGCGGCCAGAATTCGGGCTCATTCCAGTACATACGAAACAGCATCAATGTAGTATTGGCGAGCGAACTGCCAAGCACCATACAGCACGCCAGTACCCCAATCTCGGTTCGCCCTGTCACCCTCTTCAATTCCAGGAATACCCACTCCACAAAGCCAACCGCTACTGCGAACACCCACAGCTTCGCCGGCCAGTCGCCCGACAGAACTGAAATTGCGATTGGAACGATCGCGGCCAGCGCGACACCAATCCAGCGATTCACCTTCGGGAACAGTTCTATGAGGCCGTCGATCGCAAGCAGCACCGATGCCGCAACAGTCAGCGCACCCCAGATAGTTGTTTCCGGAGAATTGACGCTTCTCAGCATCCCCAGCAGAGATTCGGCCGCCGCGAGCACGCCCACCGTCAGCTTGTATATGCTCCAGAAATTCAAAACGCCCTCCGGCTTCACGCTCGTCGGGTAACGGCTGAGATCCACAATCTCGCCTGCAAACATCGTAATTTCAGGTGCCCTTCATTGCGAGCGCTGTCTTCACGTCCGGGGAACACTCTGCCAGTTAGACTCGTGTCATGGCCCTTTGCCTTTATGTTGCCACCACGAGCCAGGGAAAGCTGCGCGATTTTCGTACCGCTGCCGAAGCCCACGGCGTCTGCATCGAGCCGCTACCCAGCCTGACGGATATAGAAGCTCCCGAAGAAGACGGTGAAACGTTTGCCGCGAACGCCACCATCAAGGCCGTCTACTACTCTCAGTTCGCACCGGGCGAACTCGTCGTGGCTGACGATTCGGGACTGGAGGTTGACGCCCTCGACGGGGCTCCGGGGGTTCGCTCTGCTCGCTTCGCAGCGGATGCAGGACTGGTCGACTCCCCTGACGCGAACGACAACACAGATGTCTGGAACAATATGGTCCTGCTTCAGCGTCTCGGCGACCGGCCCACGGAACAGCGCAAGGCCCGGTACCACTGTGTGCTCGTCGCTGCTCGCGACGGTCGCGTCGAGCGCACGAGCGATGGTTCGGTTGAAGGTGTCATTCTGAACGCGCCGCGCGGGACGGGCGGTTTCGGATACGATCCACTCTTCTACCTCCCCGAACTGGAGCGGACGATGGCTGAGATCGATCTGGAGACAAAACTCACTCTCAGCCACCGCGGGCGAGCGCTCGCAGCAATGCTGAAGCAATTGCATCTATAGGCCGCGCAGAGCGTCCCGGATTCTGCACGATTTTTCGTGTTACTTGATCCTACTGGCGTCCGCGCTTGACGACCCCTATCTGCGTTACGAATAATGCACTTGGAATTGCACGAGATACGCCGTCCCTCAATCTGAGACACCCACCGCTCCGGACTCTGCACCCGAAGCACTTAGGAGCCACATCCAAATGGCAACTGCCCAAAATCCTGCCACGCCCAAGGTCCGCGCAGGCGTGCAGCCGATTCGCGCCGGTCAGGGAACAAGCTTTATCTGGCGCAAACTCCACTCACTGCTTGGCATCATCCCCATCGGCGCATTCTTCATTGAACATCTCCTCTCGAATTTCGAGGCACTTAAAGGCCCAACCGCCTACGCCGCACAAGTCAAGTTCCTGAATGCTCTGCCTCTGGTCCGCGTCCTCGAGTGGACGTTCATCTTCATCCCAATCATCTATCACGCCTTCTACGGCCTCTACATCTGGTTCCGCGGCAAATCGAATGTCGTGTACTACCCATGGGCAGGCAATTGGATGTATGTAGCCCAGCGCTGGACTGGCCTGATCGCGACTGCATACATACTCCAGCACGTGCTACGCCAGCGCTTCATGGGTATCAGCCTTCCTGAGAACCCTGGCGCCGCATTCCACAAAGTCCAGGTGGAACTCGCCAATCCCGTCATGCTCGCGGTCTACATCATCGCTATGATTGCCATCTGCTGGCACTTCGCCTATGGCATATGGCTCTTCGCAGCCAAGTGGGGAATTACCCCCGGCGATGTCGCCCGCAAACGTTTCGGCTACATCTGCGCCGCGTTCGGCGTCATCCTTCTCTTCATGGGACTCGCCAGCATCTGGGCCTTCATTAGCCCGAAGTACAAGAACGCCCCTGAAATCGCACCGGTCGCCATCGCTCAAACAGCAGGTTCTACCGCGCCAGGGCTCTGAAGGGACTCCATGCTCGAAACCGCAAGTAACGCGCGCATCGATTACAAGATCTTCCAGGGCATCATCCCCGAGATGGGCACTGGCATGGCCGCCGTAAGCCAGGCCTTGCGCAAATCCGGCATCGAACCTGAACTCATCGAACTGCTCAAGATTCGTGCTTCGCAACTGAACGGTTGCGCATTTTGCGTCCAGTATCACCTCAACGATGCCCGCAAGATGAACGTCCCCGCAGCCAAGCTCGACCTTCTCGCTACGTGGCGCGAATCCGGCATTTTCACCGAGCGCGAAGCCGCCGCTCTCGACTGGGCGGAACATGTCACCCTTCTCGCTCAGCACCACATCGATGACGACGCGTATTCCCGCGTTTCTGCACATTTCTCAGAACGTGAAATCGCTTTTCTAACCACGGCCATCGGCCAGATCAACTTTTGGAACCGGGTAGCGGCGCCCCTGCGTTTCACCCCGCCAATTCCCAATGGTTCCTGATTGCTTTTTTGTTTTAGCTAGGAGCTAGAAGCTAGCGACTAGAAGCTCTTGAAAGGACGCGAATGGCAGCACCGAGAATCATCGTGGTTGGCGGAGGTTTGGCCGGGCTCGCAGCAGTTATCAAAATCGCAGAGGCCGGCGGTCACGTCGACCTCTTCTCCATCGTACCCGTCAAGCGCTCCCATTCGGTCTGCGCTCAAGGCGGCATCAACGCCGCCAAAAACCTCAAGGGAGAAGGCGACACCACCTGGCAGCATTTCGACGACACCATTTACGGCGGCGACTTCCTTGCCAACCAGACCCCCGTGAAAGCCATGTGCGAAGCCGCGCCGGGCATCATCGACCTGCTCGATCGCATGGGAGTCCCCTTCAATCGCACTCCCGAAGGCCTTCTCGACTTCCGCCGCTTCGGTGGCACTCTCTACCACCGCACCGCATTTGCTGGAGCCACAACTGGCCAGCAACTCCTCTACGCGCTCGACGAGCAAGTTCGCCGCTACGAAGTCGACGGCCACGTCCACAAGTACGAGGGCTGGGAATTTCTCTCCTCCATCGTCGACTCGAAGGGTGTCTGCCGCGGCATCGTCGCCATGAACCTCCGCAACATGGAAGTCCGCGCATTCCAGGCTGAGGCCGTAATCCTAGCCACGGGCGGCAATGGCGCCATCTTCGGCAAGAGCACCAACTCCGTCGTCTGCACCGGCTCAGCGCAGTCCGCTGTCTTCCAGCAGGGCGCATACTATGCCAACGGCGAATTCATCCAGGTCCACCCCACCTCCATCCCCGGCGAAGACAAACTCCGCCTCATGTCTGAGTCGGCCCGCGGCGAAGGCGGACGCGTTTGGGTTCCGCGCACACCCGGAGACAAGCGCCCGTGGAAGCAGATTCCAGAATCTGAGCGCTTCTACTTCCTCGAAGAGTGGTATCCGAAGTACGGCAACCTCGTCCCCCGCGACGTCGCCACCCGCGCCATTCACAAAGTCGTATACGAGAACGGCCTTGGCATAGACGGCCAGCCGATGGTCTACCTCGACCTCACCCACATCGATCGCGAAACGCTCAACCGCAAGCTCGAAGGCATTCTTGAGATCTACGAGAAGTTTGTCGGCGACGACCCCCGCGAAGTGCCGATGAAGATCTTCCCGGGCATGCACTACACCATGGGCGGCCTCTGGGTCGACAACAACCAGATGACCAACATCCCCGGCCTCTTCGCATGCGGCGAGTGCGAGTACCAGTATCACGGCGCTAACCGCCTCGGCGCGAACTCGCTCGTCAGTTGCATCTTCGGCGGATTCACCGCTGGTCCCATCGCCCTTAAGTACGCGAAGGATGTTCAAGCAGCTGAAGGCGACGGCGGTGCTGCTGCCGAAGTCGCTCGCCAGACGGAGATGAATCAGCAGTTGATGAAGAACGAGGGCAACGAGAATCCCTTCAAGCTCTGGCGCGAACTTGGCGTCACCATGACGGAGCACGCCACCGTCATCCGGTACAACAAAGGCCTGAAGCAGGCGGACGAGAAGATCGTCGAACTGCTCGATCGCTTCCAGAACGTCAGCCTCGCCGATCGCACCCAGTGGGCCAACACCAGCTTCGCCTTCACGCGCCAGCTCTACAACATGCTCGAGCTCTCCCGCGTCATCGTGCAGGGAGCGCTGCTTCGTGACGAGTCGCGCGGAGCCCACTACAAACCCGACTTCCCGGATCGCAACGACGAAAAGTTCCTGAAAACAACCAAGGCCAGCTTCACGGGCACGCCAGAGGGACCACGCTTCGAATTCGAAGATGTCGACACGCAATTCATCAAACCAAGGCCGCGCCGCTACGACGCCGCGAAATAGACGTTTTGAAAGGGCACAACTTCGGTCGTGCCGTAAAGAGCAGGGAAGAAGTCCGGGGCTTTAGCCCCTGAGGGAAACGCCGAACAATGGCAAAGACCGTCAAATTCGAAATCAAGCGTCAGGCCGGGCCCGACACTCCGGCCGTCTGGGAAAACTTCGAGCTCGAGTGGCGTCAGGGCATGAACGTAATCTCCGCCATGATGGAGATCGCCGCCAATCCCGTCACGGCCGACGGCAAGCCCACCACGCCCATCACTTACGACTCGAATTGCCTCGAGGAGATCTGCGGTTCATGCGCGATGCGCATCAACGGCAAAGCCCGCATGGCCTGCTCTGCGCTCGTCGACAACCTCGAACAGCCCATCAAGGTTGAGCCGCTCTCCAAGTTCCCCCTGGTCCGCGATCTCCAGGTCGACCGATCCGTGCTCTTCGAGAACCTCATGCGCGTTAAAGCGTGGGTGCCAGTCGACGGCACCTACGATCTCGGCTCCGGCCCGCGCGTCTTCCCGCAGCAGCAGGAGGCAAACTACCCGCTGTCCAACTGCATCTCCTGCACCTGCTGCATGGAGGTCTGCCCGCAATTTAACGAGGACACGAACTTCGTCGGTGCAGCTACCATCGCCCAAGTGAAGCTCTTCAACAACCATCCAACGGGCAAGGTCTTCAAGGAAGAACGTCTTCGCGCTCTCGCTGGCGACGGCGGCATCCAGGAGTGCGGCTACGCTCAGAACTGCGTAGAAGCCTGCCCCAAGCAGATCCCGCTCACTAACGCGATTTCAGATGTAGGCCGCGACGTGGTCGTCCAGAAGATCAAAGACTTTCTGCGCGGCTAGCTCTTCTTTTCAAACGTCGACGTTTTGAGCGCCACGATCCCCATTCTCGCGGAACCGCAGGATTCGCGCTCGTGAGGACTATGAGATGCGGAAAGGGTTCACCAGACACCCACGACCCGACGAGCCCGCGACGCAAGTAAAGAACTACATAACGCCCGGCGGGCTGCAACGCCTCAAAGACGAGCACCGGTTTCTGCTCACAAAGGAGCGCCCAGCCGTGGCGGAGGTGGTGGCATGGGCTGCCGGGAATGGCGATCGCAGCGAAAACGCCGACTATCAATATGGCAAGCGGCGACTGAGGCAGATCGACTCGCGCATTCGTTTCCTCACCAAGCGAATCGAAGTCGCGGAAGTGGTAGATCCGGAATCTCCGAGATCGGGACAGCGGGCGACGAGAGTTTTCTTTGGCGCGACCGTGCGCTACGCCAATTCAACTTCAGCAGAGCGAGAGGTGAGCATTGTCGGCACTGACGAAGTGGATCTAAACCGCAACCACATCAGCTGGGTGTCGCCTCTGGGGCGAGCCTTGATGAGGTCGGCAGTGGATGATACAGTGGTTCTCCATGCGCCCGGCGGCACAGAACACCTCACTGTTTTGGAAGTGCGCTACGAGAGCATTTCTGTGGAGCCCTTCCGTGAACCACCTGGGGCGGAGGTCTCGGGAAAAAAGCTCCGTGGCCAGCACTCACTCGAGTAGCGAGATTAGATTTCGTCGCCGAGGGAAACTCAGTTCTTGTTGCGGAGCCAATGCGAACTGGCAGCCGATAAAATTCCGTTTCTGCTCTAATTTGCTCCCGCTAGGCTCGCTCTCCGAAACAGCAGACCTGATGCGATGAACAGCGCGACGAATAAAACATGCCCGATGGTCATATTCCGGGCAAGGTAGGGCGGTGCGCCTGAGGGCAGTATCACGGCAATCACGGCAAGCGTCGCCGCCATCGCGAACAATGTACGAGCCAACCCTCGTGCTTCCAGTCGCGCCAACCAGGCCCCAATGCCTCCGACCGCGAGCACGCTGTAATATGCAAGATTCGCCGGATTCTCCGAGTCCGCAACGTGGACCATGTTCGACCACCCCAGAGCAAGACCGGCTGCCAGCGCCACGCCGACGCCCGCCTTGTACGTCCACGCACCCATCTTCCTCGCGATCACCGCATATGCCATGCCCGTCACGAACAACAGGAGGTAGACCATCACGAAAGCTCCCAGGCCCCACTTCCATCCATCCACCAGGCGCGATGCCACGAGCGGCACCATCAACAGGCAAAGCGCCACCAGCGCAACACGAAGCATCGTTCTTCCCAGTTGATTCATACGCGTTATGTTCTCCCTGGCAATTCCCGCTAGCGTCTCGAAGAAGATCCACAGCGCCAGCCCCAAGAGTCCGCGACCGGATTCTCCCCGCTCACGGCACAGATCCTGGAATGTCTGCGTCATTCCCGCGGCGAATTTGTCGCGGAAAGCACGCGGATACAGCCGCAGCAGCATCGCATACAAGTTTCGGAAGTGCCGGTCCGTGACCTTATTGGCCATGCGCCAACCGCCCTTCTGCAACTGCCACCACGCCGCGATACCGTTGCAACTCTGCTTCCAACGCCGCCCGCCCCTGGCCCGTTAGCCCGTAGTAGATCCGCCGCTCGTCATCCATCTCCGGATCGACGCGCTTATTGCTCTCCCGGACCAGCCCGGCCTCCATCATGCGCCCTACAGAGCCATACAGCGTCCCCGGACCCAT
>DATJEO010000067.1:0-3530 GCA_035496515.1 Occallatibacter sp.
CTCGGCCGCCCCAAGGGGAAACCGAATCCGAAATACTCGCTCCGCCCCGTTGTCGATCGCCTCCGCGAACTCCTCGACAAACAGATCGGCGAATCCATCAACGTCGCCTTCTCGCCCGACTGCATCGGCGAAATCGCCGAAGAGATGTCGCGCCAGCTCGAATCGCGCCAGGTCCTCCTCCTCGAGAACCTCCGCTTCCACGCCGAAGAAGAGGCCAACGATCCCGGATTCTCCAAGCAGCTCGCCTCCCTCGCCGAGGTCTACTGCAACGACGCCTTCGGCTCCGCCCATCGGGCGCACGCATCCACAGAAGGCATCACGCACTTCATCAAGCCTTCGGTCGCAGGCCTTCTGATGGAAAAGGAAATCACCTATCTCGGCAAAGCCCTCGAAGCCCCCGAGAAGCCCTTCGTCGCCATCATCGGCGGCTCCAAGATCTCCGGCAAAATCGACGTTATTCAGAACCTCCTCGACAAGGTCGACACCCTCGTCATCGTTGGCGGCATGGCCTACACCTTCTATCGCTCCAAAGGCGTCGCCACCGGCAAGTCCCTCGTCGAAGAAGACAAGATCGACCTCGCCAAGCAGACGCTCGAGAAGGCAAAGGCAAAAGGCGTCAACCTCTTGCTCCCCGTCGACAACATCCTCGCCGACAGCTTCTCCAACGACGCGAAGACCCAGCCCTGGGACACCTCGAAAGACTTCCCCGCCGACTGGCAGGGCCTCGACATCGGCCCCAAGTCCGTCGCTGCAATCGAGGACATAATCTCCCGCGCGCGCACCATCGTCTGGAACGGCCCTGCCGGCGTCTTCGAATTCCCGAACTTCGCGAAGGGAACCAACGCCATCGCCCGCGCCGTTGCGGCCAACAAGGCTGCGACCTCCATCATCGGTGGCGGCGACTCTGTCAGCGCCATCAACCAGGCCGGCGTAGCCGACCAGATCACGCACATATCCACCGGCGGCGGCGCCAGCCTCGAATTCCTCGAAGGCAAAAAACTGCCCGGCGTAGAAGCCCTCACCGACAAATAGCGTCTTCAGCTCACCACGATCGGGTGCCCCATTCTAAATTGGCCGTCAGGCCAATTTAGGGTGGGATACGAGAATGTCTACCCTTAGGCCAATCCAAGGTCCAATGCGATATCCTCCGCTTAGGAGCCGCAGCATGGACATCCTCGCCGAAGCGCTGATTGCGTTCGCCACCCTCATCGCCTCTTCCCTCGCCGCGTTTATCTCCCTCGTCATCCCACGCCTTCGCCCCTTCTCCCTGGCAATCCTGATCACGCCGCCAGCAGCCGTCTCTCTTTACTACATTTGCGGACTCATCCCGAACTCCAACATGGCCTGCGGTCCCGACATGATGTGGGGCAACTGCTCCAGCGCTCGCGCCGAAATCACCGGATGGGCCATCTGGCTCGTCTGCTCGCTCTGCGCCATCGCGGTTGGCTTCTGGGGCCAACGCCTCCTTCAGCGCACACTCCGCACCTGCTTCAACTCCGCCCCAATGAGCATCTTTCGCAACCGCCCCCGCTGGAGTCGCGTTGCATCCTACTCCGCTGACTCGAACAGCGACTTCTAGAGCCGACCTTCAACGAGGCCAGTACCAAGCGCCCCATTCTGCAATCATCTGCCTGTGCTCCAAATCACTTGCCCTCTGCCTCTGCCAAGCCCATAATCCTCTACCGGTAAAGAGATACCGATGCGGTATGTCGGCAGACCTTGCCGCAAGCGGCATCTCTTTCCAGGTACTCGATGACCCGCAACATCCTGGTCGTTATCGGTGCTGCACTTCTCTCCATCGGCGGAATCGGCATCATCGCCGGCTTGGTCTGGTTGACGGCAAGCCATTTTCGGGGAACATTCCCTTACATTCTCGACGCGCAACCAGAGTCGCTCGTCTACTTCCTTCCCGCCCTGCTGCTGACAATTGCAATCGTCGGCGCCTGTTTCGTAGCCGGCGCCCTCGCTCTTCCCACCAGAGAGGAAAGCCGGACCCACACACTACCCCATACTCACCACCGCGCGTAACGTGCCCACAACGTCCCTCCCTGATTCCAGAGTTCCATCACCATGGTCCCTTGCTCCCTATGTCCCTATTTCCCTATGTCCCTCACGAGTGTCATCCATCACCCGTCTCTCAATTTCACTCCGATAAAATTGATACGAGGACTCCACATAACATGTCACGCAAGAAACTGATTGCAGCCAACTGGAAGATGTACAAGACTCCTTCCGAGGCAAAGGCCTTTGTCGATGCATTCCTGCCCCTCGTTGCCGGACACACCCGTGATGAGATCGCTCTCTTCCCGTCCCCCGTTCTCCTTCCGACAGTCATTGAAGCCGCAAAAGGCTCGGCAGTATCCGTCGGCGCGCAAAACATCTACTTCGCCGAAGAAGGAGCCTTCACCGGCGAAACCTCTATCCTCCAGCTCAAGGCCATCGGCGGAACCCACACCCTCATCGGCCACTCCGAGCGCCGCCAGTACTTTGGCGAGACGGATGAGATCGTCAACAAAAAGCTTCACACCGCTCTCAAGCACGGAATCATACCCGTCGTCTGCATCGGCGAAGTTCTCGCCGAACGCGAAGCGGGCCAGACCGAGCAGGTTCTCAAGACTCAGGTCACCGGAGCCTTCGCGGGCATTACGCCCGATGCCGCCGCCCCTATCGTGATTGCCTATGAACCCGTCTGGGCCATCGGCACCGGCAAAACCGCCACTCCCGAAATGGCAGTGGACGCCCACCGCATCATCCGCGCCGAAGTTGCCAAACTTCTCGGCAACGACGTCGCTTCAAAGATGCGCATCCTCTACGGCGGCAGCGTCAAGCCCGACAACGCCACAGCCCTCTGCGGTCAGGAAGAGATCGACGGCGCACTCGTCGGGGGCGCCAGCCTCAAGCCCGACTCCTTCACCGCCATCGTCAAGTACTGAGGAACAGCCTGGAGCCAGTAGCTCGTAGCCCGATCCAGAAGCTACAGGCTACCGGCTACAAGCTACCGGCTTGGGTAGATCACGAACCAATTCCCGCATTCCTTCGTATCATTTCTCATGCCACAAACAGCGGAAATCGAACGCACTTCCGTCCAGTCCGACCACACCCTCACCCGTACAGCCCCGCAACGCGACCTCTACATCGACCGTCTCCGCACCATCATGACGGCCTTCGTCATCCTGCACCACACCGCCATCACCTACGGCGCATCAGGCAGTTGGTTCTACAACGAACTCCACGTCTCCGGCTCGCTGCCCAGCATTCTTCTTACTCTCTTTTGCGCCACCAACCAGGCGTACTTCATGGGCTTTTTCTTTCTTCTCGCCGGATACTTCACGCCCAACTCTCTCCAGCGCAAAGGCTACGGCTGGTTCATCGGCGACCGCTTCACGCGCCTCGGCATCCCGCTTCTCGCGTTCATCTTCATCCTCGGTCCGCTCACCGCAGCCATGGTCGCTGCTCACGATGGGAAAGGTTTCTGGAACGTCTTCCCCTACCTCTGGAACCACGCCATCATCATCAACGGACCACTCTGG
>DATJEO010000068.1:0-15874 GCA_035496515.1 Occallatibacter sp.
CTCTCGCGTTCCCATCCTCGCTAAAGGCGCTGCTGCAAGCAGCCTTGTGCACTCGATGATCTCCAATGTCAACGGAGTAACAACGCGCCCTTTCGTCGCGAACAAAGAGCCTTCTTCCAAGCAGCTTGAGATCAGTGATGAAAACCCACTGCAGATCTTGTTCGATCCAAGGGTTGGTGTACGTATGGAAGACCTTTATTCGCCACAACTGCGTTCCCCTCGCGATCTCGGTCGCTTCGACATATTGATCGGGTCCATTCAACACCGCCGAGTATTTAACGCCCTTGGACTCAACTGGAGCCACCGGTTTTGTCTCTACTCTCTTCGCTCCAGTTGTTAAGGGCGCGAGGGCGAGTGAAGCAGAGAGAAGCGCTGCACGGGCTCGAATGCTCACGATCGACAATTATCCGCTCAAAAACGGTTTGGTGAAATAAGGCGAGACCACCCCTGAGCGGGTCGCGGACCTGTGCCGCCACCTGTCATTCCCATCGATTAATGACTCGTCGAAAAAATTCCCCGCAGTTTGCAGGCTATTTCGAGAATTCCTTCACAATAGAAGTATGCGGAAAAGTTCAGCACAGCAATCCTGAGTGCCGTTACGCTGAGGCTTGCTCTCCAGCCCGATGCGACCAGCAAGTAGCGCCGGTGCCTGGACCGAGTACGCAAGGACACCTGACTCAGGAATTGAATTGGACCACCAGATCCTGATCCTTGATCGCGGCCGTTTTCCCCTAAGTGCTTTTGGCTCTAGATTCTGGCCACAAGCCACTCAGAACACAAAGGTTATGCCTGATCGGACCTTGTAAGTTAATCATGAAATTAGATTTACCGCCAGAATAGGGGTACACCCCCCGCAATTGAAAGCAGAAGCCGTGCTCAGGATGCCCTCACTCAAAGATACGGCGCTGTCGCAGCCCGCAACTCTACGTCCACCGGGCCACCTACCAGGCGAAGAGCGGGACTCATCGACCAGTTGACGTCTTGGCGAGAGCACCGAATGCAGCTCGGATCACTTCATCCGGTATCAGCTCGGGGGTCATCAGCCGCTGGAAGGTGAGCCCTTCAATCATGGAGTGCAACACACATACCAGCTGGGCGGCGGGCATAGGGAGCTGCTCGGACGGGATCACAGACGATAGCCACTGCTCGCCGAAAGCATAGCTGTCGCGGGTGACGGCGAGAACGCGCTGCCGCATCTCCTCGTTGCCGATGGCGTAGGCCATGCCCGTGAGGCGGCCGATGACCACGGACTGGCGATCAGCGATCGAGGCGATCGTGGCGTCCGCGATTGCACGCATCACGTCGGCGAAATTCGCCCCCTCTTCAACCTTTGGCTTGATCGGCGCCCAATAGGCCTGCGCGAGAGCGACGAAGAGCTCTTCACGGTTCTTGAAGTTGCCGTAGATGGCGCCGGTGGTCATGCCGGCACGCTGGGCGATGGCCTCAAGCGTTGCGGCCTCGTGGCCTTTCTCGCGGATGAGCTGCCGGGCGGCTTCTAGGAGGCTGGCCCGGGTGCGCTCCCGTTTGTCGCCTTTGCTTCGAGGCTGCTGATCTTTTTCTGAATCGCTGTTTCTCATTTCTATTGATTTTATAATTGTTCTATTTTATAAATCAATTATTAAATCTAACTGGACGTGAACGTGAACAACGAAGAACAGCTCGAGAAGGTTTTGCAGAAAAGCATTCATGAGGGTCAGCTGGCCGGCGCGGCAGTTCTGGTGCAGCGTGGTGCGCAGATGCACTTTGCCTCGGCAGGCTGGCGCGATGCCGAAAGCAATCTGCCCATGCAGCGTGACACGATATTTCGGATCGCGTCGATGACCAAGCCGATCACATCTGTCGCCGGGCTGATGCTGGTCGACGAGGGGCGGATTGCGCTGGATGAGCCGATCGCGCGGGTGGCTCCGGAGTTCGCGAAGATGCGGGTGCTGCGCAGACCGGACGGCCCGCTGGACGAGACGGTTGAAGCGGAACGACAGATCACGTTTGACGATCTGCTGACGCATCGCTCGGGCCTGACGTATGGAGATCCGCATCGCAGCCCCCTCTCCGCGGCTTACCGGGAGAGATTGGGTGGAGACATCGATAGCGATGTTGCGCCCGACGAGTGGATTCGGCGCCTCGCCGAGCTGCCGCTGATCGCGCAACCGGGTAGCGCGATGTACTACGGAAACTCGACTGACCTGCTGGGTCTGCTGATCGCGCGGATTGGAGGAGCTTCGCTGGGCGAGGTACTGCGGCGCCGTATCTTCGAGCCGCTGACGATGGTGGACACAAGCTTCTGGGTTCCCCCCGAGAAGCGGGTTCGGCGGGCAGCGGCGTACGGTTTTGATGAGCAGGGCCGCTTGATGAAGAGGCTGACGTGGGGCGGCGTTGTCGTCGAGGAAAGGCCGGAGAAGATGGCGTACGAATCCGGCGCGGTGGGCCTGTGGTCGACTCTCGATGACTACCTGAAGTTCGCACGGCTGTTTCTGAGCGATGGGGAGGTGAATGGGGTTCGTCTGCTGCGTCCTGAAACGCTTCGGAAGATGATGACGAATCAGCTCACGGATGAGCAGCGCGCCAACTCTGTATTTCTTGGCCGCAAGCCGTTTGCGGTCGGACGCGGCTTTGGGCTGGGAGTTTCAGTCGTGCTGGAGCAGGACAAGACAGACATGTTTCGGCGCGGCAATCCAGGTACGGTCAGCTGGCCCGGAGCTTATGGAGGATGGTGGGAGGCTGATCCCGTCGCCAAATCTGCGTTTGTCTTTCTGGCGCACAACATGGCTGACCTGGCCCAAATGGCCAAAGGAATTGGGATCGGTGTATGGGCGCTGATTGATGATGTGCAGAGAACAATTGCTGAGTTTCAAGTTTCCGTTGCGTCTCGTGAATCGGTGACGGTCACAGGGCGTTGAAGGATGTCAGGGCCTATATGAACGGCTTGTGGAGCTTCATTACGTTTATTCAGCAAGGTGATGCTCACACACGGTGTTAAGCCCGGCGGTTCTCGAAGAACTCGGTCTGCAAAACTTCTGTTCCCAAAGATTGGATTGCGGCTGTACACTCCGCTGCGGTCGGTAATTCCCCCTGCTCACCGGCTAGATAGCCAAACCGGGAGAAAGCGAATGACAAGCAAGAGAAGTTTGATGACAGGATTGTGCGCAATTGCGTTCACAGCACTGTGGTCAGTGGGGTCTTGGGCACAGGCTCAGGAAGTGAAGCAGAAACCGTCAATGTACACCTACATCGCCAACTGGGAGATTCCGCGCGCACATTGGCTGGAGATGACGAAGGCAGCAGACGCAGACAAGGCTGTTCTCGACAAGGCAGTGGCGGATGGAACGTTGGTCGGCTATGGCAACGACGAGAATCTCGTGCATACGCCGGGTGAGTTCACACATGATGACTGGTGGTCTTCCACTTCAATCGGGGGTCTGATGAAGGTGCTGGATCAGATCTCGGGAGCTGGCGGAGCGAGCAGGTCAGTTCTGGAGAGCTCGACGAAGCATTGGGACGAGATTGTGGTGAGTCACTATTACAACTGGAAACCAGGCGCTTACAAGAATGGATACGTGCAGGTGGCGTTGTACACACTGAAGCACGATGCACCGGATGACGCGGTGGAACAGCTGAGCAAGAACTTCATCGTGCCTCTGCTCGAGAAACAGCTTGCGGATGGGACGATTGTGGAGTACGAGATCGATATCCCTGCTGTGCACACGACAGCACCTGGTACCTTCGCGATCGTGTGGGTTTGTCCGCAGGCGGATGGAATCGACAAGGTGAATGCGGCGATACGCGCAAGCAGGCAAGGCGAGGCGCTGAGCAATGCAGCATTTCTGTCCATGATAGATTTCAAGGCGCACCGGGATGAGTTGAACCGGGGCAATGGAGTTTTCAAGTAGCCTCAATCAATCGCAAAAACGAAGAGCGGTGAATACTTCCCGCTCTTCTTCTTTTGATCTGAAGCCTGGTTTAGCGGTGATGCCCGCCGCCATGGCCGCCGCCACCTGAGTGGCCTCCACCGCCGGAGTGTCCACCACCCCCTCCGAAGTGGCCTCCGCCGCCGCCTCCGAAATGACCGCCACCGCCAAAGTGACCACCTCCGCCACCGCCAAAGTGCGATCCACCGCCGCCCCAGGAGTGGCTGCTGCCGCCTCCACCGAAATGAGAGCCCCCTCCTCCGCCCCATGATCGGCTGCTATAGCTCGGGGCTTTGGGAGTCCGGAAGCTACCGCCACCGTAGCTATTGGACGAGCGCCCACCGCCGCCGAAGAGATGGAATCCGCCACCGCTGCTTGATGGTGCGCGGGCTATCCCGGACCCGCCGCCGTAGTTATACGAACGGCCGCTGTACCCATATCCGGAACTTGGGGAGCGATATTGCTGGCCGTAACTGCCCGCACCGACGCTGGGGCGAGAGCTGTACATGTTCGAGCCGCCATACTGACGGCCATAGTTGCCGCCGTAGACGTGCTGCGGTGCGGAGTAGCTGTAGCCTTGACGGCCCTGGCCGAACGATTGCCCGCCGCGGTACTGCTGTGGCTGCTGCGGACGTCCTACGGCTTGCGGGGCATGGTTCCAGGCTTGCCAGCTTTGTGAGCTTCTTCCCTGCTGTCCGTAGCCGCCATTGGGGGAGCCGCTGAAGCCCAGGCTACGGCCGTTGGGAACGTGACCCTCGGCACCTCCTCGGGCGTAAGAGCCTCCGTTGGGTATGCCATAACCACCGCGACCGAAGCCGCCATTACCAGATCCTCTGTTTTGGCCGTTGCCATTGTCTGCCCAGCTGCCGCCATTCTGGCCACTGCCGTACCGTTGCCCGGCTCCGTTGCCGTTGTGCCCACCGTAGCCGCCCTGGCCGCCGCCGTTGTGGCCCCAGTTGCCGCCATTGCGATCGCCACCATAGCCGGAGCCGCCACCGCTGTGGCTCCATGAACCGCCATTCTGGCCGCCTCCGTAACCGCCCCGGTCGCCACCGTTCCCGTTATGGCCCCAGTTGCCGCCATTGCGATCTCCGCCGTAGCCGGACCCACCACTGTTGCGTCCCCACGATCCGCCCTCACGGCCGCCGTAGCCACTGCCACCGCGATTACCCCAGCCGCTGCCTCCGTTGTGTCCCCAGGAGCCGCCGCCCGATCCGCCGTGGCCGAAGCGGCCCCGATCGAGGCCGGAGCGGAAGGTATGGCCCTCCCAGCCGCGACCACCACTCCAACCTCCTCGTCCGCCGCGTCCGCCCCAGCCGCCGCGTTCGCGCCAGCGGGCCATTTCGCCATGGTAGCCCCAATAGCGTGCGCCGCCGTGAGCGAAGCCCCAGTCGCGACCGACATAGCCGCGAGGACACCAGACGTCATTGCCATAGAAAATTGCGTGCGAGTACCAGTCGAGGCCCCAGCCGAGCCAGCCGAAGGGCAGCGCCGAGAACGCGCCAAGATAGATGCCGGAGCCCCAGCCGACGTAAGCACCATCGAAACCGCCCACCCAGGCAAATCCGGGATACGGACTCAGAGGCCGACCATACACAGCCCAGGGGTCGTACTGCGGAACGTACACAAGTTCTGGAGTGGGAGGAGCGATCTGGATTTCGCCCTGGTCTACAACCACCTCCTGCTGCGGCGTGTCCTGGAGGTTCCCGGCGGCTTGTGCTCTGCCTCGCAGCACCTGGATGGTCTGCATCACGTCCTGCGGTTGGTTGTAGTAGGCGTTGCCCAGATCGGTTGTCCATTGAAGGTTCTGCGCGAGCATGTCGAGAACCTGGGGAAAGGCCGTAAGGGCCTTTACGCTGGGATCCCAACCGGTCTGCGCATTGGCTCCTGCGGCAATCTGCTCAGGAGGAGCGCCGCCCTGCGCGTGAAGCCATTGGTCTGCCGATGAAACCTCCGCCGGATAGGTAGAAGCCGCAAGGACCATGGAGACCAGGTTGTCAGGGTAGAGCGCGATGGGCGCGAGCATCTGTTCAAGACGATCGGGAGTCAGGGCCTGCTGCGGCTGGTAGGCGGGAGCCGGTCCCTGGTCGGGGACGCCCCAAGGCTGGGAGTTCTCGTCCGGAGGCTGATACGCGTATTGCGGCTGATCGTCAGGCGCCTGCTGGTATTGGGATTGGCCGTTCTGCTGCGGATAGTCAGGCGGCTGTTCGTAGGCGGGGGGCAGTTCAGTCTGCGCCTGATCGTAGGGCTGGCGCGCGTAGCCATAGGCCTGATTCTGATCGTCCTGATTTGGGTTGTATTGAGTTGACGTTCCTGGAGAAGAAGGCGTCCAGTTGGGAATGGGGGAAGGCTGCTGGGCGATGCCGTGCGGAGAAGCGAGAACCAAGGCAACTATCGCGAGTGCCGAGCCGCCCATTTTCCAACGCCTGGGCTCCGGATTTGCAACCGAGCATGAAAGTGAGGTGCAGAGGAGCGGGCGCAGAGAGTCCGAATCAGATAGGGGTGTCATTATCCCTCACAGGATCCGGACGATGCGCTGGTTCTAGATCAACGGAACCGCCAGCCTTTGTCGTCGCCCGAATACTCTTGTGCCCAGACTCGGTTGCAGCGAACTCAAACCGGACGAGGGTACCTAACTAGCAACCCTGACCGGGAGAGTTAGTTTCGCGAATGTAACGAAATTGTTGGATAGCTCTCGATGAGGCGGAACAGCTTCTTTATTGCCGAGCGAGGCGGATTGGGACGGATTGCAAAAGAAGTGCTTTGTTTTGTGAACGGGTACTGGCAGGGCATTGGAAGAATTCAAATCAAGAGCGGCCCGCGGTCGAAGTTGACAAAAAGCCTCTCAGTACGCGCTCGATGAGTCCAATGACAGGCGGCCCAGGTCGCAACCGATATCCAGCCTGAAGGACTACAATCGTTTTCGCTATGGCAACTGTGACTCTCCCGACCGAAATACAGCCGCGCTCGCCTCAAGGCGAGTTCCGCAATGAGCCGTTTACCAACTTCAAAGATCACGAGACTGCGCGCCAGATGAAGGCAGCGCTGGATAAAGTGGCCAGCCACCTGGGACACGAGTACGACCTGATCATCGGTGGCCACCGCCTGAGGACTGAGGGCAAGATCAGGTCCCTCAATCCGGCACGACCTTCTCAGGTGGTTGGAGTTCATCAGAAGGCGGGAGCCGAGCACGCAGAAAAAGCAATGCGGGCGGCCCTGGAAGCTTTTGAGAGTTGGAGCCGTACATCGGTTCAAACGCGGGTCTCTCTGCTGCTGAATGCGGCGCAGATTATCCGCGGGCGGAAGCTGGAGTTTTGTGCGTGGCTGACTTATGAAGTTGGCAAGAACTGGGTGGAGGCAGACGCCGATGTGGGCGAGACGATTGACTTCCTAGAGTTCTACTCTCGCGAGGCGCTGCGGTTGTCGAGATCGGAGACGCCGATTCAATTACCCGGCGAGCACGACCAGCTCCTGTACATTCCCCTCGGCGTGGGCGCAGTGATTCCGCCGTGGAACTTCCCGTTCGCGATTATGGCGGGTATGACGGTGGCTTCAATCGTCACGGGAAATACTGTGATTCTGAAGCCATCGAGCGATTCGCCGACGATTGCGGCTAAATTCATCGAGGTTCTGGAAGAGGCAGGGATGCCGGGTGGAGTGGTGAACTTCTGCCCCGGATCAGGCGCGAGCTTTGGGAATGCGATTGTGGAGCACCCGAAGACGAGGTTTATAGCGTTTACGGGATCGCGGGATGTAGGGCTGGAGATTCACGAGCACGCCGCGAAGCACCAGAAGGGGCAGATCTGGATCAAGCGAACAATCCTCGAGATGGGCGGCAAAGACTCGACGGTCGTGATGGCGGATTCGGATCTGGATGCAGCAGTGGATGGAGTAGTTGCGGGAGCGTTCGGATTCAGCGGGCAGAAGTGCTCGGCGTGCTCAAGAGCCATTGTCGATGCGCCAGTGTATGACGTCTTCGTGGAGAGGGTGCGGGAGAAGGTTGCGACCCTGACTGTCGGCGATCCCGCTGTGAACTCAAACATGGGACCGGTGATCAATAAGGCCGCGATGGATTCGATCTTGAAGTACGTCGAGATCGGCAAGAAGGAAGGAAGGCTGGTAGCGGGCGGCAGGGCAGTTGAGAACGCCGACGGCGGATTCTTCATCGAGCCAACGGTGATTGCGGATATTGCTCCGGATGCGGTGATCGCGCAGGAAGAAATCTTCGGGCCCGTGCTGGCTGTGATCAAGGTGAATGGCTTCGAAGAAGCGCTGAAGATCGCGAACAACACTGAGTACGGACTGACAGGCGCGATCTACACCGGTTCGCGTGAAGCTCTTGATATTGCGACGCGCGAGTATCATGTGGGCAATTTGTATCTGAACCGCAAGTGCACGGGCGCGATGGTGGGTGCGCATCCGTTTGGCGGATTCAACATGAGCGGAACGGATTCGAAGGCGGGCGGCCCGGATTATCTGTTGCTGTTCACGCAGGCGAAGAGTGTGGCGGAGAAACTGGGATCTGCGCCTTCGCGGGTTGGGATCTAGGCGACTATTCAACGAGAATGCGCGGCGGGAACTTGCACCATGAGGTGCATCCCCGCCGTATTTTTATTTGAATCGAAGAGCATGTTCTGGTTTGATCGAGCTGCTTCAAGTCGGCGAGCGTATTTTCCCAAGTAACTTTTGAGCCTTGCTGGACTCTCATCCATCCAAAGTCGCGAGGGAGAAAAGATGCCGTCAATAATCCGCTTTCATGAGCTTGGTGGTCCCGAGGTTTTGAAATTTGAGACAGCACCGTCGCAAGATCCGGGCGAGGGAGAGGCTCGTTTGCGAGTGCGGGCAGTGGGATTGAATCGCGCCGAAGCCATGTATTATCGCGGTCGTTATCTGGAGACGCCGCAGCTTCCGTCCAGACTCGGCTATGAAGTAGCGGGCGTGGTGGAGGCAGTAGGTAAAGGCGTAGACGAGGGATGGGTGGGCAAAGCGGTTTCGACTGTGCCAGGTTTCTCGCAGAACCGGTATGGATCTCTGGGGGACGAGGCAGTCGTACCCGCAAACTCGTTGTCAGAGTATCCACCAAATCTCACACAAGAGCAGGCCGCTGCAATCTGGATGCAATACCTCACGGCATGGGGTGGGCTGGTGCATATCGCGGGAGTCAGGGCCGGAGACTTCGTATCGATTCCAGCCGCATCGTCAAGCGTGGGATTGGCGGCGATACAGATTGCGCGTGATGCAGGAGCAACAGCAATTGCAGTGACGCGGACATCCGCCAAGAAAGATGAATTACTCGCTCTCGGGGCGCATCATGTGATCGCCAGCACGGAAGAGGATTACGGAGTGCGCATCAACGAGATTACGAAGGGCGAGGGAGTGCGCATCACTTTCGATCCTGTTGGCGGGCCGTTTGTCGAGACGCTGGCAGGCGCCGCTTCCTATGGCGGAATCGTGCTTCTTTATGGAGTGCTCGCGGGAGAGTCCACGCCGTTTCCGCTGTTTGCAGCGTTTCGGAAGGCGCTGACGTTCCGTGCGTACACACTGATGGAATTTACGGGAACGCCGTCGATCCTCGATGCGGCGAGGAAATACGTGTATGACCGGTTGGCCGATGGACGCTTCACGCCGAAGATCGCCAGAACATTCGTGTATAAGGACACGCCTGAGGCATACCGCTACCTCGAATCCAATGAGCAGATCGGCAAGATCGTCATCACTCTTCCGTCGTGAGACCGGCCTCAATGATTCGGAATTCCGGAAACGACTTAGGGAGTTCCGTGGAGTTTTCAATGGCGTGAAGCCAGGCACGAGCTTCGCGCTGGAGTTCTGCGGCATTGATACCGCAGAAGTTTGATGGTGACAGATCGAGTCTGCGCAATGCGCGGGTGAGAAGTGAAATCGCGCCGATGCGGTTGCCGCGGCGCAGATGATGGAATGCAGCGGAAACCTGTACGAGCGATTGCAGAAAGCTCTTTTCTGGTTCGGCCAAGGTGAGCCAAACGGATTCCCAGTGTTCGTGCGCTTCGAAGAACTGCCGCGTGCGATAGCAGTGGAGGCCTTCAGCAAGAGGGCCGGTGGTCCAGTCGAATTCTGTGGGCATGGCTGAAATGAGGAAGGCCGCTGACGGATCAGCGGCCTTGGTTGAAGTGGGCAGAACCTTTACGACTGCGCAAGGGCCGGAGAGCCGGAAGCCACGGGTGCCGGGGCCTGCTGCATCTCGGCTTCGAGCTTGCTGCCAACCTCCGCCGCGGCCTGGGCGAGAACGCGATGGTGGATGGTGAAGAGCGCGAGTTCGAGACGGTCGCTGACGCCGGTTTTGTCGTAGATAGAGCGGAGATAGTTCTTGATGACCTGCTCGGTGGTTTTGAGGCGCAAAGCGATTTCGCGGTTCTTGCAGCCCTGGACGATGAGCGCGACGATGCGCATCTCTTTGGGCGTCAAGCGATCGCGAACTCGGGTTCCAACCATATCCTCTTCTGGCGAGTCGGGGAGCTGAAGCTGGGGAGGCGCCCAGGTATCGCCGGCGGCTACGCGGCGCACGCACTCAACGAGCGCCTGGCCGGTCACGTTTCGGAAAACCACTCCACGGAACCCCTGCTGAAGGTAGCTGGAAGCTGCCTCCGTGTTCTCCGCGATGACGATGCCGCGGCTGTTCGAAGCTTCGAGCAGCGTACGCAGTCGAGCCATATCGGGCCGGAGAGATGCGGCAAAGACTACGATTGAGCCGGGGAAGGTGGTGATCGCATGCATCATGCGGTCAAGGTCGGTGCATTGAGCGATGATGCGAAGATCTTCGTCCATTGCGAGAACCTTGGCTGTCCCCGCTCTGAAAATTGCTTGTGAATCCGCGAGAATGACTTTGTTCATGTTTTGCGCCTCATCGCCTGTAGAACATCAACTGTGGGCCGAAACCGGCTTCCCTTATCTCACGGGCCGGGTGCTGCCAAACATCGGACGCTACTTCTTCTGCCTAACTTCGGTATCGGCAGGCGCCCAGAAAAGCTCGGGGAAAACTCCACTAGGTGCAGTGGAAATCATACACAGGACTTTCGTCACCCCCCTTGCTCAAGGGTACCTGCACCTTAGTAATACCCCGCAATTTAGAGTACAGCCCAAGTGACGAAACGTCACTGAGAATCACGGGTGGTTGCCTCGAGAACCTATTTACCTATTTGGCACAAGATGGCTGTAGTGTGGTTTATTGAAACCTAAATTGCGACCGTTTTGCTCGGGGGCCGGCGAACAGGATTTGATACGGACGAAAGCCGATCATATCCGGCGAAAACATTAAACTGGGAAGATCATGGCTAGGCCGAACTTACTGGCAGTAGATGACGATGTGAGCGTGCTGGAGGCGGTGGTTCAGGACCTGCGCCGGCAGTACGGGGCAGACTACCGGGTGATGCGGGCGGCGAGCGGCCAGGCGGCCCTGGACACTCTGAGTCAATTGAAGGCCCGGGAAGAACCTGTAGCACTGCTGCTGAGCGATCAGAGAATGCCGGGAATGCCCGGTGTGGAGTTCCTGGAGCGTGCACGGGAGGTCTATCCTGAGGCAAAGAGAGTGCTTCTGACCGCTTACGCGGATACCGAGGCGGCAATCCAGGCGATCAACACAGCGCGAATTCACTACTACCTGAATAAGCCATGGGATCCGCCCGAGGAGAAGCTCTACCCGGTTCTGAACGATCTGCTGGACGATTGGAAGGCTGGCTATCGCCCGCCATTTGAAGGCCTGCGGGTAATCGGGAACCGATGGGCACTGGCCGACTATGAACTGCGCAATTTTCTCTCCCGGAATCACGTTCCCTACAGGTGGCTGGATGCGTCCACCTCTGAGGAAGCTCAGAAGCTGCTGAGCGATCGGCAACTCAAGCCAGATCAGCTTCCGGTTGTGCTATTCGGTGATGGGAGCGCACTTTCGGAAGCCAATCAAGATGCCGTAGCAGCCAAGGTCGGCCTGAGCACCCATGCCACGCAGGAGTTCTATGACATGGTGGTTGTCGGTGCGGGTCCGGCCGGGCTGGCAGCGGCGGTGTATGGAGCCAGCGAGGGGCTCAAGACGCTGGTGATCGAGCCGGAGGCACCTGGTGGGCAGGCCGGATCGAGCTCACGGATCGAGAACTACCTGGGCTTCCCTGCTGGAATCACGGGCGCGGACCTTGGCCGCAGGGCACACGTGCAGGCATCTCGTTTCGGAGCGGAGTTTGTGACGCAGCGTGCAGTGGGATTGCGGATCGATGGGCAATACAGGTTTATCCAATTGGCGGACGGGCGGGAGGTTTCGTCCCACGTGGTGCTGCTGGCACCGGGGGTGCAGTACCGGAAGCTGGGAATTCCGGGGGCCGACCGGCTCACCGGGAGGGGGATCTATTACGGGGCAGCACTGGTGGAGGCTACTTCATGCAAGGACGAGGAGGTCTTTGTCGTAGGAGGGGCCAACTCCGCTGGTCAGGCGGCTCTGCATTTCGCCAAATTTGCCCGAAAAGTGACGATGCTGGTGCGTGGAGACGGGCTCACGCTGACCATGTCGAAATACTTAATCGATGAGATCGAGCGCACATCCAATATTGCAGTGGAAACGCATACCCAGGTAGTCGCGTCAGAAGGGGAAGAACGGCTGGAGGCCTTGCGCTTGCGGGGGCCGAAAGGCGAGTATTGCGTTAAAGCCAGCTCATTATTTGTATTTATCGGGGCGGAGCCCGGCGTGGAGTGGCTTCCGGACAGCATTGTGCGCGATGAGAAGGGGTTTGTGCTAGCCGGACCGGATCTGAAACAGGACGGAAAAGTGGCGAACGGCTGGAAAGAAGACCGAGAGCCATTTCTGCTGGAAACCAGCGTTCCGGGGGTGTTTGTAGCAGGGGATGTCCGGCACGGGTCGGTGAAGCGCGTAGCGTCCGCGGTGGGGGAGGGATCGATCGCGGTTCAGTTCGCGCATCAATACCTTGCGGGATTCTAAATGGGGATCGAAACAGCAGAGATGAACGAGGGCAGCCAAACCATCATCGTCGACTCAGTTCCCTTTGGGGAAATTGCTGGAGAGTTGACGAAGACTCGTCCTTTCTCCTCCACCTCGGCCGACGCTCTCAGGGGCATCGATGTCGTCGAACGCATAACGGCGAAAGCTGGGGCGACACTCACCGAGCCGGGGAATACAGCGATGTTCTACTGGCTCCTGTTGCGCGGAAAATGCCAGGCTGATCGCGTGGAACCGGATGGCTCCCGAAGCACGGTGGGGACTGCGCAGAGCGGCGAGGGATTTGGCGAGACTCCGTTTCTCACAGGCAAGACACATGCGGCATTTCTGATCACCGTGGTTGAAGATTCCACGCTGGTGCGATTCACGAGCGAGCAGTTCTGGCAGTTGATGTCGTGCTGTCCCGGCGCACGCAAAGTAATTCTGTCGGACATGGCCGCAAGGTTGTCGGCGTACCAGGCTGAGGCTCTGCATCGCGAGAAGCTGGTGTCGCTGGGAACGCTGGCAGCGGGGCTGATGCACGAGTTGCACAACCCGGGATCGGCGGCAAAGAGAGCTGCGTCACAGTTGCGCGAGAACATGCTTAAGCTGCAGGACCTGAGCCTGCGTTCTTCGAAGAAGCCAAAGACACCCGAACAGTTGGAGTGCATGCACAGGCTGCTGAAGCATGCCGTGAGGGGATGCCAGTGCAAAGCGCTCAGTTCTATCGAACAGGCCGACGCGGAAGAGAGACTAGGCGAGTGGCTGCAAGAGTCGGGGGTCGAGAATGCATTCACGATCGCGCCCGCGATGGTGGCCATGGGTTTCGAGCAGGAAGAGCTAAGGTGTGCTCGGGAGTTCTTCGATGTGCAGAGCTTCTCGGACACGCTGAACTGGCTCGGCGCCTTGGTGTCGAGTGTTTCGCTCGTGTGCTCGATTGAGGAAAGTATCTCTCGCATCTCAGACCTGGCGATGGCCGTGAAGAAGTTTGCGTACGATGATCGCTCGCCGCTGAAGGAACTGGACGTGCACGACAGCCTGCAGAGCACCATTACGATTCTGGGACACAAGTTGCGCGTCAAGCAGATCGCGGTGGAGAAGAAGTTCGAAGCATTCCCTTCAGTGATTCATACCCGCGGGTCTGCACTAAGCCAGGTGTGGACGAACCTGATTGACAATGCGGCGGACGCCTCTCCGTCACAAGGACATATTGAGATCGAGACCTGGACTGAGCCCGCAAATGGGAAGACGAATGATCCGGGATGGCTGGGAGTCAGCGTGACGGATCATGGGCCCGGGATTCCTGCCGATGTTCTGCCCAGGATCTTCGAGGCGTTTTTCACGACCAAGCCGCAGGGGGCGGGTACAGGTCTTGGCCTGGAGATTGTGCATCGGATTGTGACCCAGAAGTTTGGCGGCAAGATCGATGTGAAATCGGAGCCGGGCAATACGCGGTTTGAAGTGCGGCTGCCGTTGGGTGGAAATGGCGGGGCTGCAGCGGCGAAGTAGCGCAGCTCTCAGCTCTCAGCTCTCAGCTCTCAGCTCTCAGCTCTCAGCTCTCAGCTCTCAGCGAAGAATCGTATCGGCTTTTCCCTTCCCATCTTCAAGATTTCTGATCTCTGATTCTTCTTCCCCTTCACATCAAGTTGACAGGTTCCGCGCCGATGAACGGAGTGGAAGGATTGCGTGTGGCCGATCGCTCCGAGTTGCTGGAATCTGCATTGGATGCGCTCGCGGAGGGAGCCGCGATAGCGGATCTCGACGGCAAGGTTGTCTTCTGGAATGGTGCGGCAGAGATGATGACGGGCTACGGCGCATGTGACGTAATCGGCAAAACCGTGCGACAAATCGTGGAACGTCTCGTTGCAGGGGGCATCCCGCAATGGGTGCGAATGACAGATGAGGAGAGCTCGAGAGTCAACGGCAACGTGATTCGCATTCGACATGCATTCGGATACGAATTTCCGGTACTCGTCCGGGTTCTGATACTGCGCGATGGATTGGGAGGCCGTATCGGATCGGAAGCGGTTTTTCATCCGGCCGACAACATCGATGCGCTGCCTCATGGGGAATCCAGCGATGACGTGAGGATCTGCGAAAGTCAGACACAGCTCGAAGATCGTCTGGCTCGTCTGCACGACGATTTCGATCGCGGTGAGTTGCCGCTCGGGATCCTCTGGGTAACCGTGGACCAGGCAGCGGAACTTCGCCGCTCGCATGGCTCGCGCGCCTGCGATGCGATGCTGGAAGCCATGGAGCGAACCCTTGCAAGCGGACTTAAGCCAATCGAAGAGATCGGTAGATGGGGAGCGGATGATTTTCTTGTGGTGTCGCACGAGCACAACGCGCCGGCACTCGCGAAACACGCGCAGATTCTGGCTGGTCTTGCGCGAACGACGGAGTTCCGTTGGTGGGGAGACCGCATTTCCCTCACAGTAAGCATCGGCGCTGCGCAAGCGGAGAGTGGAGAAACTCTGTCGGCGTTGTTGGAGCGCGCACAGTCGGCGATGCTGACAAGTATTCGCGCTGGCGGGAATCACATCTCGAAAGCTCAGGGGAAAGGCTAAATGTTTGCCATCATCGGCATCGTTATCGTCTTCGGCGCAGTAGTCGGCGGATTTCTGATGGAGAAGGGACATCTTCCCGTTCTTGTACAGCCGGCCGAGTTGCTGATCATCGGTGGCGCCTCGATTGGCACGTTGCTGATCGGGAATCCCTTGCACATTTTGAAAGGCATCATCTCCAGCGTCAAAGGTGTTCTGACCGGACCGAAACTGAACAAGGGGCGCTACCTGAATCTGCTGAAGATGATGTATGTCTTCCTGAACAAGGTAAGGAAAGAGGGCTTGCTGAGTGTCGAGAACGATGTGGAGAAGCCAAAGGAGAGCGCGGTCTTCAAGGCGTTTCCTGAGTTCCTGGCCGACCACCACGCTCTCTCCTTTGTGTGCGACACGCTGCGCATGGCGATCACAGGGGGAGTTGATCCCTTCGATATGGACCAGATGATGGAACTGGA
>DATJEO010000069.1:0-2683 GCA_035496515.1 Occallatibacter sp.
CCGGCGGGGCCGCGAAGATCCACGTTGCGGAGCGTGGTGGGGTAGGTGGCTGCGGACGGTTCAGACGGAACAACTGTGGACTTCATTCAAAGGTTAATTTTACGCGGTTTTGCTCGTGCGACTGAGATGAGTGTTGAGCGAGCGCGCTGCGATATTCTGGCAGCACGATGCACGATACTGCGCCCATTGATCCGATACGGTTTACGCAGCAGCTTTGCGAGATTGAGTCGACGACCTACTTTGAAGGGCAGGTGGGTGACTTTCTCGCGGCTTTTCTGACTGGGCGGGGCTGGGATGTGGAGCAGACTCCGGTGCCGCAACCGGAGGAGAGCGCAGGAAGAGGGCCGCGGTGGAATGTGTATGCCGGGCCGGCAGGACAGTCTCCGGATCTGGTCTTCTCGACGCACATGGATACGGTGCCTCCTTATATTCCGTTTCGCGAGGACGAGGAATTCATCTATGGACGCGGCGTTTGCGATGCGAAGGGGATCATTGCGACACAGGTTGCTGCGGCTGAGGCGCTGCGGGCGGAAGGATTTCGGGTTGGGTTGCTGTTCGTGTCGGGCGAGGAAAGGGATTCTGCTGGGGCAAAGGTCGCGAATGAGTCACCGAAGCGAAGCAGGTTTCTGATCAACGGAGAGCCGACGGATAATCGGTTGGCGCTGGCATCAAAAGGGGCGCTCAGGGCGGTTCTTCGATCATCGGGAAAGATGGCGCACTCGGCTTATCCCGAGCTCGGAGACAGCGCTGTGCACAAGCTGGTTGAGGTGCTGGGGCGGTTGCTGAAGCTGGAACTGCCGGTGACCGAAGATGTTGGCCCAAGCACGTTGAACATCGGACAGGTGCATGGCGGGCACGCGCCGAATGTGATTGCCGACAAGGCTGAGGCGCAGGTCCTGGTGCGGCTGGTGGGTGATTCGGAGCCCGTGCGAAAGGCGCTGATAGAAGCTGCGGGTGATCTTGCGGAGGTGGATTTCACGCTGGAGATTCCGTTCGTACGGCTGAAGGCGGTAGAGGGTTTGCCAACGATGGTGGCGAAGTTTACGACGGATATTCCGCAGCTTTCAAACTGGGGCGAGCCATTGCTGCTCGGTTCGGGATCGATTCATGTTGCACATACTCCTCATGAAAGAGTGGCCAAGAAGGAATTGCTGGAGGCGGTGGAGCTTTACGTTCGAGTTGCAAAGCAGTTGCTGGCCTGATGGGCTGCATCCAATTTCTTTTCTATTCCCCAAGGAGATGATGATGAGCACTTCTATTTACGACGTTCCGGTGAAGAAGATTTCGGGCGACGATGCATCGCTGTCTGAATTCAAAGGCAAGGTTGTGCTGGTGGTGAATGTGGCGTCGAAGTGCGGGCTGACGCCGCAGTATGAGGCTCTGGAGAACCTGTACGAGCAGTACAAGGGGCAGGGACTGGTGATTGCTGGCTTTCCGGCGAACAATTTCAAAAGCCAGGAACCAGGGACGAACGAGGAGATCCAGAATTTCTGCACTACGAATTATGGCGTGAAGTTCCCCATGTTCAGCAAGATCTCGGTGGCCGGAGAGGACAAGCACCCTCTGTACCAGCTGCTGACTACGGCGCAGCCGAAAGCGATCAGCGTGGCGGAGGTTCCGTTTCGAGAGAAGCTGAAGGGATACGGGATCGAGACAAATGCGGATCCGGAAGTGCTCTGGAATTTCGAGAAGTTCTTGGTTGGACGGAATGGCCAGGTGGTGAAGAGATTCTCGCCGGATACGCTGCCGGATGCGCCGGAACTGGTGGAGGCGATCGAAGAGGAACTGGCGAAGGAGTAAAGGTGTTACTCCATCCCGAACGTTCTTGATCGATGATTTAGGGAGCATCCAGTTTGGGAGATGCTTCCCACATCTCCTCCAAATGTGGGGCACCATACTAGCTTGTTGGGAAGAAGATGCGGAAGACGGTGCCGCAAGCGGGGCGAGTGCGCACCGCTACCTCTGCGTGATGCTTGTCGAGGATACCTTTGGAAACCCAGAGACCGAGGCCGGTTCCGGCTTCGCCTTTTGTGGTGACGAAGGGATGAAAGAGCCTCTGGAGCATTTGCCTGTCCATGCCGGAGCCGTTGTCGGCGACCGTGACGGCTACTCCTGATGCTGTGCGGTTTGTGGATGGGCGCACTTCCAGGATGATGCGTCCCTTGTCCGGCACGGCATCGAGAGCATTGGAGATCAGATTGGTGAAGACCTGTTGAATCTCGCCAGGCTGGCAAAGGATCAGAGGCGAGGGACGGAAGCGGCGCTCGATCGTGATGCCGCGGACGCGGATGGCGGGGTCGTGGAAGTAGACAACTGAGTCGAGAACTTCTTCAAGTGCGATGAGCGCCGGGGCGGTGCGCTGCCGGTAGAACTTGAGGCTGCGCGCGGTGATATGGGAGAGGCGCTGGAGTTCCTTGTCAGCAATCTCGAGCAGTTCTTTGGAACTGGTTGAAAGGCCAGTGTCGGTCTTTGCGAGGAACAGGAGATTGGTGACGGCTTCGAGCGGATTATTAATCTCGTGGGCGATGCTTGCGGCGAGGCGCCCCGCTGCGGCGAGTTGCTCGGAGCGGCGTAGAGCCTGTTCGGATTTGCGTGCTTCAGTCGTGTTGGCGCAGTAGAGGATGATGCCTTCACCGGGCTGCGGGTAGACACTGAAGGTGTACCAGGCTTCGCCCTCAGGGCT
>DATJEO010000070.1:0-8881 GCA_035496515.1 Occallatibacter sp.
TCGGTGAATTCTTTAACAAGTTCGGAAGTGAGGTCAGCTTTTGCGAGTGTGGTAGCCTCACGAAGCGCAGGGAGGTCAAATTCAGCCCCGCGTGAAGCGGCTCTCTTTGCGAGGTTCTCTGCAGCAGCCCAAGTATGGCGAGTTTTCCAGTAGTAATCCCCCAGTTCCTTCTGGAACGTCACCGCCTTCAGGCTCTCCACGCGTTCAGCCAGCGGCGTCTTTTGATCCACATCCCAGAAGAACCGCGCATCCTTGAACCGCGCCCGCAGCACCTTCTGGTTCCCATGCCGGATAATCGCCTCCCCATCCGCATCGGCCTTCGTGTTCAACACCGCCAGAAAATGCGGCGCCAGCTTCCCGTTCGCATTTTCGACCGCGAAATACTTCTGGTGATCGCGCATCACCGTCACCAGCACTTCCTCGGGCAGCGCGAGGTAATCCTCTTCGAAGTTCCCCAGAATCACCGTCGGGCACTCGGTCAGATGCACCACCGTCTCCACCAGCGGCTCATCCTCCCGCCACCGCGCACCTGCAACCGACCGCGTTGCCTTGTCCAGAGCCTTGCGAATCACCTGCCGCCGCTCTGCCACATCCACCACAACGCTTGCTCCACGCAGCGCCTCGGCATACTCCTTCGCTGACCCGATCACCACCGGCGCATCTCGATGCAGGATCCGATGTCCGCGACTCGCCCTTCCCGCCGCGATACCCGCAATCTCCAGCGGCACTACTGCCGCGTCCAGCATCGCCACAACCCAGCGCACCGGCCGCACGAATCTCTCGGGTTTCCCCGCCCGCCAATACATGTTTTTGGCCCAGTAGATCCCCAGCACTTCCTTCGGCAACTCCGCAGCGAGAATCTCCGGCGCAGCCTTCCCTGCGCGCTTCACCGTCGCGCCCACGTACTCGCCCTTCGCCGTCGTCACCTTCTCCAGCGCCGACACATCCACGCCCGCCTTCTTCGCGAACGCCTCCGCCGCCTTCGTCGCGCTTCCATCCTTGAACGCAACACTCCACGACGGCCCGGTCAGCTTCTCTTCCACATCTGCCTGTGCCGCCTTCACACCCTCGACCAGCACAGCCAGCCGTCGCGGCGTCGAATACGTCTTCACTGTCGCGCCATCATCCAGCAGCCGCTCGCGCGTCAACAACTCCTGCACGCGCCTGCCGAGCTCCGCCTCGGCCCCTGCAATCATTCGCGCCGGAATCTCCTCCAGCCCAATCTCCAATAAAAAGTGCGCCATGAAATCATTTCTTTCTTTGAAGAGCTTCTAGCTGCTTAGCCTCTAGCTCATCTCTGAATTCGTGAAAGCCGTATCCTCAAACAGAAGAGCTAGCAGCTTGCTGTTGTTGCTGCGCATAAGCCTTCGCCACACCCACTGCCAGCGCCCGGATCCGTCCAATCACACCCACCCGCTCCGTCACGCTGATCGCGCCCCGCGCATCCAGAATGTTGAACAGGTTCGAGCACTTGAGCGCCAGCTCATACGTTGGCAGAAGGGGAAACCGCTTCTTCTCCACCGCCGCCGCTCCCTCATTCGCCATCAACTCATTGCCGCGTTTCAGAAGATTCTGCGCTTCTGCTTCATACGAGTTGAAGTGCTCCCACAGCCGCGGCACATCCGCATCCTCGAAGTTGTAAACCGAGAACTGCAGCTCTTCCGCCAGTCTCACATCACCGTACGTCATCTCCGCGCCCGTCTCCGGATCGCGCGCCCACACGATGTCGTAAATCGAATCCACATCCTGCAGAAACGCCGCGATGCGCTCCATCCCGTACGTCAACTCCGCGCACATGGGATCCAGATCCATCCCGCCGCACTGCTGAAAATACGTGAACTGCGTAATCTCCAACCCGTCCAGCATCACCTGCCAGCCCACACCCCATGCTCCGCCCGCAGGCCACTCCCAGTTGTCCTCTTCAAACTTCAGGTCGTGTTTCTTGAGATCGATCCCCATCGCCTCGAGCGACTCGAGATACAACTCCTGCACATTCACCGGCGGCGGCTTCAAAATCAGCTGAAACTGCGTGTGCTTGAACAGCCGGTTCGGATTCTCTCCATACCGACCATCCGCCGGTCTGCGTGAAGGTTGCGCATACCCCACCCGATACGGCTTTGGCCCCAGAACCCGTAAAAACGTCTCCGGAGCCATCGTGCCCGCGCCCACTTCCACGTCGTAAGGCTGCTGCAGCACACACCCGCGCTCCGCCCAGAAGCCCTGCAGCCGAAACAGCAGTTCCTGGAACGTCAACGCTGATTTTTGAGAGGAAGATCCTACGGAAGCCACAATCAATTCTCTTTCAAAGGAACTAAACGCCAGTCTATCAGCCGGCTCTCATCAAACCATCGCGCCAGGCCGCTCTTCCCTCACCACCTGAAATTCCTTGACCGTACTCATAACCTATTTACAATCAGCGAAAAACCTTAATCCAAAAGTACTATCTCACTACCACGTTCTACCCCTGTTGCTCGTGCTCCAATTCCCCGATAATCATTCCTGGAGAAGTGAGGGCCCGTAGTGCGTAAGACCGCAAAATTCTGGATCGCAGCGGCGATCGCCCTTACTCTTGTCCAGTTCGCTGCCTCCGCACTCCTGCCGCGCGGCGTCGCCCTCAGCGCCGTCAGCGACATCGCTTCTTCCCTTCTCTTCCTTGCCCTCATCGTCGCCTTCGCTCGCAACGCCATCCCGACCCGCGGCCGCCTCCGTGTCTTCTGGATCATGCAATCCATTGGCTGGTCCGTCGCATTCATCAACCAGCTCTGGTGGATGTACTACGACGTTATCCTCCAGAAGCAGGTCCCGATGCTCTTCGCGGGCGACGTCCTCCTCTTCGTCCCCGGCGTACTCATGCTCTCCGGCTTTCTGCTTCGCCCTCACCTCCAGCAGTCACGCCGCAGTGCCCGGCTCGGAACCGTCGACTTCCTCCTGCTCGTTCTCTGGTGGGTCTTCCTTTACGCCTACCTCGTCAGTTGCTGGCAGTACATCTCGCCCAACGAGAATCTCTACAACCGCAACTACGACAACCTTTATTTCGCCGAAATCGTCATCATCATCGGCGTGCTCACGCAGCTCATCCGCCACAGTGAAAGTCACTGGCGTCGCTTCTACGTTCTCTACGCCGCGGCCATTCTCTTCAACTACACCTGGTTCGCAATCGAAAACCGTGCCATCGAACAGTACACCTACTTCGTCGGCAGCTGGTACGACGGTCCCTACCTCGCGTCATGGGCCTTCTATATCCTGCTTGCAGTCGTCGGCTCGAGCCTTCGTCTCGACCGGGAATCCGATGAACACAATAACGACCGCTCCTGGATGACCGTCCTTTCCATCGTTGCAGTACTCTCGCTGCCCTTTATGGTCGTCATCGCTGCCTTCGAGCCAGGCCTCTCCGTCCAGATGGTTCACTTTCGAGTGGTAGTCACCGCACTGGTAATGTTCGCCATGGCCGGTCTGGTCTTCCTCAAGCAGCAGTTCCTCCATCTTGAACTGAAACACTCGAATCTCGTTCTCCAGTGGTCATCCACCACCGATCCGCTTACCGGGACCCGGAATCGACGCTTCTTCTTCGAGAATATTCAGCGCGACATCGCTCAATCCGTTCGCGCCCATCTCGAAGGCGACAACCGCTCCGAACGCGACATTGTCTTCTATCTCATCGACCTCGACAATTTTAAAAAGGTTAACGACCGATTCGGCCACGACGGCGGCGATCGCATCCTCATCGAATCCGCCCGCCGCATCTCCTCCGCCATTCGCAATTCCGATCTCCTCGTCCGCTGGGGCGGCGAAGAATTCCTCGTCGTATCCCGCTGCACCGATCGCAATCAGGCCGGCATTCTCGCCAATCGCATCCTCGACGCCTTCCGCTCCAGGCCATTTCAAATCGATGCTGCAGAGCAATCCGCCCAGACCTGCTCCATCGGCTGGGCCGCGTTCCCCTGGATCGAAAATGATGTCCAGTCCCTCAGCTATGAAGGTGTGCTCAAATACGCCGACCGCGCTCTCTACCGCGCCAAGAAAGCCGGCAAGAATCAGGCAATCGGCATGATCCACTCTGAAGAAGGCGCAAACCCCGTCACCATCTCCGACTCCCTCTCTGAAGCTCTCGTCCAATCCGCAAATCTCGACCGCGACGAACTCCTGGAATCTCCCAAATAGCTTCGCGCTACTCGAAAGATTCCTGGATTGAGCATAAAGCGGGTGCCCCATTCTAAATTGATCGTCAGATCAATTTAGGGTGGGAACGAAAATGCAGGTGCCCCAATCTCTCCCGATTTTGTAGACATGGGAGAACCGTCCCCACCATCGGCGGGTGCCCCATTCTAAATTGATCGTCAGATCAATTTAGGGTGGGAACGGAAATGCCGCTCACCTAACATTCACGCAAATCTCGAAGCTAAAGGCTAATAGGCTAATAGGCGAATAATTGATCAAACACTTGTAAATCCCGTCCCTCTAAACTCGCCCTGCTATACTTCCTCCGCTTCCCTGAGGTCAGTCAATGCCATCTACCAACGACATCATCATCCGTCAAGCCACTCCCGAAGACGCCGCCGCCTGCGGCAAAATCTGTTACGACGCCTTCTCCGCCATTAATGCCGCCCACAACTTCCCTTGCGACTTCCCCAATCCTGAATACGCCGACCGCCTCATCCACGGCATGTTCAACGCCCCCGGCTTCTACTGCGTCGTCGCTGAATCCGACGGACAGATCATCGGCTCCAACTGTCTCGACGAGCGCGCCGTCATCCATGGCGTCGGCCCCATCACCGTTAACCCCTACGTCCAGGGTCAGGGCGTTGGGCGTCGTCTCATGCAAGCCGTGATGGACCGTTCTCGCGAGCAAAACTCCGCCGGCATCCGTCTCGTCCAGGCCGCCTTCAACAATCGATCACTCTCGCTCTACGCTTCACTCGGCTTCGACGTCCGGGAACCGCTCGTCGTGCTTCAGGGCCGCACCCGCGAGCGCTCCATTCCCGGATGCACCGTCCGACCCGCAACTTCCGCCGATCTCGCCGCCTGCAACGCTCTTTCACATCGCATTCACGGTTTTGATCGCGCCTCCGACCTCGCCTTCAGCACACAACAAGGCTCTGCCCTCATCGTCGAACGCGCCGGCCGCATCACCGGATACAGCAGCACTCTCGCCTTCTTCGGACACACCACAGCCGAATCTAACCAGGACCTTCAGGCCCTTCTCTCCTCAGTCGATTCCTACGGCGGACCCGGCATCCTAATCCCTACCCGCAACACCGAACTTCTCCGCTGGTGCCTCTCCAACGGCCTCCGTGTTGTAGAGCCCCTTAATCTCATGTCCACCGGCCTCTACAACAACCCCGCCGGCGCCTGGCTCCCCTCCATCCTCTTCTGAAGCTCTTCCGCGCCTCTCGAGGAAAGTGGACGCCCCATTCTTGCGCAGCAAGGGTGGGAATAAGGAACTCCGCCGCCGCGTGCCCCATCTGATTCTGGGTGCCCGTATTAGGAAGAGCTCCGGAATAAATCCGTCCCGATCTCAAAGTTGGGTGCCCCATCCTAACCGCGGCTTCTCGCGGTTAGGGTGGCATACGAAGAGAGCTGACTCACGAAGGTGCGGTGCGGGTGCCCCATTCTAAATTGATCGTCAGATCAATTTAGGGTGGGAACGAAAATGCGGGTGCCCCAATCTCTCCCGATTTTGTAGACATGGGAGAACTGTCCCAACCATCGGCGGGTGCCCCATTCTAAATTGGTCGTCAGACCAATTTAGGGTGGGAATCGAGGACGCGTGGTCGCTCACCTTGTTTCTCTCGTTCCCTTGAGCCCTCGGTCCCTGCCACTCAGAACCGAGCCAGCATCTCCGCCGACTTCATCTTCCGTTCCAGATGTCTCTCCAACGCCTGCAGCGCAAACCGCCGCAGATCCTGCCCCCGTCTTCGCGGCCACGCCTCCCCCGCAAACGCCCCCACCGGCGCACGCAGCATCTTCAACGCCATCTGCCAAGAATCGCCCGATAAATCGCTCGCATTTCCCGGCCTGTGCACGCGGCAGAACAACCCATCAGCATACGCATTGAAGCTCGTCTCTCCCGCCACCAGCGCCTCTCCGCACGCAATGCAATGCGCCAGATCCGGCAGCAATCCCAGTAACCGCGTCATCCACAGTTCGAAATACGTCAGTGGCATCCACGGCTGCTCCAACGTTGTCTGTTCCAGCACCGACGCAATCAGCCTGAACACCGTCTCCTGCGGATCGTGCTCCGGCAGCGCCTGCTCCAGCACCTCCGCATACAGGCTCAGCACCATCAGCCGCACCGCATCCACCGGCGCCGATAGCGGAGACCGCACAATCTCCAGCTGATCCAGCCGCACCAGCTCCTGCTTCGGCTTCTCAACAAACCACGCCCGCGCCAGGGTCATTGGCTCCAGTGCCCCGCCAAACCGCTTGCGGCTCTTCAACGCCGCCTTCGCCACGCCCTTCATCTTCCCGTAGTCGCGCGTAAAGAAGCTCACCACCAGGTCAGCCTCATGCACCGGCCACGTCCGCAACACCACCGCCTCCGAACTCAAAACCGTCACGATCGTCCTTCAGAACTCGCCGGGTGCCCCATTCTAGATTGGTCTTCAGACCAATCTAGGGTGCGAACGAAAATGCCGGGTGCCCCATGTCTCCCGTTTCTGGAGACATGGGAAATGACAGCCCACCCGCACCTCCGAACTCCTCCCCATCCACCCACGGGTGCCTCATTCTAAATTGGTCTTAAGGCAATTTAGGGTGGAAACGAAAATGCCGGGTGCCCCATGTCTCCCTTTTCTGGAGACATGGGAAATGACACAGCCGACCTCTGAACTCCTCGCCATCCACGGGTGCCTCACCAAAAGCTCTGCTTGAGAGGGATACAAGACAGCCTGCCATCAGAAGCTAGAAGTTAGCAGCTGGAAGCTGTTCTCCCCAAACGCAAAACGCGCCCGCCGCAGCGGACGCGTTCTTCAACCTCACTCAGATCGCCTAGCGACCGAAATGCTCCGCGTTCTTCTGCGTAAAGTGTGCCCACTTCTCCGGCACATCGTCCTGCGCGAAAATCGCCGAAACCGGGCACGCGGGAACGCATGCGCCGCAGTCAATGCACTCAACGGGATCAATGAACAACTGATCAGCCGTCCCGTGATCGGCTTCGTCCTTCTTGGGGTGGATGCAATCGACCGGACACGCATCAACGCATGCCGTGTCCTTCGTGCCGATACAGGGTTCTGCGATTACATAGGCCATTTCTCAATATCTCCGAAGAGTTGAAGTCTCGAGGCTGATAGTAGCATATAGCCCTTACCGCTGACCTCCATCCCCGATGCCCAGGTTTTGCCATGCGGGAACCGCGGGTTCAAAGCGACTCCGGGTGCCCCATCCAAGCTCTGCTTGGGTGGGGTCGAGACCTATCTAGTGCAGTCCCTTCGCCTTGATCTCCCGCTCCGCCCGCATCGCGGCAAATTCTTCCGGACTCGGCAACGGCGTCAAATCCCGCCCCGCAAACAGATCTTCAAACAGCTTCACCAACTCCTCGTGAATCAGCCCATTCGAAACCAGCGTCTCCTCGCTGTTCAGCCTGAACTGCCCGCCCGCGAAATTCGAAACCCGCCCCCCAGCCTCTTCCACCAGCAGAATTCCCGCTGCCGTATCCCAAGGATTCAAATTGAATTCCCAGAACCCTTCCAGCCTTCCAGCCGCTACATACGCAAGATCCAGCGCCGCTGACCCCGCCCTTCTCACCCCATGCGAGCGCAGCGTGATCTCGTGATAAAAGTGAATGTTCGGATTCTGGTGGCGCTTCCGGCTCGGAAACCCCGTCGCAACCAGCCCCTCGGCCAGCTTCGCAATCTTCGAAACTGCAATCGCCTTCCCGTTTACCGTGGCGCCCTTCCCTCGTTCTGCTTCGAACAACTCATCGCGCATCGGATCGTAGATCACCGCCGCCACCAGTGTCCCGTCTTCGTCTTCCTTCAGCCCTGTCCCGCGCTGCTCCAGTCCCATAGAGACGCAGAACTGCGGAAATCCATGCGCGAAGTTCGTCGTCCCATCCAGCGGGTCCACATACCAGCGAAACTCCCGGTCGAGCCGTTCGCGCGTGCCTTCTTCGCCGTAAATCCCGTGTCCCGGAAACACGTCGCCCAACCGCGTCCGAATCAGCTTTTCCACTGTCCGGTCCGCCACCGTTACAAGATCAACATCGCCCTTGTATTCGGTCTCGACACCCTGCGCGAAGAACTCCCGAAGTCGCGCGCCAGCCTCCCGCGCTATCTCGGATGCCTTCGGCGTAAATGTCATCTTCCGATCGCTTCCGGCAGTCGTCACTCGCCTGCCTTCGCGCTGCCCGGAGGCTGAGGCATACCCGCATCATTGCGCGGTGCACGCCGTTTCCCGGCCTCGGTGATCGTCTCGATCTGGTGCTTGTAGATAAACAGATTTGGCTTGCCTTCGCGTGTCAATCGCAGCATTCCATCATCGAAATACTCAATCCAGCCGCGTACCGTCTCGCCGCCGCGCAGTTTCACCATCACTGGAACCTGGCGCTCGCTCAATGAGCGTAGATACAGTGCCTCTTGTCCCGTTTCACCGGGCGGAGGAGTCTTCGCGTGCCGGCGTGTAGGAATCGCAGGAGTCATAGTGCCATTTTAGATGCAACATCCATTCCGCGCGCATATCTGGGTTCACTTGGCAATTGGGGATATCCGGGTGCCCCATTCTAAATTGGTCGCCAGATCAATTTAGGGTGGGATACGAAATCGCAGAACGAACAGGACGTGGGTGCCCCATTCTAAATTGGTCGCCAGACCAATTTAGGGTGGGATACGAAATCGCAGAACGAACAGGAAGTGGGTGTCCCCATTCTAAATTGATCGCCAGACCA
>DATJEO010000071.1:0-15574 GCA_035496515.1 Occallatibacter sp.
TCTTGATGGAGATCATCAAACTCCAGACTGAGATCGCCAAGCAGGGACTCGATCTCTCCGGCGTGGTTGAAGCGGTGGTAGAGCGCATCCCCACCTTCACCAACGCGGAGGGGGCGATCGTCGAGTACATCGAAGGCGACGAAATGGTGTACCGCGGAGCCAGCGGGTTTGTGCGGCCTCTTCTCGGTACCCGAGTCAAGCGCGAGGCAAGCCTCTCTGGACTCTGCGTTCGACTCGGCCAGATCCTTCGATCCGATGACATTGTTGTCGATTCCCGCGTTGATCTCAGCCCATACCACGATATTGGCGTTCGCTCGATGGTCGTAGCCCCGCTTAAGCATGAGGGATCTATCGTCGGCGTGCTGAAGATTCTCTCCAGCAACACCTACGCATTTACGGTGCGTGACCTACGCGTTCTCGAGCTGATGAGCGAGCTGATCGCCGCCGCCATGTACCATGCTGCGCGCAATGAGACCAATGCGCTCTATCAGCAGGCCACTCACGATGCGCTGACGGGTCTCGCCAACCGCTCGCTCTTCTTCGACCGGCTTCGTCACCGCACTTACCCTGGCCGGCGTCAACCCGAACCGCTAGGTATTCTCCTCATCGATCTGGACGGCCTCAAGCGCATCAACGACAGCTTCGGACACCGCGCGGGTGATGCTGCCCTTCGCGAGACAGCGCTCCGCATCAGCCGCATTCCGCGCCGGACCGACATCGTTGCGCGCCTGGGTGGTGATGAATTCGGCGTCATCCTCAGCGAGATCTCAACGGGCGGCGATCTCATCGCGATTGTGGAACGCATCGCAACCGAGACGGATCAACCGTTTCGTTTTGAGGGCCGAACCCTGCATCTGACCGCGAGCATCGGCTACGCCCGCTATCCCGACGATGCGACCGATGTCGATTCCCTGTTAGAGGCGGCCGACCGATCCATGTACCAGATGAAGCGCTCCCGCACCACTACGCGAACCACGGAACGCGAACTCACCCACAAACACGTCTTCTAAACCTCACCTTCGCGGCAGATCAGAAACACTCGGGTGCCCCATCCAGGCGACCTCTTTTGTCGCTTGGATCGAAAACGACGAACGCGGCCCCTTACCCCCGTGGCCAGAAATGCTCCTCCGAGCACCCTCGCAGCCGCTCTGCAGCGCTCTCGGGCGTGATATCCCGCTGCGGCATTCCCAGCATTTCAAATCCCACCATGAACTTCCTCACCGTCGCCGATCGCAAAAGCGGCGGATAGAAATGCGCATGGAAGTGCCACTCCGCGTGTTCATCACCATCCGTCGGCGCTTGGTGAAACCCCATGGTGTAAGGAAAGCTTGTGTCGAAAAGATTGTCGTAGCGCGTGGTCAGCCGCTTCAGCGCATCTGCGAGTGCATCACGCTCCTGGCTAGCGAACTCCGGCAATGCAGCAGCGTGCTGCTTGCTCACCAGAAGCACCTCAAAGGGCCACACCCCCCACCAAGGAACGACAACTACGAAGTGCTCATTCTCCAGAACCACGCGTTCGCCCGCTCGCAGCTCTTCCTTCACGTAGTCGCAAAGCAGGCATCGCCCATTCTTCGCAAGGTACTCGCGTTGCGCTGCGGTTTCTGCGGCCGGTTCGTCTGGGATGAATCCTGTGGACCAGATCTGCCCATGCGGATGCGGATTGCTTGCGCCCATCATCGCTCCGCGGTTCTCGAAAATCTGCACGTACTCGATCCACTCCATGGCGCTGAGCTCCTCGTACTCCTTCGTCCACGCATCCACAACGCGCCGGATCTCCGGTTGCGTCATGCGCGCCAGCGTCAAACTGTGGTCAGGATGGAAACAAACCACTCTGCACAGTCCCCGAGCCGCCTCAGCCACCAGCAGCGGCGACGACGGCTGATCCTGCTTCGCAGCCGTATCGGGCAGCAACGCCGCGTAATCGTTTACAAACGTGAAGATAGAATCGTACTGCGGATTCACCGCTCCGCCCGCGCGCTTGTTCCCTGGACACAGATAGCACTCGGGATCGTACGTCACCGCCGAAGGCGCTGCCTTCTGCGCAACCTCGCCCTGCCAGGGCCGCTGCGTTCGATGCGGAGAAACCAGCACCCACGCCTGCCGTAATGGATTCCACCGTCGATGCGGATACTGCCCCTTGCCTTCCATGCTGCCCATTGTACGAAACGCACCCGCACGATCATCGCGCGGCGACGACGACCCAGCCATCTACAATGACGGCATGCATGAAGTCCTGGTCTATTCGCGCAAAGGATGCCATCTCTGCGATGTGGTCAAGGATCAGCTTGCGCAGCTTGAGAGTGATCACGATTTTCAATGGCGCGAAGTTGATATCGATGCCGACCCGGAGCTAATACAGAAATTCAATGATGAAATCCCAGTCGTCTTCATCGATGGGCGGAAGGCATTCAAATACCACCTGGATCCCTCGCGGTTTCTGAGAGCCCTTGCAGGCAGAACCTAGAGTTCACTCGTTCGCCATCGGTTTGAACACTTCGCCAGCGTGATGCCACGCAGCTAAATGCAAACCGGAAATCTGCGCGGACCGCTATCTGCGCTTCAGGCAAGTTCTTGCATTCGGCGGGCTTCCTGAGAAGAAAATGCCGTTCTTTCCTGCGCAAGGAAGACCGAAGAGGGCACGAAGGATCGTATCGACGTTCGTAGTCAAGACTAAACAACTCTCTTCCCGCCCAATCCAAGATTCGCTGCCGGATCGCGCCGTCGAAGCCCCTGCAGGCCAGATCGCTGCGCGGCCCATTTGGGTGCATGTCAAGTCAATCGCCAAATCACAATTGATTGACAAAGCAGAGACATCGTCACTTTGCCAGTTGACTATCCTGAACCGAAAAGCGATCATCTCGCGGCCATTCCAGAAGACTCCTGCTCAATGGAGAGATTGACGCGAGAACTGTAACCTCGCAGCCAACTCGGGATCGAATCATACTGCGAGTTACATACAAATCTGAACTGGAGAAAGAATGAGCAAGACCCTACTTGGGCTGCTTCAAGCAGCTTGTGCGCTTGGTTTCCTGACACTGTTCTTGGGTTGCGGTGGTACTTCCCCGCGAATGATTCCACGACCCGTCGTTGTGCCCCGCTTTGCAATCGTTGCGAATGGCTTGGACGACACTATCTCGACGTACTCAGTGGAGCCCTCAACCGGGAACCTGCACGGAATCGGAACGATCCCCGCTGGAGGAACCACGCCGATCTCAGTTGCAGTCCATCCCTCGGGCCACTTCGCATATGTTGCCAATTTCAAAGCCGGCACCGTGTCTGTATTCTCCATCAATTCCAAAACCGGCGGACTCACTGCTGCTGGTACAGCGCAGGCCGGCAACAATCCGCGCTATATCGCCATGCATCCCACCGGCAAGTTCGCTTACGTGGTCAACCAGTCCTCCGACAACATCTACGCCTGGCTCATCGAACCGGTTACGGGTGCATTGAGCCTCGCAGGACCTCCAGCGGATACGGGACACTCCCCCTGGGCCATGACCCTCGATCCCGCTGGAAAGTTCGCATACGTCACGAATGCCGGTTCCAATACTGTTTCAGCGTTTGCCATCGACCAAACCAAGGGCGCACTCAGCCCTGCGGGAGATCCCGTCGCGACCGGAATCAATCCAGGTTCCATCATGGTTGATGCTTCGGGCAAGTTCGCCTACGTGGCGAACATCTCATCGGCGAACATTTCGATGTTCAAAATCGACCCGGTTAACGGCACACTTGCCTCGATCGGAGCTGACATCCCTTCCGGCGGCTTACTGCCTGTCTCCATCGTCGGCGATCCAAGCGGGAGGTTCATCTATGTCGCGAACGCCGGCTCCGCCGGCATTTCTGCATTCACAGTGGACCCGATTACCGGTGCGTTGACGCGAATGGGAGCCCCGGTACCCACGGGCGCTGGTCCCTTGTCTCTTCGCTTCGACCCGACGGGCAAGTATCTTTACGCACCCAACTCTCTTGGAGACTCAATCTCCAGATTCCTGATCGATCCAATTAGCGGCCGGCTCATGCCCAGCAATCCCCCTACCCCGACGGGCATTATGCCGTTCTGCATTGATATCGTCGCAGGCCTCCAATAGATCGCTCGTTCCGCTCGCCGCCTTCGCGCTTCGGGCGGGACCCATCACCCCCGTTTCCGCACGCCGCCCCTGGGCCTTGCCGATCAACGTCACCGCCGCACGGGGAAGACCCTCCTCACTGCGCAATCCCGCAAGTAAACACCGCCCCACATCAGTATTCCGAAGATCACCGGAAACACCTGTTCGAACGCGGGGCTTCCTGCTCGCATCTGGACCGCGACCGCACCGCCCAGAAAACCAGTGAGCAGCACCGCACCCAGAACAGCAGTCCGCGGGATCGCATAGATGATGGTGCTCACAAGCAGAAGCGTGCCAATGCTTGCTGACATGCTCAGCGGCAATCCCAGCCGGGCGAATGCGTCGGTCACCTGAACCGGCTTTGCGAATTTGCCATATGCGTCAAAGAGCATGAACAGAATGGTCAAAGCAGTAAGGACGCGCCCCGTCCACTGTAGGGCCATCGATTGTGTCTTGACCTGCTCCGGAACCGCCGCCGCTTCGCTATTTGCCGATGCTGTTGTCATGTGCTGACCTCCTGTTGATGCACGACTTCGTTGGGGAAAGATCAAACGGTCGGAATCAAAATGTGCGTGATGAGTTGATCCGCTGGCGTCACGCTCGGATCGTTCACGTAATTCTCGATCGCAAAATCATCTCGCACTTCCAGTTTCTTTTCACCAACAATCTCCCACACGCGACCGGATGCCTGGGGCAGATCGGTGTACGGTCCGGTGAGAACGAAACGGAGATACTTGCCGCCGGGAACCCTCTGGTGCTGCATACCGTCGGGAACACCCTGTGGCTCGGTTGCCACCGAGAAGCCCGCGCGATAGATCTTCGGCCCCATCTTGTAGAGCGCCATGTAGCCCGTCACTTGATTGTGCTCTCTGATAGCAGGTGCGAGTTTATGCGCCTCCTGCCACGCTGCACCGGCATTCTGCATAAACTGTCCTACACGTTCCACAAACACGTACTGCATCTCTGGGCGTGTAACCAGTTCAGGATGTTCGTTCAGGTTCATGGCTTCTCCTCGGGAATAGGATAGCCGCACCCACGACCTCGTTCCGACTCAAGCAGTCGGCTTGTCCGGCGGAGGCAGAGCCGCCAGGAACTTGTGCGCAAAACCAGCACTGTACTGATCAACGAGTTCCCTCACCCGGCCTGCGCTTTCTGAACAGACAATCAGTCCGGCATGATGGTGCTTCTTCATTCGCTTCACAATTTCGGGTGCATCAAACGCGCCAGTGTCCGGCTCAGCTGTTGTTGCCAGGCACAGCACGCTTCCGGCGTATTTCTCCGTAAAATTCGGCAGAACATAAGGCTCGCTGCGAAGGTGCGACACTTCGAGCCTCGCCCACTCCCGCCAGAGGTTGATTCCCGTTGCCGTCTCCACGAGGTCGGAGATGAAAGCACCCCCAACCCGAGCCGCGATTTCCAGAAAGTAGAAACGCCCGTCGTGGTGTGCGCGAATGTACTCTGCATGCGTCACACCGCGAGCCATGCCCAGGTCTGGGGCAAGCCGGCCATTCAGGGCCGTTAGTTCCGCCCACTCGCGGCTCTGTCTGTTCACCGTGCGCGTGGTGAATACGCCACCCTCGTGCATTACCTGCATCGGCGGCTTGCCATACTGATGCACCACCGAAAACACAACCTTGTGTTCGCTGATGATCGAGTCGACATGAAAGATGTCGCCCGGAACGAACTGCTCGAGCAGATAGTTCGTCTGTGTATCGCCGAGTTCGTCCAGTGTGCGCCAAAGTTGCTCCGGTTCATAGATCTTCCGTATGCCCAGCGCGGAGGCCTCTGCTCGCGGCTTCAGCAGCCACGGCCCGTGCACCTGTTTCATATAGCCCCGGAGTTCGTCATAATTCAGTACGCGGCAAAACGGCGGCACCAGGAACCCCGACTCGCTCGCACCAGTCCGCATAGCAAGCTTGTCGCGATAGTAGGCCGTCGATGTCACGCCCATCCCCGGGATGCGCGTGTGCTCCCGGATCTGCGCCGCGGCATCCAGGTCGAACTCATCCAGCGCGATGACGCGATCAAACTGCCGTCCCCGCGACATCCAGCAGACCGTCTTCATCAGTTCATTGACTGAGTACTCATCGGGCATCAGGTGAATGTCTTCCAGCACCTCACGCGGCCATGCCGCTTCTCGCAATTTCTGCACTGTCAGCAGCGTCGGCTTCACCCCCATCTCGGCGCACTGCCGCATGAAGTCCTGCCCTTTTTCGTAGCTGGCAATGCAAAGAAATCGGTCGATCGCGTGCGCCATTTTCCTCTCCGCCGGGGTCCCGTCGCTCAGCATTTGAAGCCTGGGTGACGATAGTTCTACCATAGCCCGCGAGCTACTGTTCGAATTCACCCTGCACGGAAGGGACCTGCGCGAGTGACCAGCGGTGCAAAAGGTAATCTCTCAATAGCACTACTCCTAGGCGGGACCGCCGCCGGACTCACTTCTATGCTTCCTCGTTTCGGGAATCAAACAATCGCAGCCCCCGTCTTCCCTGGCCTTGTAGGATCGGCGGTCGTGACTGGCAACGTCCATGCGTTCCCTCTTTGGCTTGCAGCGTGCATCAACTTCGTCCTCTATTACCTGTTCACTTTGGCAGCCGTAGCGATTGGCAGAGGCCTGCTTCGCCGCATTCGTTCGCATACTGGAGCCTCGACCAGCGATAATCTCAACTGACCTCCAGAATGCTCTCAGCCGACGCAATTGCCAGCCTTCACGACCATTCGACAAAAAGCTGGCACCTCGCCCAGGATTCAGACGAGCCTTTGTCCGACCCGTGGCTCGCGCTCGTCGCCCGCCAGCACCGCGCCAATTTCGACCTCTGGCATATTGAGGACGAGGCGCGTACCCCAGGCGCCACAGACTCGCAATTGGCCGACGTCAAACGCAGGGTCGACCGCACCAACCAGCAGCGCAACGACCTGGCCGAAGAACTCGACCGCACTCTTCTCGACTGGCTCGCCAATCAAAAGCTGCCGCAGGCGAACGCCCCCCTGAACTCCGAATCTCCCGGGCTCATCATCGACCGCCTCTCCATTCTCGCGCTGAAGATCTACCACACCCGCGAAGAAGCCCAACGCGCCGACGCTTTGCCGGGACACGCAGAGCGCAATCGCTGGCGCCTCGCCATCCTTGAGGAACAGCGGGCCGATCTCGCCCGCTGCCTTGACGCGCTATGGCGCGAAACGCTCGCAGGCACCCGCCGGTTCAAGCTCTATCGCCAGCTCAAGATGTACAACGACCCAACTCTCAACCCCGCCATCTATCGCAGCGGCGCATCTGGCTCTCGTTCCTGATCCGCCCCTCACCTTCCCGCCCATTGACGTATCAGGACGTTATCGGTATAAAGATGGCCTGAGTGCAAGAACTTGAACCAGGCGGCTCGAACCGAGCCTTTACAATTCAATCTGTTACTAGAAAATGGATCTCAGTTAACTCATGACGCAAGAGGCAAAATCCACGGCCGCAGGCCGCAAAAAAACTCCCCCGCCGGCTGTCAGGCCCAGCAGCCAATCGAGCACGGCGTCGGCTGCCATTGCACAGCAATATCAGGCCGCCGTTCAGTTCGTGCAGCAAGGCAAGTTCGACAAAGCCATCGCCGCATTCGAAAAGGTTCTCCAAACTGGGCCGCCCGAGATCTGCGAGCGCTGCAGGATGTACATCAGCACCTGCAGAAAGCAGCTTGATAATAAGGGGCTCGCCTTCGGCACTCCCGAGGAACGCTACGATTATGCCGTCTCGCAGATCAACGCGGGTGACTTTGAAGAAGCCGCCAACCAGCTCAAGGGCATCCTGGCTGACGACCCCAGCGCTGATTTCGCCTACTATGGCCTGGCGCTTCTTCACGCAATCATGGGCAAGTCGCAGGACTGTCTCGACAGCCTTACGCAAGCCATTGAGCTCAATCCAAAAAACCGGCTCCAGGCGCGCTCTGACAACGACTTCCAGAGCATGGTCGACGACCCTCGCTTCACCGAGTTGCTGTATCCTGAACTACCGTAGGGCTGAATCTGGCCCTTAGGCTTCTTTGTGACACCTGGTTCGCGAACCGATTCGATCTCCATCCTGCCCGGTGCGTCTGACCCGCCCGAACAGACGCCCGGAGCACCCTCCTCACCCATCCGGGTCGTCGCCATCGGCGGCGGGACAGGCCTTTCCACTCTCCTCCGCGGCCTCCGCAAGCATGTAACGTTTCCAGACTGGCCTGCAACAGACCCCTGCCATATTTCCGACCTCGCCGCGGTCGTCACCGTCACCGATGACGGCGGATCATCTGGCCGTCTTCGGCAGGACTTCAACATGCTTCCGCCCGGCGATATCCGCAACTGCATGGTGGCACTCAGCGCGGAAGAAGACCTGCTGTCAAAGCTCTTCGCCTACCGGTTTACATCCGGGGCCGGCCTCGGTGGCCACAGCTTCGGCAATCTCTTCATCACCGCTCTCAGCGAAATCACAGGCGACTTCGCGCATGCCGTTCAGCTGGCATCCAAGATCCTCGCCACGCGGGGTCGAATCTACCCGGCCACAACCTCCAACGCGACCGTCGTGGCACATATGGAGGATGGGTCCGTTGTCCGCGGAGAAACCAACATCACGGCAAGCAAACAGCGCATCGCCGAACTGATGCTCGACCCGCCGAACGCAGCTGCGATGCCCGAGACCCTTGACGCGATCCAGCGCGCCGATCTCATCACCGTCGGGCCGGGGTCGCTCTACACATCGCTCATCACCAACCTGCTTGTGCAGGGGATACCCTCGGCTCTCGCGGCAGCCACCGGCATCCGCGTCTTCATCTGCAATCTGATGACACAAGCGAATGAGAGCCTGGGCCTCACCGCCTCGGAACACATCGAGCGCATCTACGAGCACACCCGCGCGCCGATATTCGACTACGCGATCATCAACACTGCGAAGTTCGCGCCCGAGACACTAGCCCGCTACGCCGCCGAGAATGCATCTCCCATCGCGGCTGACATTGAGCGGGTCGAGAGACTCGGCGTCCGCTGCATTGCTGGCGACTTCGCAAGCGAAGATAACGTGGTGCGTCACGCTGCCAATCGCGTAACCGGCGCTCTTCTCGCCCTCGGCAACAGCCGTTCGCCGAACAGATTGTGAATCAAGAATTCGCGACTGGCCTGGACAACTCCCGTCACGCCCTCGCCGCAAACCGCAATCGCACGTAGTCTGCGGTCCAGTTCCCCGCCGCGTCGCACAGCGCTGGTTCCAGCAGGCCAATGGTTTCTCGCACCACAGTCTCGCGCAATTCTGTGGGCAATGCTTCCAGCACGCCTCGCCTGAAGGTTCGCAGCCATCCATCCATACCACTGTCCGGGAGCTTTGTTGGCCTCGGAATTAGCGCAATCTGCTCGACCCTGAAGCCGTGTTGCGTCAGGCGTTCTGCATAGCTCTCAGCGGTTGGAAAGTAGTTCTCCGTCTTTTCGCGCTCACCCAGTCCATGTCGCTCCAGAACTGACATCAGAGCAACGTGGATTGCCGCGATATTTCCATGGCCACCCATTTCGGCAACAAAGCGGCCGCCAGGCTTCAACACACGATGCACCTGCTCGAGCATCGCATCCTGGCCGCGGACCCAGTGCAGCACCGCATTCGAAAAGACCGCATCGAACGTTGCATCTCGGAACGGCAGTTCCTCCGCCTTCGCGTGCTCGGCCTCAATGCCTCGTTCACGCGCCGCGGCTACCATCTCGGCAGAGGCATCAACGCCCAGCACATGCGCGCCGCTCTCCGCGATGCGCTGAGTCAACTGTCCGTCACCGCAACCAAGATCGAGAACATATTCGCCGGGCTGAGGATCGAGCCACTCCAACACTCCGCCGGCAAGTCCATGCACAAATGCGCCGTACCGCTCGTAGGCAAGGGGATCCCACGTCTGCGTCGCCATCACCAGCCTCCACCCTCATCTTCGACGCAACTCGTTCATAACGCAAAGTTATTCTGTTTTGACTTGGCATAAATTCTGCTTATATAAGCAAATCGCGAGGCAACAGTATTGATTGCCTCATCCAAAGTGGCTACTGGCTACTGGCTAGCAGCTGATAGCTCTAGATACTCTGCACCGGCAGAAGCGTCAAATCATCCACCCGCCCGACTTCCTTCTGCACAAATGGCTCCCCATATTTCACGCCAGCCAGCAATCCGTAGTGCCGTGCCTCCGCGAAGGTGCGCTCACGGATCTCTTCTTCCGGCACAAACAACGCGCTGCCCGCCGCCTGGTTTGCATATTGCGACTTGTACGCCATCAGCGCCCGATGCCGCTGCTCGATGAAAGGGGTGATATCCACAACAAAGCTCGGCCGCACATCCGCATACAAACTTGCATAGACAATCTTGAACGGCCTGTGTGGCGCCGCGCCCGTCTCCACCTTGCCGAGACCCGACAGAAAACACGCCTCGTAGCCCAGCGACGCCACCATCGCGTGATCCGGATGACGTGCCTGCCAATACGGCAGAATCACCACTCGCGGTCTTACCTCGCGCAGCACTCGCGCGATCTTCTTACGATTCTCCAGCGTGTTTTCAATGGCGCCATCCGGCAGATCGAGAGCATCGCGCCTGCTTACACCCAGCAACTTTGCAGCCTCGGCGGCCTCGCGAGCCCGATCCTCCGCCGTGCCGCGCGTCCCTGCCTCGCCGCGCGTCAGATCGAGAATGGCAGTCCGCAACCCGCGCGCAGCCATACGCAGCAGGGTGCCGCCGCAGGTCTGCTCCACGTCGTCGCGGTGCGCCGCGATCGCCAGGACATCAGCGCGACCATCAGCTTCTCTGTCTGACATGATCTTTAGTAAACGGTGTTGTTTCCGTCGAAGTGTCCGTCCATGAACGCGACATCAGACGCTGTTCCCGTCACCGTCACGTACTGGTTGTTGATCGAGGATCCATCGGTAGTGTGATAGATATACACCTGCCCGCCCTGCGCCACGTAGACCTTGTGCAAGCCCTCGACAGCCGCGATACCCGTCGCGTCGCCGAGATAGGGCTCAAGCATCGTGACCGTATTGCTGGTCGTGTTGAACATCGTGAGGCATCCATAAGGCTGCCCGGTCGCATAGCGCTCGCCGTTCGTACACTTCGTCGTGCCGATCCAAAGGGTGTTGTCATCGGCAAGGATCAAGCGGCTGGGCGCGCCCGGCGTCCCATCGCTGATTGATATCGGAGCCCCTCCTGAAAGCGTGCTCGTCCCTGTTCCAGTCAAGCTCACGAGGGTTAAGTTACCTGTGAACAAGCCGTCCGGCATCAGCTTCTGCCCCACCACGTACATCGTTGAATTCGCCAGCAGTGCGTTGCTCGATCCGCCCGACACCGCCAGCGTGCAGGAACTCGCTCCAGGCGTCGCGGCGCAGTCGGCATGCAATGCTGCGTTCGTCGGCAGGTTTCCAGAATGCTGCCCCGAGGGGAAGATCACCGGAGAAACCCGCATAACTGAAATCGATGAAGCCGCCCCGCCGCATTCCTGTCCGCAGTTCAGCACGTAAGCCGTACTTCCATCAGCCGAGAAGATGGCCTTCACCGGACGGTCGAACACCAGGGGAGCGCCGTAGGAATTCCCCGTCGCATCTGTCGCGTCGGGGCTCTGCATTTGAAAGAGGCACCAGCCCGGAGCGTTTTGCGGCTCGCAATCCATTGCCGCTTTGGGCCAAGTGCTCGATCCACCCGAATACGCAAGCGACTCGCTAGACGTGAGCTGCCGCACGTAGTATGCGTAGTTCGAATTCTGCACGAAGGCCATTGCAGCCGTGCCGCCGGGGTTGACGCTGACACGGTACACTCCGGGCAATCCCAATGCGTAAGCGCTTCCCGCGGCGCCATCCACCACTGTGAGGACCGTCGCCAGCTGGTTCGCCGCAAATACGAACCGCCCATTGCGCGTCATGAAGATACTGGATGAAAGCCCGCTGGTTCCCTTCTGAGCCCCGTTGTCGCTTTCCTTTTGGTAGTTCACAACGTGCAGCGAACCGTCACCGGCGCTGTAGACCGCACCCAGCTGCTCTTCCGGCATGTTCTGGATCGTGACCGGCAGGCTTCCCGAAAATCCCGTGATCGAGAAACCTCCTACCTTCTGGTTGTAGCTGAAACGAATATCGTAGAAAGCATCGACAAAAGTCAGTGCCCCGGCTGAGGATACGCTCGGGTTCTGCACGGCGATCATCACCCGGTTTGTCAGCCCGCTGGGCGGCAGCACTCGTCCCGCAAAATACGTCGTCGAACCACATCCCGCCAGCACCACGGATACCAATACCGCCGCGGCGGCGCAGAGCCAAAGACTTCTCTTCTTCAAAATCGCTTCCCTCGAATAGCGGCGCAGCTCGAATGCTCACAGCGCCTTGCGGACCGTAAAATTATGGCGATTGCCGCAACTCCGGACAGATCGGAGCCCGTTGCTGGCGTCTCCATTGACCGGCTCTGCTTAGCTTTTTGACTCTCCAATCATAACAAAGCAACCCACTCATTCGACTGAATGTGCCCCCTGCGCAACTCGGCCTCCCCAAGGCCCCGTTCAGTGCTCAAGACCCTGAGTTTTCATCCTCATTGCGGTAGCATTGAATCAGCATGCCTCAGTTCGCCGATCTCTTTTCCAATCGCCCTGTGCTCGCCGATGGCGCCATGGGCACGGTTCTATACGCCCGCGGTGTCTTCATCAATCGTTGTTACGACGAACTGAACCTCTCTGATCCCAACCTGATCCTCTCCATCCACGAGGAGTACCTCCAGGCCGGGGCTGAGGTCATCGAGACCAACACCTTCGGTGCTAATCGCTTCCGTCTCACCCGCCATGGTCTCGCCTCCAAAGTCGCTGAGGTCAACGCTGCGGGAGTCCGCCTCGCCCGCCAGGCTGTCGACCACCTCAAAGAAAAGCAGGCCGGCACCGCCTACGTCGCCGGTTCCATCGGCCCCCTCGGTGTTCGGCTCGAGCCCCTCGGCAAGACCGGCCTCGACGAAGCCCGCGCCGCTTTCGCAGAACAGATTCGCGCACTGGCGGACGCCGGCGTCGATCTCCTCATCATCGAAACCATGCCGGCCCTCAATGAGGCCCGCGAAGCCCTCCTCGCCGCCGAAGAAACCGCGCCTGATCTGCCCGTCCTCGTCATGGTCACCGTCGACGACGAGAGCAATTGCCTCGACGGTTCATCGCCCGAGCAGGCCGCTGCGCTCCTCACCGAATGGGGCGCCGGAGCCATCGGCGTCAACTGCTCCACCGGACCCTCCACGGTCCTCACTGCGCTCGAATGCATGCGCGCCGCCACTGACCTGCCCCTCGCGGCCATGCCCAACGCCGGAATGCCCCGTGCCATCGAGGGCCGCAACATCTATCTCTGCTCGCCTGAATATATGGCCAGCTTCGCCCGCAAAGCCATCGCAGCCGGAGCGCAAATCGTCGGTGGATGCTGTGGCACCACTCCCAACCACACCCGTGCCATGCGATCCGCGATGCGCGCCATCGACGCCCAGGCCCGCGTCACCGATGGGGGCAAGCACGCCGAAATCTCTACAGAGACTCCGCCCGCACCCCTCGCCGAACGCTCGCGCATTGGTTCATTGGTTCAGGAGGGCCAGTTCGTCACGCTGGTCGAAATCGTTCCGCCCAAGGGCATCAACTGCACCAAGGAGATTGAGGGCGCTCGCCTCCTCGCCCAGCTCGGCGTCCACGCCATCAACGTCCCCGACTCCCCTCGTGCCTCCGCCCGCATGAGCGCCCAGAGCCTCTGCATTCAGATCCAGCAGCACACCGGCATTGAGACTATCCTTCACTACACCTGTCGCGACCGCAACGTGCTCAGCATCCAGTCCGACCTGCTCGGAGCATCGTCGATCGGACTCAAGAACATCCTCTGCCTCACCGGTGATCCACCCAAGCTCGGCAATTACCCTGACGCCACCGCCGTCTTCGATGTCGACGCCATCGGCCTCGTCAACATCGTTCGCCGCCTCAACCACGGCCTCGACATCGGCGCCAACTCCATTGGCGCATCCACGAACTTCACCATCGGCGTCGCCGCCAACCCCGGTGTCCCCGACATCGAACATGAACTCCGCCGCTTTGCTTTCAAAGTCGAAGCCGGAGCCGAATACGCCATCACCCAGCCCGTCTTTGACCTGCGCCTTCTCGAAGAGTTCCTTAACCGCATCGAGTCATTCCGCATCCCGGTCATCGCCGGCATCTGGCCCCTCACGAGCCTGCGCAATGCCGAGTTCATGAAAAACGACCTGCGCGTCTCGATGCCCGAAGAAATCATGCTCCGCATGGCCCAGGCCGACACACCCGACGCCGCCCGCAAAGAAGGCATCCGCATCGCCCAGGAAATGCTCGAGTCCGTTCGCGGCATGGTACAAGGCGTCCAGGTCAGCGCCCCCTTCGGTCGCTACACCGCCGCCGCCGAAGTCATCGCCAGTGTCCTGCCCCAGGCCGTTCTCGACCTCCAGTGACCCGATAAGTACTTGCCGGGTGCCCCATGTCTCCCGCCTTTGGAGACATGGGAAACCAACCTGCGGGTGTCCCATTCTTGCCACGCTGTTTGCGGCAAAGGTGGGAAGAAGAACGACAGGTGCCCCACGTCTCCCGCCTTTGGAGACATGGGAGACCACACTGCGGGTGTCCCATTCTTGCCGCGCTGTTTGCGGCAAGGGTAGGAAGAAGAAGTCGCTTGCACATGAACCGCGGGTGCCCCATCCTAACCGCGTTTTATGCGGTTAGGGTGGGAATTCATCCACCACCCGCCTACAATGATTACGGACTTCCATGCCATCCTTCGAAGAATCGCTTAAAAAACTCGAATCCATCGTCGAAACCCTCGAGAAGGGCGACCTCTCCCTCGAAGACTCCATCAAGCTCTTCGAAGAAGGCACCGTGCTCTCCGCCGTCTGCAAAAAGGAACTCGACGAGGCCGAAGGCAAGGTCCAGCTCCTTATCAAGCAGCGCGATGGCTCGTTCAGGACGGAGCCGTTCCCCAACAAGAAGAGCTGATCGCCAGTGGCCGACAACGATCCCGGCGCGGATACGCGCCTCGCAACCTACGGGAGCCTCTCTCCGGGCGAAGTCAATCACAACCAGTTGTCGAGCCTCTCAGGACGCTGGCTCAAAGGCACAGTCCGCGGCTTTCTTCAGAACGCCGGCTGGCTTCCCCGGATTGACGCTCGATCCCACCGGCCCTGAAGTGAGTGTCAACGTCTTCGAATCGGCAGATTTACCTCAACGTTGGTCCCGCCTTGATGAATTTGAAGGTCCTGAATACCGCCGGGTAGTGACGCAAGTTCAGACCGCCGGCGGCACCATCAAAGCCAACATCTACGTTGTCGCCAAGTGATCTCTCGAAGTCACCGCGGGAAATACGACTTCACCAACTCCCCCGAATCAACCAGCAACAACGCGCTTCCCCACAGACCCGCCCACCTCAGATCGAGCCCTCGCCGCGAGTTCAAGAACCTCATCAACTGACCATTGATCGTACGCATGCGA
>DATJEO010000072.1:0-13822 GCA_035496515.1 Occallatibacter sp.
GTGTTCCAGTTGCGACCGGTACCTACAGCACCAATTGCTTTGTCCAGGGCTTTGCCGGTGAACTTAGTGTCGGCTGCTCCATCCGGGAAATGAAAGTAGATGTGCTCTCCGGCGAGATGATAGCGATCACGGCGGTTCGGATATTTCTTGACGATGCTTTCAAGAGCGGCGGCGGCAGTGGGTGCTGCGGGTGCGACGAGGAAGGCCACATGAACGCGCGTTCCGTCAGCAGCTTCTCTCATGAAGGGATTTCCGCGAATCAGCTTTTCGAGCTGATCGTGCGTTCTGACAATCACAGCGACTGGAGAGCCGGTGTGACGTAGCAGTGCGGTGCCGACGGAGAGGGCGACTTCCTCGGGAGAGAGATCTGAATCGGTGACGGCATTGCCGCTCTGGATATATGTTTCGACGTTCCTGAATCGGAGATCGGAAAGTATCTTGCGGAAGTCAGTCATCGACAGTTTGCCATATCCGCCCACGTTGACAGCCCGAAGAAGGATGGCATAAGTTGGCATTCCGAGAGGCCTCCCCGCCACTCCGCTGCATCTCGATGAGATCAGATTTATGGCTCAAACAGAAAATTCAAATCCTGATGCGAGTGTAGCTCAGGAATTCGAGAGCAAATCCCGGCTGGCGGATCGCCTTGTGAGCACGGGCGAGACAGGCAAACGGGCCGGTACGCTGGATGAAGTGGAATCCCAGTTTGGGGTGATTTGCAAGGGGTTTCAAACGCTGGTCGCTTCGGCAGGGGCGGAGATGTGCGCAAGACCTCCTGCTCCGGGGTCATGGTCGGCGGCGGAATGCCTGCAACACCTGAGCCTGAGCTCTGATGCGTATTTCCCCGTGTGGCAGCAAGTAATTTCCACTGCCGGACCGCGCAAGGCGGAGATGAATGCGCCCTACCGTATTGACTTCTGGGGTCGCCTTCTCTGCTGGATACTTGAGCCGCCGGCGCGGATACGTTCGAAGACACCCGCACCCTTCCAGCCAATCGACTGCGGCAAGGTCGATGAAGTGCTCGATCAGTTTCTCGAAAAGCAGGAGCGCATTGTGGCCGCTATTCGCCGCTGTCGAGGGCGTGCTATTGACCAGGTAAGGATTGCCTCGCCGATTGATTCGCGAATTCGCTATAGCATCTGGTCGAGTTTTGTCGTCAATGCGGCGCACCAGCGGCGACACTTGTGGCAGGCTGAGCAGGCGATCGCGACAGTGCGCGCGTCGCGCTGAGGGGCATCTGGGAGACTGCAGGCTGATGAGCAACCGTTTTATTGCTTTTCAGAGGCAAGATAGACGAAGATGCCGCTCAGAAGGGCGATGGTCGCAAGCACCGGCACGATGATCCACAGGATGCTGCTTTCAGGCATCGATGACGGGATAAGTGCGTCCAGATGAAGAGCGCTGGGGACATCAGCGAACCAGGCGCTCCAGTTGCCAATCTGCCAGACCGCTATCGCCGCGAGTACAACCAATGTCATGGCCAAGGCGAAGATCTGAGCCCCGAGAATGGGGCGGCTCACCTTTTCGATTGCGGCATTTCTGCGGCGCAGTTGAGCGCGCCACCAGATCGCACCTGCGGGCTCCAGGCGGGGGAGTTCGGCCGTATGCCTGCGCGAATTCTGAAGCATCCCGGTGATGAGGACGAGGTCGGAACAACTGCGGCAGGAGACGACGTGTGCGTACAAATCCGCAGGGCAGGCCTGCGGCCAATGACCCTTGCGCAGCAGCTCAGAAAGTTCGTGTTCGCGAGCGCAACTGAAGGGGGTCATGCTTCACCTCCAGAGCGGAGCAGGCGAGCCATTTTGCGGCGCGCGCGAAAGAGAAGCAAGCGGATGCTGGCAGATGCGAGGCCCAGGATTTGCGCGATCTCCTGGTGTGTGTAGCCCTCGGCGTACGCGAGCCAGAGAAGTTGACGATCGCGCGGGCGCAACTGCGCCATCGCAGGTCCAAGTACGGAAATTGAGTCGGATTGCGTATTGCCGGGTGTGGTCGTAAAGATATGTTCGGGCAATTCATCGATGGACGAGGATTGTGGCCGACGCCAGTGATCGCGCAATAGATTGGTTGCGATTTTGAACAGGTATCGGCGGGCGGCAACTTCGCCGTCCTGCGGGTGGTCGGCGCAGAGAAAGCGGACGTAGGCTTCCTGGGTAAGGTCGTCTGCGAGCGCCGGGTCACGGCTGACTCGGGCAAGGTAGGCCCACAGAGGACGAGCCGATCGGGCGTAGAACGCCGCGAACTGCTCGTTATCCATCGCCGCGGCGGGCGCGGTGCCGGCGAGCGATTGCGATTCGCCCGCCAGCACGTTCGGAATGATCGACTCCCAGGACATGGGTCTTTGCTTCCTCGGTTTTAATTCCGGCACCGGTGATCACTACCGTTCCCGGTATGCCGCGTTGAGTGATGAGTCGGATCTACTGCCGTCCGTGGGCATGAGTCCCAGGCGCGATGCAAGGAACCATGAGGCACCTGCGGAGATGATAAACCCGATTCCGGGCATCAGGACTACGGTTCCGAAGAAGAGCATCGGGGTGTTCATGTCAGGTTCTGTGTGGCGCAAGAGAAGCAGGCCAATCCCCAGCAGGACCATGACGATGCCCGTTTGAAGCGGTGTGAGGATACGCGCGATGGCGCTGGGAACACGTTGATGCTGCTCGAACGCGATAGGGAGGGGCGCGGCTTCGAGAAACTTCCTGCCGGCATCGGTCTGCATGTATGACGCCAGTTCCTGGTTGGTCGTGAAACGTTCGATGAGTCGACCGTGGACATCGCTTTGCATTTTGAAGATGCGGCCCCAGCGGCGGTTCTCGATGAACATGCGGGCGAGCAAAATGATGGCGACAAGGCCACAGGCGAAGGCGAGGAGCGGGATCAGGCCGTCCCAGACGCGTTCGAAAGACGACTGAGGATTCTGAGCGCGATAGACGTCGGGCCAGACTGCCTTTTCAAGAGCTTCGTCGGGTTGACCGTCCTCGCGCTTGAGATGAGAGAAGAGGTAAAACTCGGGGTTGCGTGCGACCTCAGGATGAGCCGCAAGGAATGCGGCGAGCTGAGGATTATTACGCGCGACATAGTCCTGGTTGGAGAGGAGCGACGGATCGTGGGAGACAACTGTGGTAAGTGTGGGGCTGAGGCGAAGGAGTCGGATGAGCTCGCTTTGCGTGGATCTGACGTCGCCATCGTTGGGAACGGGTGATGCGGCCGCTACAGGTCCGGTGGATGGGGTGGCGGGCCGCTGCTGGGCGATTGCTGTGCCGGGAAGCATTGATATGACAACGACAACTGCGGAGAGAACTGGACAGACAGAGCGGCAATTCGGCATTGGATTCCTCGAACTGAAGGTTTGTGAGTCTTCTAACCAGACAACGAACGACGGCCCGAGATGGTTAACAGCATGCGTGGGGGAAATCTCGGGAATGACGCCTTTGAGTGGGGCATTCCCCGTAAGCGGTATTTAGGTAATGCGCGATGTCCGTTACTTTGTACCTATCCCCAGACTGCACTTTCGGGTAGAGGCAGTTTCGAGTTCTCAGGAATCTCCCAGTCAGTTCGATTTGCGGAAGAGGAGCCGGCACAAGATGGACGAGCAGCAGAGCAGATTACTCGCCAAGCTTAAGCAGAGCTACGGCGATCCCCGCAATACGATCACGTGGGCTCTCTTCCTATGGACTTTTACCGCGGTTGGGTTCTCGATGTTCATGCCGGTGTGGCCGACGATGGTGCGCTCGATCGCGGTAGCGGTGGGGTGGTCAGCGATTCATCTGATACGCAGAATGTAGATCAGATCCGCACTCAAGCACCCATGCACATGAGCTTGATCGAATGCCAGTCTCCAGCAACAGACCAGGGCGAAGAGAAGACGAAGCTAAACCGTTTACCATATATGCACTTCTCCGACGTTGACGAATTGCGCTAGACTCCTGAGTCTGCGGGTCTTTGCGCTTCGGCGCGTTTCTCCGCTCTTTGGAGGTCGCATGGCACGTCCCTATTGGTCGGGTAATGTTCAGATTTCGCTCGTCTCTTTTGGCGTGAGTCTTTACGTTGCGACCGAGAGCAAGAGCCAGATCAGCTTTCACCAGATCAGCCGCCGCACTGGCGAACGAATCCGCCATCAAAAGGTGCTGGAGAGCGCGGCCGAGAGCCGGGAGGCGACGACCGCGGTCGAGAGCGACGAGATCGTGAAGGGATACGAGTATCGCAAAGGCCAGTACGTAATTATCGAGCCGAGCGAACTTGAAAACCTTCGGGTTCCTTCGAAACACACGATAGCGGTGTCACAGTTTGTGGATTTGGTGGACCTCAGTCCGATGTTCGTCGAGAAGCCGTACTTTGTGACACCGGAGAACGACATGTCGGCTGAAGCCTTCAACGTGGTAAGGCAGGCGCTATTGGACACCGGCAAGGCGGCGATCGGTAAGGTGGCGTTTTCAGGCCGGGAGCATGTTTTCGCGCTGGTTCCCGCGGGACCGGACAGCCCTGGATTGATGGGTTACACGCTGCGGTACTCGTATGAGTTGCGGAAGCAGGAAGACTACTTTCGGGATATCAAGCAGCCTGCCGTCCCCGCGGATTCGCTGCAACTGGCGGAGATGCTGATTGAGCGCATGTCGTCGAAGCTGGATATGGACAAATTCGAAGACGGATATGAAACGGCAGTGAAGGCGCTTGTTGAGGCGAAGGTCAATAATATGCCTGTTCCGATCGATGAAGCACCGGCGCAGCGCCCGAGCAACGTCGTCAATTTGATGGATGCGCTGCGGAAGAGCATCGGCGGTGAGGCGCGCCCCGCTGCTGGCAAGAAGCCGGTTAAGAGCGCGAAGGAACCGCCGGCGAAGGCTGCGAAGCGGAAGTCGGCCTGATCCGGCGCAGAAGAGGCCGAATCCAAGCTATTCGTCGCGAAGAAGGACCAGCGGGTCGACGGCGAGCGCGCGACGTGCGGGAATCCACGAGGCCAGAAGGCCCAGGAAGAGCATTGTCGCAGTGACACCAAAGAGCACCAGCGGATCCTTTGGTGTGGCCTGATAAACGATAAAGGCAAGAACGCGCGCGCCAATGACGCCTAGAACCACGCCTGCTACAGACCCAATGGCAAGTAGCCGAAACGCGCGGCCGAGCGACGCGCGCAAGATCTGCCTTTGACTTGCGCCAAGCGCGACGCGAATGCCGAGTTCGCGAAGACGCTTGCTGACGACGTAAGACGCCATGCCGAAGATTCCGGTGATGGCGAGCATGGCTCCGAGCATCCCCAGAACGCCTAGAGCAACACTAGAAACGCGGGCCGCGAACAATGCGCTACCCATCTCTTCGTTCCAGGTATGAAGCTCGAACGGCAGAGCGGAGTCAAGACCGCGAACGGTCCTTTCGAGGCTTGCGGCAATATCGGCGGGATCGCGTTGTGAACGCACTACAAGGTTAGTCTCGCTACTGGTGTGCTGGAGGAAAGAGAAGAACATTGCAGGCATCTGATCTTCGGTGATGGTGCGATATTTTCCATCCTCGACAACGCCGACGACTTCAGCGCGTTCGCTGCCCCAGTATTTGAAATGGCCGCCGATGGCCTTATCGACCGATCCGAAGACTTTGATTGCGAACTGGTGATTGACCAGGGCGACCCTCGGTGCTTTCTTATCGTCGTTCAAGGTGAGGTTGCGACCGGCGAGAAGGCGAGTTCCTGCGGCCTCGAGGTATCCGGGCGAGATGCGATAGTTCATCGCATCGGCGGCGTAGTTGGTGGGGCGGAAGTCTGTGGTGGCGTCAGTGTAGACGTAAGAGTCGCCGCCGCCGAGGCTGAGGGGGATGTTGTCAATTGATCCGACGGCTGAAACGCCGGGGATATTGGCGACAGCTTCGAGCATGCGCTGTTGCATCTGAGGAACGCGGTCATCGGCATAGCCTGCCATGCGGAGGTCGCTGCCAAGGAGCAGTGCGTTCTGGGGTTGGAATCCATACCTGCTATGGACAGAGCGAATCAGTCCGCGTACGGCAACGAGCGAAGAGGTGACGAGCACCGCGCAAATCGCAATCTGGATGACGAGCAGGATATCGCGCATGGTGAAGCGGCGCAGTCCTGTTGTGGAGCTCATGCCGGTGCGAATCGTCTGCCAGGGATCGGCCCGCATGACCTGGCGCACGGGAACGATGCCGAAGAGAAGGCCGCTGGCGAGCGAGAGGAGAAGCGCCACCGTATAGGTGCGGATGTCTGGATTAACGGGAACGTTGATGGGAACATTGGGAATCGGTTGCCACGCACTGAGTAAGTGCAGGATGAGGACACCTCCCACCAGTCCGACGACGCCGCCAGCGATGGAGACGAGAGTAGCCTCGGTGAGGAGTTGGCGAAGGATGAGGCTGCGTTTTGAGCCGAGGGCGAGTCTAAGGGCGACTTCCTTGGAGCGATCGGCTGCACGAGCGGCGAAGAGGCTGCCGAGGTTGGCGCAGGCGGCAAGCAGGATGAGGCCGGCGAGCAGCATGAGCCCCGCCATGAAGGCACGCGCAGGACCGCCAAGGAAGTCGCCGACCAGCCCGGGTTTCGCGAGGGAGAACTTGATGCCATCGTCATCCCGGGGATAGGTTTTGGCTAGCCAGGAGCCGATGGAGTTCAAATCCTCGGTTGCCTGAGCCGGACTCACCCCGGGTTTGAGACGGCCAATCACCCAAGGGGAGTGGTTTCCGCGGTATTGAAGAGAGTCGTTGCCTTGAATGAGGGGCTGATCAAGGATCGGTATCCAGAGAGCGGGAGCAAAGAAGAGCTCGGTGCCGCGAAATGACTGTGGGGCTACGCCGATGATGGTGAACGGATGCTTGTTGATCTGTATGGCGCGACCGATGACCCCTTTGTCGTCATGGAAACGGCTGTGCCAATAGGAGTAGCTCAGCACGACATAGGGCATGCTGTTCTTGCCTTTTTCGTCTGAGGCATGGAAGAAGCGGCCGAGGAACGGCTGAATCTCGAGCGCGTCAAAGTAATTTCCGGTGACGAGATAAGGCCAGGCTGTCGAGGGATTTCCGCCGGTGTCAATGCCTACGGCGCCGGTGATCTGGCAGGCAATGAGGCTCGACAGGGTGCGGTTCCGGTCGCGCAGATCGACGTAATCGAGGTAGGACTGCGATGGAAAGCGAAAGCGCTGGACGGTGTAGAGGTTTTCCGCATGGGGGACATTCACCGGGCGGAGCACCAGCGCATTCAGGACACTGAAGACGACAGCATTGGCGCCGATTCCTAGCGCGAGGGTGATGAGCGCGGTGAAGAAGAACCCGGGCGATTTGGCAAGCTGCCGGATGGCGAACTTCAGGTCGCTAAGCATGATGTTCTGAGTTACGTGAGTTGCCTTTCGGGAGTTCCCTGACGGTGACGAAGTGTGTATCCACCCTCTATTCCGTCTGCTCATCCCGCGGCGCACGCACCTGATGACATTCGGGATTATTCGGCTTCGTATCCACGCTAGTCTTGGTCGAGTCGACCGGGAGGATAGAATGTCGCGTCACGCAAGTCGCTTGCTCGTGGGAGTTTTAGGCACCTTCATCCCTGCGCATTTGGCAATCACGATCGCACTCCCAGCAGCGGCTGGAACAATCGCACCTAAGCCGATTGGCAAGCTCGTCGACCTTGGAGGGCATCGCTTACACGTCAACTGCTCGGGCAAGGGAGAGCCGGTGGTCGTTGTCGAGAACGGCCTGGGAGATTTCTCGTTCGACTGGATTCTTGTGCAAGAAAAGGTCTCCCGGTTTACTCGTATTTGCACGTACGACCGAGCGGGATATGCATGGAGTGATCCGGGGCCGAAGCCGCGCACGTTTGCGCAGCTGAATCTCGAACTGCACGACGCGCTCGAGAAACTGGGTGAAAAGGGACCATTCGTTCTCGTTGGGCACTCCTATGGTGGTCCAGTCATGATCAACTTCGCGAACGTCTATGCGAAGGACACAGCGGGGATGGTTCTGGTGGACTCGGCGCACGAGGGGATAAGGGTTGGTGTGGGCGGCAAGCAGACAATGAAGCTCGGGGTGAATGCACAGACACGCGACATTCCTTCAGCTCACGAGGAGATGGCGGAGGCTGATCGAGCGGGTCCTCACGGCGGCGATCCGGCTCCGGCGAAGCTTGACCGTGTTTACAAGCGCCTGCCTGTTCGAGATCAGAAGCTGCAACTCTGGGCGCAGACTCAGCCCGCACTTGAAGATGCGGAGAGCAGTCAACGCGAATGGTCAGAGGTGTACTTTGCACAGTGGCTTGCAAGGCAGGGCGAAGGCTCGCTTGGGAAGTTTCCGCTGGTAGTGCTTTCGCGGGCGGACGGTGGCTATACGGAAGATCTGGATGTTCCAGCGGCGCAGATGGAGAAGGAGCGGAAGGAAGGCCAGGAAAAGCTATTTCAGCTGTCGACAAACAGCAGGCAATTCATCATTCGCTCGGGTCACAACATGGAGTTGGAGGCGCCTGACGATGTTTCCTCCGCGATTCGCCGGGTTGTTGACGCAATCCGTTCCCACCACAATCTGTAGGGTGGGACAGCGGTTCGCTCACATGAGTGCTTGGGAGGCTGCGTTTCCGTTAAGGAGGGTCAAAAAATGGACACTTCTTCTCTAAAGATCGGATGAGGACACCTGCGATTCTCTGAAACGCAATTGCGTTGACTCTCACAATTCCTTCGGGCTAAACTCCCTGCGCTCTCGGCGTTCCTTTCTGCCGCAGATCCAACCTGGAGGATGATCATGTTTCCGCTTTCAAAGCGTGCTTTGTTGCCGTTCGTCTTTGTTCTGCCTACCGCTCTCTATGCCGGTGATTACACGTATCAGCAGACGACCCAGATTACAGGCGGGTCGCTGTTGAAGATGATGAAGACAGTTGGAGTGTTCAGTTCTCAGGCGCGGCACATGGGCGATCCTATCGTTTCGACAATTTATCTGAAGGGCAACCGTATGGCGGATGTTTCGCCGCAGCAAATACAGATTATTGACCTGGATCAGGAGACAATCACGCAGATTGATGTTGAGAAGAAGACATACTCGGTGATGACATTTGCCCAGATGAAGCAGGCGATCGAGAATGCGCGCCAACGGATGGAGCAGGAAGCGGCGAAACAGAAGTCGCAGCAGTCGACAGCACAGAATCCGGATGCGCAGAACGTGCAAATGAGCTTCGATGTAAAGGTGAGGAAGACGGGCGCCACGAGGGATGTGAGCGGCCTGAACAGCAGCGAAGCGATTCTAACAATGACAATGACGGCGACCGATGCGAAGACTCAGCAGTCCGGGAATCTGGCGATGACAAATGATATGTGGATGGTGCCGTCGGTTCCGGGCTATGAGCAGGTGCGGGAGTTTTACAAGAAGTTCGCGGCGAAGATGGGAGATGTGACGATGGGTTTTGGGCGTGACTTCAGCCGGATGCTGGCTCAGCAGCCTGGCGCGAACCAGGCCATGGGCGACATGGTGAAGGAGATGCAGAAGATCGACGGGGTGCCGGTAATGCAGGTGATGCGAATGGGCACCACGGTAAATGGGCAGCCGCTGCCCGCGGCATCCGAAGCTCCTTTGCCGACGGAACCTGCAGGTCCAACCAAGGGAGAGATCGCCAAGGCAGGCATGGGCTCGATGATTTCGAGCCGCCTGGGCGGGTTCGGCGGCTTCGGGAAGAAGAAGCAGAACACACCATCGCCTGAACAGAACACGGAGCAGGCGAGCGCACAGCCGACGAGCGCGATTCTGATGGAAATGCAGACTACCACCTCGAATTTCTCATCGGATCCGGTGGATTCGTCGCATTTCGATGTTCCAGCCGGATACAAGCAGGTGACTGCGCCGATGCTGGAGCATCAGCAGGAAATGAATGCCAAGTGATGATCAATAGCTGATTTGTTTGTCCTCACGGCTTCCTTCGAGCTCAGGGTTTAGAATCGTTCGTGGCGTAAATATTTGTGCCACCTTTTCGCCCGCGCGTAGCTGGGGTTTCAAGCTGCGGCGGGTGTTTGTGTGATTTCTGAGGGAAGCAGGCTGTTGATGCGAGCGAAGACGGCGGTGGTTCTGGGCGCCCAGTGGGGCGATGAGGGTAAGGGGAAGATTGTTGATGTGCTGAGCGAGAGGTTCAGTGCAGTGGCCCGTTATGCAGGTGGTCACAATGCCGGACACACCGTTATTCATGGCGGGCAGAAATTTGTTCTTCAGCTTATTCCGTGCGGAGTGCTGCGGCCAGGTTGCAAAGGCGTAATCGGAAATGGCGTGGTTCTGGATCCGATCGCCTTTCTCAAGGAAGTGGGAAAGCTGCGGAGCCTCGGGATCGATGTTGACGGGCAGCTTTGTGTGTCGAATCGTGCACAGGTCATCCTGCCATATCACAGGATGATTGAACTGGCCGCGGAGAGCGCGCCGGGTCGAAAGCGGATAGGAACCACCAGTCGAGGAATCGGGCCGGCTTATGAGGACAAGATGGCGAGGAGCGGGTTGCGGATCGTTGACCTGCTGCGGCCTGAGTTGCTGAAGACGCATATCTACGCGGCATGCAGCGAGAAAAACGCGATCGCTCACGCTCTATTCGGCACCGATCCCCTGGAGCCGGAGAAGATGTACGAGGAGTATGCGGCGGCCGCGGAAGAGGTGCGGCCTTTTGTTGCAGACACGGGCCGGCTGCTGAACCAGATCCTCACGGAGGGTGGATCGGTGATGTTCGAAGGCGCCCAGGGAACGATGCTGGATATCGATCACGGGACCTATCCTTTCGTGACATCATCGTCGGCGACGGCAGGTGGCGCAGCCACTGGAACGGGAGTAGGACCGACGGCGATCGGGACTGTGATTTCGGTGACGAAAGCTTATGTGACCAGGGTTGGCGAAGGGCCATTCCCGACCGAGATTCACGAGGCGGTAGGCGACCAGTTGCGAGCGCGAGGGAACGAGTACGGAGCTGTGACGGGAAGGCCGAGACGGTGCGGATGGCTGGACATTCCCTTGCTTCGCTACTCGAACCAGGTAAACGGTGCGGAGTGGCTGGTTGTGACCAAGATGGATGTGCTGGATGAACTCGAGGAGATTCCGATCTGCGTGGGGTATCAGGTGGATGGGAAGGTAAGCGATGAGATCCCGGCTGATGTACAGGGAATCGAGCGCGTTAAGCCTGTCTATAAGAAGCTGAAAGGCTGGCGTGCTCCCACAGAGGGAATCACGGACTTTGATAAGCTGCCGAAAGCTGCACAGGAGTACTTGCGCTTCCAGGAGCGCGAGAGCGGCGCAAAAATCGGCATGGTGTCGACTGGGCCCGACCGCGAACAAACGATGATCCTGCCTGAGTTTGCTGCGGCACTGAACCAAATCCAGGCTTAGAACGATTTCGGATATTGAGGAACTGCTCCCCATGATCAGCTTTACGGTCCGGATGAGGTTCGCCCAGCAAGACCGGGCGGAAATTGCCGAAATTCTGCGAGAACTGACGGCGGCTTCGCGCCAGGAGTCAGGATGCGTGAGTTATATACCGCACTGGGTGCAGGGTGAACCCTGCACCGTGCTTATCTATGAGCAGTACAGGGACGCCCTGGCCGAAGAGGCACATCGGCAGTCGCCCCATTTCAAGAAGTACGCGGTAGCCGGCCTATTTCAGAAAATGCTGGAGCGGAGCCGCGAAGACCTGGCGGCGATGGACTGAAACTAAGTTCATTGTTCACGACAAACCCCGCACGCAAAGCTACAGTCAAATCTTCGACGGGTGATCCATCGGTCTTATTAAGCGAGTGACTTCTGGATTGCCGGCCGGAGGCATGTGTGATTTCTCGCATTGACCCTTTCGATGTGTCCCCGCTACTATCCCTAACGCTTATGCGAACACTCAAGGGAACGTCGGCTGTGATCAAGAAAAGGTCTGTCTTTCTCGCGCTGGCAATCTCCGTGCTCGCGTCAACTTTGGCGAGCGGGATGCCCAGGGCGGAAAAGCACGAAGTTCGACATCAGATAGAGCAGCTTGAGGACGCGTGGAGAAACGCCGTTCTACATGGCAATTTCTCAGCGATGGATGGGTTGCTAGCAGACGACTATATGGCGATCACGCCATCCGGCATTCTGCAGTCGAAGGAACAGGCGCTCGCGGCACTCCGGTCGGGTGCAATGCGATTTAGCTCGCTGGATCTTTCGGATCGCAAGATTCGACTATATGGCACAACCGCGCTGGTGACATCCCGCGCGGAGGTCAAGGGTACGGGGTCCGAGGGGAACATGTCGGGAAGCTACCGTTATACGCGTGTGTATGTCCGGGACGCGCGCGGGGTGTGGAGAATCGTGAGTTTCGAGGCCAGCAGAATCCGAGAGCCCGGGGAACGGCGCTCATCGAAATCGGAATAGGCCCATAGCCGGACGCCTGTTCAGGTCGCGCCCCCTAGAATGAAATCATGCCTGAACTGCCAGAGGTGGAGACAGTTGCGCGAGGCGTGAATGCGCGCGTGCGAGGCGACAAGATCTTAGAGGCCTGGTTCGGATCGCATCGTGAGCCATTCAAAAACTCCGCGGCACGGCAAGCAAAGGGATTAATTGAGCGGCGGATCGAATCGGTGCACCGTACCGGGAAGCACATCGTGGTGGAGTTGGGAGCGCAGGGCGATCACGGCACGCCGAAGAAAGCCAGTGTGATTGCGGCGCAATGGATCGTTCACCTCGGAATGACTGGACGTCTTCTGGTTACAACCCCTGATGTCGCAGTGGCGAAGCATACGCATGCGAGGTTGCGGCTGGAGAGCGGACGCGAGCTGCGTTTTGTCGATCCGCGACGTTTCGGACGCCTCGAGTTTCGGGACCTGGCGAGAGGAAATCGGTTCGATGGGCTGGGAGCAGAGCCTCTCACGATCGAACGGCACGAATTCGCGCACCTTTTTCATGGAAGAAAACTGGCGATCAAAGCTGCATTGCTGAATCAGACCCTGCTTGCTGGTGTGGGAAACATCTATGCCGATGAAAGCCTCTTTCGCGCGGGAATTCGCCCGCGAAGGCGGGCTGGAAATCTGACCCGGATTGAACTTGAGCGACTTCGAAACGCTCTGAAAGAAGTGCTCGAGCATGCGATTCGCCTCGGGGGATCTTCGGTTTCCGATTACGTTGACGCGGACGGCGCTAAAGGCTTCTTCCAACTTGAGCACAATGTGTATCAGAGAACGGGTGAGCCGTGCCGGAACTGCGGAAGCGAGATCAAGAGAATCGTGGTGGGCGGCCGAAGCACGCACTACTGTGCGCGCTGCCAGCAATAACGATCTATTGTTTTTTGAAGTTGGAACGCACATGTTTACCAGAATCAAAACGGAACAACATCGAATTGTGGCGTAAGTTGTTGAAAATAAGAATTTGGTCGAACGGCACAGCGATTGCTACTTAGAGGGTGCCAGTGATGTACCGGCTGCTGGAGAATATCCGGCCAGCCCGCAAAACAGCAGACACCCGGCGAGAGCAGCCGCCAAAGAAGTGGCAGACCGGTTTGGGGAGTCTGTAGAAGGCGCGGTGGAGAAAACCATCGGCCGCAATTGCTGGGAGGCCAGTGACCAGCGCAGGGACGCGAAACGCCACTTATTGAAGTGGCGTTTCGTGCGTTTGGGCCAACGGACTCTCATTAATCATTACGCTTGTACCCAGGTTCAAGCTCATTGTGCCACTTGCACTGATTCATGGGAGCCTGTACTATCAAAATTGCCTATCAGGCGGCTGAAGCGAACCACCCTTCGGGGCAGAGAAGGCTCGCCGCTGACAAAAGATATTCGGAACGTGCAGCGTCCATTTTTGACGAAGTCCGAAGTTCTATAGGATAGGCAACACCCAGGGAAACGCCGGCGAGATCGTACCGACAAGGTCACGGGAGCGTGCC
>DATJEO010000073.1:0-2957 GCA_035496515.1 Occallatibacter sp.
AGCCAGCACGAATTGATTGATGGAGGAAGTATGTGAGCGAGAAAACCTGAAGGAAGCGTTGCGGCAGGTGAAGGCCAATAAGGGTAGTGCGGGCGTCGACGCGATGACCGTTGGCGGAATCACCGACTACTTGAAGCAGCATTGGCCAGCCATTCGGGAACAACTGTTGAGCGGAACCTACGAGCCGAAGCCGGTGAGGCGGGTGGAAATCCCGAAGCCGGACGGAGGGGTGCGAAAGCTTGGCATCCCGACGGTGTTGGATCGATTCATCCAGCAGGCGGTGATGCAGGTTCTACAACGGCAGTGGGACCGGACGTTTTCCGATCACAGCTACGGGTTCCGGCCGGGACGGTCGGCTCATCAGGCGGTGGGACAGGCGCAGCAGTATATCGCCGAAGGCCATGGCTGGTGCGTTGATCTTGATCTGGAGAAGTTCTTCGATCGAGTCAATCACGACAAACTGATGGGTCAGATCGCCAAACGGGTCGCGGACAAGCGGCTGTTGAAACTCATCCGAGCATTCCTGAATGCTGGGGTGATGGAGAACGGGCTGGTGGGTCCGAGCGTGGAAGGGACTCCGCAAGGAGGTCCAGTCACTCCCCTTACACAAAAGGTAACTTTCAGTTCGAACGCATAGTCAGGGGCTGGCGAGCAATGTGCCCGGTGCTTGACTTGCGCCTTAAGAAGTAATATGTTTATGACATATGCCGCGCTCGACCAAAATGGAGAAGGCTCGGCAGCTAAATGCTGCTCTCGGCCTACTCCAACCCCATATTTCATTGCCCGAAGCAGCGCAGCGCTTGTCACGCAGGTTCAATCTGTCAGAGCGTCAAGCATATCGATACCTGAAGGAGGCATCCGAGTTGGATCGACCGGTCGAAGTCATCGAGGCTACTGTGCCGATCACGCTCAAGCTTCCGCCAAGCACAGTGGAACGGCTGCGGAAATACGCGCGAAGCAGTGGCCTAACCATTGGAATGATCGTGACAGCAGCGTTGAACTCGTTTCTACGCACCCTAAGAAAACATGGCTGAGCCGCGGCTCAAAAGTGGCTCATGGCAAATTCACGTTTCCTATTCATTTGATCGCCTGCTCGAATCAAAACTCGCGCAGGCCTACGATATTCTGGTGCCCACCCGGGAACAGCCGGTCGGTGGATGCCGAAAGGAGTCCGAGAATGAGGATGGCAGCCATCTACGCGCGGGTCTCATCCGAGCGGCAGCGCGAGGAGAACACGATTGCGAGCCAGACAGCTTCGCTGATCGAATTCGCCAAGAATCACGATCTGGAGGTGCCCGAAGAGTGGGTCTTCGAAGACGAAGGCTATAGTGGAGCGACATTGCAGCGGCCCGGCTTGGAGCGCGTTCGGGACCTGGCCGCCGAAGGGCACATCGAGGTTGTGCTTGCCTACGCGCCGGACCGCCTCAGCCGGAAGTATGCATATCAGATTCTGCTGATCGAGGAACTCGCCCGCCACGGAGTCGAGACGCTGTTTGTAAAAGCGCCGCAAGGCGACAGTGCGGAAGATCAGCTACTGGTGCAGTTCCAGGGGATGATTGCTGAATATGAGCGGGCACAGATCCTGGAGCGGTCGCGCCGCGGTAAGCGACACCGGGCGCACACTGGCGAGATCAGCGTGCTGAGCGGCGCTCCGTATGGCTATCGTTATATCCGCAAAACAGATGAGGCGCCGGCCGCTTATAGCGTGTATGAAGCTGAGGCTCATGTCGTGCAGCGCATCTATGAGATGTACACAGTGCAAGGATTCAGTATTGGCGAGATCACACGCCGACTCAACACTGAAAGTATCCCGACTCGCAAAGAGAGTGCTCGCTGGGAACGCTCGACTGTCTGGGCGGTACTGCGTAACCCGGCTTATGGCGGCGTCGCCTGCTTCGGCAAGACGCGCGTCTCTACGCGGAGCCGCGTGATGCGCCCACAACGTCGGCGGGGTGTCACCGTGCCCAGTGTGACAGTAGGTCACGAACGGCCGCGCGAAGAGTGGATCGAGATCCCGGTGCCAGCCTTGGTTAGCGAAGAGAGTTTCGCCCGTGCTCAAGAGCTTCTCCAAGAAAACAAAATTCGATCGCGCCGGCGCACCATCGAGCCGAGTGTTGTGCAGGGGTTGGTCAGCTGTCAGAAGTGTGGCTACGCCTTCTCGCGTACATCGACGTACACGAGCGCGCGTAAGATCCACTACTACAAGTGCATTGGCTCCGATAGCTGGCGAAAACTGGGCGGTCCTGTTTGCGACAACCGCCGCCTCGTTCGACAGGACCTGCTCGACCAGATTGTCTGGGCCGAGGTGATCGGCCTGCTGGAAGACCCGACCTTGATACAACAGGAACTCGATCGTCGGCTGGCAGTAGCGCGTGCGTCCGATCCGACCAAAAAACGCGAGCAGGGTTTGCAGCGGGAACTGATACAGGTTGGCAAAGGCATTGAACGGCTGCTCACTGCTTACCAGGAAGGGCTCTTGTCGATCGAACAGTTGCGGCAGCGCATGCCAGCGCTACGCAACCGTGAACAGATGCTCCACTCAGAGGTGCAAGCAATCATTGATCAAATCAACGACCGGGCTGCTTTCCTGCGACTGGCCGAGACGCTTACGGCATTTCTCTCGCGCCTGCGAAGTAATGCTGACACGCTAGACGTCGCTGAACGCCAGCGAATCGTACGTCTCGTGGTCAAAGAAGTCCTGGTGGGGGAAAACGATATCACGATTCGGCACAGTATCCCCATTCCTTCAGGCTCACCGTCAAACGGCCGTTCGACTTCGGCCGGCGACCCAAATTACCTTTTGTGTAAGGAGAGTGATCACCCCGCCTTGCGGAACCCCCTGCTTTCCCGACGCGTCCAGTAACAACTTCAAGAGCCACAAGACCGCATCGTCATCAACCCGTCGCGCCACCTTCTCCAGCACGATATGATGTCTCACCGTGTCGAAGTAGGCGCGC
>DATJEO010000074.1:0-27375 GCA_035496515.1 Occallatibacter sp.
CCTACAACGAATGTGAATAGACGATGATTTCCTGCCTCACTTAGTGTTCCGCATTCGACTAATCTCCGCGAAACCAAATAAAGAAACGATCAGGTTTTCCGGAAATCATATGTCGCACAATTCCTGCGCGGCTTACCTTGAATTGCACAAAACATTCAGTGAAAGAAATGCACTAACATCGCATCAATGATCCATCGCGCTATCGGCGTTCCCTTGTTTATGGGAATCGTCTCAGCATGCTGCTGCGCGATGGCAGCAAAGCCGATCGCAGCCCAAAGTTGTCGTCATCACCATGCTAGAAGTCGGTGACGCAACATCGAAATCCATTCCGTCCGCATCGAGGTCACATCAATTCGGAGCCGTTGCGAACTTCGGCTCCTGTCCGGCTTGAATATTGCGACGCAGTCGCACTTTGATGCACCATGATCATGCAATCTGAGGGCCCATGAAGATCAACATCATCTCTGCCGCTCTAATCGCTGTAGTTGCTCTCGTGCTGTTCAGGCAGGCCTCCGGGCTTCCTTGGACCCCGACTCGGATCTTGGGCGTGGCCATTGCCGTTCCCGCTCTGCTGCTTCTCCTGCTTGCGCGTTACCAGCTCGGCCGCGCTTTTAGCGTCCGAGCAAGAGCCACAAACCTCGTGACCTCAGGCCTCTACTCGCGCGTCCGCAACCCAATCTACGTCTTCGGCTCGCTTTTCATTCTCGGCATCATCATCTGGTCAGGACGCCCAATCTTTCTTCTCTTGCTGCTTGTCCTCGTGCCCCTGCAGATCTACCGTAGCCGCAAGGAATCAGCCGTTCTAGAAGCCAAGTTTGGCGATGAGTACCTGCGGTACAAGCAGCAGACCTGGTTCTGATTGCCCAATCCCCTCTCCATCTGCGACACTCATTCCGCACTCGTACAGGAAAGAAAACATGCACTCCGTCTGGTTTGGCGAGTTCCTGGGAACTCTCGTTCTCATCCTCCTCGGCAATGGCGTCTGCGCCAACGTCACACTCCGTCGTACGTATGCAGCCGACGCTGGCTGGATGGTCGTCACCACCGGTTGGGCCATAGCCGTCCTCTGCGGAGTCCTCGTGGCCCAGGCCTTCGGCAGCCCCGGCGCCAACCTCAATCCGGCTATTACCCTCTCGACAGCCATCGTGGGCGGCAACTACTCACAGCTGCTCTCCATCTGGTCCGCGCAATTTCTCGGCGCTCTCTGCGGAGCAGCCATCATGGCACTGCACTTCGCCCCCCACTGGTCCCTCACGCCAGACCCGGGCGCCAAGCTGGGCGTCTTCTGCACCAGCGGCGCCATCAATCATCCTTCCGCCAACTTCGTCAGTGAAGTCATCGGCACCATGGTTCTCGTGCTCGTAGCCAACGCCATCTTCTCCCATGGCGTCACGCCGGTTGCAGGAGTAGGCCAGTGGCTCGTAGCAAGTCTCGTCTGGGGCATCGGCCTATCGCTCGGCGGAACTACCGGCTACGCCATCAATCCTGCGCGAGACCTCGGCCCGCGCATTGCACACGCCATCCTACCCATCCCCGGCAAGGGCGGTTCCAACTGGAGCTACGCACCCATTCCAGTCCTGGGCCCTCTCGCCGGCGGCGCGCTGGCAGGCCTCTTCCTTCACTTCGCGCGCATCTAGGCCGAAATATGACCTCGGTTTGCCGGATTCGAGCCTGACGTCTCCGCGGTGTATCAGAGCATGACTTTAGTCGTGCCGCCAAATGCGTATAAAGGTCCGGGCTTTAGCTCCAGAACATTGTTTCTGTCCTCGTGCACAACCTCCCGCACGCAGGCGGACCCTCAACTCACATCCACCATAATCTTCGTAAACCTTTCCGGCTCGCGATTCCACGCCTCCAGGATCGACGGCGTCTGGTGCAACCGCACCGTGTGCGTCACCGCCTCCTCCACCGGAAACCTCTTCGCCTCCAGCATCCGGATCACTTCCCTGAAGTCCTCCGGCATCGCATTCCGCGATCCCATGATATCCAGTTCCTTATGCACAAACGGTCGCGTCTCATACGCCACCGGCTCCTTCGCCCAACCTATGTAAACCACGCGCCCTGCGTAAGCGACCTCATCGACCGCCGCGCGATAGGTCGCCGGCAGCCCTATCGCCTCGATCACCACATCCGGTCCGCGCCCATCCGTCAGCTCCGCCAATCGCTCATGCAGATCGCTCGCCTTCGAGTTGACCCCCTCTGCGGCTCCAGCCCCTCGCGCCGTCTCCAGTTTCACGTCATCCACATCAATCCCGATCACGCGCGCCCCCCTGAACGCTGCTCCCGCAATCGCTCCTAACCCCACGCCACCACACCCAAAAACGGCAACGGTATCCACAGCAGTCACGCGCCCACGCCCCACTGCGTGAAAACCCACCGTCAACGGCTCGACTAGACAAAGCTCCTTCAGCGACAGTTCTGCGCGAAACAACTTCTCCACCGGGGCGCTGATGAACTCAGTCAGCGCTCCATCCCTCTGCACCCCAAGCGTCTCGTTGTCCTTGCAGGCATTCGGACGCCCTCTCTCGCACGCCGCACAAATTCCGCAGCCTCGATACGGTGAAAGTGTCACATTCGTGCCGACTGGCCACTCCGCATGCGACCCCCCATCCACCACTGTCGCCGCAATCTCATGCCCGGGTATCCGTGGATAGCTCACCAGCGGATTCCTTCCCCGATAGGAATTCAGATCGCTCCCGCACAGCCCGATCTTCCGAACCCGCAGCAATAGCTCACCCTCACCTCGACGCGGCTCCGCAACCTCCTGCACATCAGCCTTCCCTGGCCCTTCCAGCACAATCGCTTTCATTCCATCACTCCCGCGAACTCTCGATGATATCGGACTCGCGCCCCCACACACCGATTCCTAAAGCTGTATCCTTGCCCCAGAGCAGCTGATCTCCGATCCGCTCTTCCAAGGTCTCCTGATGCCCGACACGGTCCTTCAAATCGATCCTCGCGACAACGTCCTCGTAGCCCTCGCTCCGCTCACTCCCGGCACTACCGTTCATTACGGCTCGTCATCATGCCCAGTCAGTGAGAATATCCCCGCCAAGCAGAAGCTCGCCCTCAACAACCTCAATCCTGGCGACGTCATCATCATGTACGGCATGGTCGTGGGCGAAGCGACGCATTCCATCGCGCGCGGCGGCCTGCTCTCCACGCGAAACATCCGCCACCGGACCGGCGGATACACCGCGCGGCGTCATCCCGCATCTTTTGAGGTTCCCGATGCCTCCGCCTGGACACCGCGCACGTTCATGGGCTATCCCCGCGCGGACGGGCAGGTAGGCACACGCAATTACTGGCTCGTCCTCCCTCTCGTCTTCTGCGAGAACCGCAACGTTGACCGCATGCGCGAGGCGCTCGAAGAAGAACTCGGCTACGGTGCCTCGCACAACAGCTATCGCCCTCTTGTACGCCAGATGATCTCGCAACAAGCGAAGCCGTCCGGCAGCCACTCACCCGAAAGCGCATCGCGCTCCGACCGCGTCTTCTCCAATGTCGACGGCATTCGCTTCCTCACCCACCAGGGGGGATGCGGTGGCACCCGACAGGACGCGCAGGCACTCTGCGGTCTCCTCGCCGGATATATTCACCACCCCAATGTCGCTGGAGCCACTGTCCTGAGCCTGGGCTGTCAGAACGCGCAATCCTCCATGCTCGTAGACGAACTCCGCGCTCGCGATCCCAAGCTCACCAAACCCGTGCTCTTCTTCGACCAGCAGCGCTCCGGCCGCGAAACCGTTCTCATGACCGGCGCACTCGAGCAAACCTTTGCCGGACTCGCGGAAGCCAATCGCATCACGCGCGCCCCAGCTCCGCTCTCCGCACTCACCATCGGGCTCAAGTGCGGAGGTTCCGACGGCTTCAGTGGCATCTCCGCCAACCCAACCCTCGGCTATATCTCCGATCTCCTCGGCGAGCTCGGCGGGAAGTCCATACTCAGCGAATTCCCTGAGCTCCACGGCGTCGAACAGGAGCTCATCAATCGCTGCGCCACTGACGAACTCGCGCAACGCTTCTATGACCTGATGCAGGCATACTCCGCCCGCGCCAAAGCCGTGCACTCCGGCTTCGAAATGAATCCTTCACCAGGCAACATCGAAGACGGCCTCATCACCGACGCCATCAAATCCGCCGGAGCTGCGCGCAAAGGCGGCATTGCTCCCGTTCGCGATGTCCTCGACTTCCCTCACTACGCCACCACGCCTGGCCTCACGCTCCTCTGCACTCCCGGCAATGACGTCGAGTGCGTCACTGCGCAAGCCGGTGCCGGAGCCAACCTTGTCCTCTTCACTACCGGCCTCGGCACACCCACCGGCAATCCCGTCGCGCCCGTCCTCAAGATCTCCACCAACTCGCAACTCGCCGAGCGCATGGCCGACATCATCGACTTCGACGCAGGCGGCATCGTCACCGGGGAAACCACCATCCCCCAGTGCGCCGAACAGCTTCTCAACCTGTGCATCGAAGTAGCGAGCGGCAACCACTTCACCAAAGCCGAAGAGTTCGGCCAGAACGACTTCATCCCCTGGAAGCGGGGCGTCTCACTCTAGAGAGAGGCGTGACCCTCGATGATCTCGAACCCTCCACAGTGCGGGCGCCCCGGGTCTCGATTCTGAGACCCGGGATACAATCCTTATGCAGCTACTCCATCATCGAACCCACCACGGCCAGCGCCGCAATCGCCGCAGTCTCCGCGCGTAGAATCCGCGGCCCCAGCGAAACCGCTCTCCAACCATTCGCATCGAAGAGCGCCGCTTCCTCCGGAGCCCAGCCTCCCTCTGGACCAATCGCGATCTCCAACTCCGGCATCTCCGCACCTGCCCCAGCAATCGCTTCTTCCATAAACCCGCGCAGAGTCGTCCCGCGCTCTTGCTCAGCGAGAACCACTCGCCGCACATTGGATGCAGACTTCACGCACTCCACCAGCTTCATCGGATCTGCGATCGCCGGAACATCCGATCGCCGTGACTGCTGCGATGCCTCATGCGCAATTCGCCGCCATCTGTCCGCGCGCTTCATCGCAGCCTGCGCGAGATGCTTGTCGGTCCTTCTCGCGATCACGGGAACGATGGCCGCGACACCCAACTCGGTCGCTTTCTCGATCGCCCACTCCATATGGTCGAACTTGAAAATCGACATTACCAGCGTAATGGGCATCGCGGGCTCAGCCTCGACCTCGGCGAGCAGATTGAACCTCACCTCCGCAGTCGCGCCACCTCCGCCATCCGAGAATACGGCCACCACCGCATGGAACACGTGGCCTCCCGCAACCACATCTGCCTCGGCTCCTTCCTGCACGCGGAGCACGCGAATCAAGTGTTCCGCCTGTGCTCCACTCAAGCTCGCGGTTGCTTCATCCCACCTCTCAGCAATCCATCGACGTCGCGTCATCGCCTGTATCCATGCACCTTTCGTTGATACGCAAAAACACTTCGGGGGACGCTGTTGCGTCCCCCGAAGTGTTGCCTTTTTTGTTGGAGTCCCGCTTTACTTCTTTTTCGCGGTCTTCTTCGCGGCCTTCTTTGCGGGTGCCTTCTTGGCTGCTTTCTTAGTTGCCATTTGCCTATTCTCCCTTTTCGATGGTTTGCATCGAGTTCTGCAACATTTGTTGCAGTTGAGGAAATGTATAGATTCATGCGGAGTCAGTGTCAAGAAAAAAACGACGATGGAGTGGAAAAAGTGGCAACAACCTCTTCGACCCATCCGCTCACTTACTCCTCATCAGAGGACATGTCGCGAGTGAAGAAGTGCCACTGCCAATCCTGCCACTGCATCGTGCCATGAATGAGCGAAGATCCCTGCGCGCAAATTTCTTCTGAAGAGAGCAAGCAGGCTGAAGAACGCACCAAACACCGTGAGCATAAACATCGCGCGCGCTCCTTCATAACCATGCGCCGCTCCGAACGTCATCGCGGAAAGCACCACGCCCGCGACCGCTGCGCCCTTGGCCCAGGCAGTGAATTGAGTCTGCAAATACCCGCGAAACACAAGCTCTTCCGCAACACCCACAAGCATGCAGAGCCCCAGCCACGCCGCGATCTCCTTGCCGTTCGTCGGTGCCAGCTGCACTACAGCTTTCGCTGCTCTGTCGTCTTTTGGACTCAATGTCGGCTTACCGCTCTTGTCCGTCTGCACCGGGATCGGCTTGTGCGTGATCCATGACTCAACGCTGATCCACATCATCGCCACCGTCGCCAGCGCCATCATCGACAGAACCCAGAAGACAATCGCAATCCCGAAATCTACCAGGATCGCCTTCAAGTTGATGGACACTTTCCCGAACAAAGAACGCAGCCGCACTCCGCGAAGCTTAACCCCCAGCGCCACCCATCCAATCAGCACCAGTTCGAGAATCGCCGTCGTCCCATAGGTGTGCAGCCTGTTTACCACCACCGCGCCATGCGGCCCCGTGTGCCGCATAAAACCCAGTGCCGATACTGCAATGATCGCCAGTATCAGCAGCACCGTGTGCCACACTGGCGCAATAGGGGACTTCCGCGGCTTCGCTGGCTCAGGCGAGAAATCCAATAACTGCTGACCCGGATCGGCACTCAGCGGCTGTTCATCTTTCGATTCCATATTGAGTGGATGGTAGACGAGAAGGCGCTTACAGAACAAAGCAGTTCAACACTCAATCACATTCAACGCCAGCCCCGCCAGGCTCGTCTCCTTGTATCTAGACTGCATATCGAGCCCCGTCAGGTACATCGTCCTGATCACCTGGTCCAACGACACCTTGTGCTCCTCCGACTCGCTCATCGCGATCCGCGACGCATGTACTGCCTTCACGGCGCCCATCGCATTCCGCTCAATACAGGGAATCTGAACCAGTCCCCCGATCGGATCGCACGTCATCCCGAGATTGTGCTCCATCGCAATCTCCGCTGCATGCTCAACCTGGCCATTCGTCCCATCCATAGCAGCTATCAATCCGCCTGCCGCCATCGAGCACGCCACGCCCACTTCGCCCTGGCAGCCAACCTCCGCTCCGCTGATCGAAGCATTCTCCTTGTACAAGATCCCGATAGCCGCCGAAGTCAAAAAGAACCGAACGATCCCGTCACGATCCGCCCCCGGCACAAACCGCTCGTAGTACTCCGCCACAGCCGGAACAACCCCCGCTGCTCCATTCGTGGGGGCAGTCACCACTCTTCCACCGGCCGCATTCTCCTCGTTCACCGCCATCGCATACACCGTCACCCAATCCAGCGGCGCCAGCGGATCGCTCGCATTTCCCTCCGTTTCCTTCTCGCGAAGCCTGCCCGCCAGCCGATGCGCTCTCCTCCGAACGTTCAGCCCTCCCGGCAGAATTCCTTCTGTCGCTATGCCTCGCTCGATGCACCCCTTCATCGTCTGCCAGATGGCATCTATTCCGGCGCGCACACGCTCCTTAAGCTCCGTCTCACTCGCACCCGGATGCGCGGCACGCAGCCGAGCGCACTCGTTGGCCATCATCACGTCGTGGATCTTAAGCCCATACTCACGCGCGCTGTCCAGCAACTCTGCTGCACTCTTGAACGGGTACGGAATCGCGACCTCCGTTCCTCCGTTCCTGGTCGCATCTGCTCCGTCCTCAACAATGAAACCACCCCCAATCGAGAAGAACGTTTTCTCCTCGATCAAGTCGCCGCCCGAATTAAACGCCGTCAGCTTCAACCCATTCGGGTGTTGCGTCCTCGCCCCAGGCGGAAACATCGCCTCGCGCCGAAACAGCAGATCGCCTTCTTCATCGAAGAAGATGCTCCGGCTTCCCGCCAGACTCATCTTCTTAGTCGCCCGAATCTCCGCAACCGTACTTTCAATGACTGCAGGATCAATCGACGCAGGCTCATTCCCCGCCAATCCCAGCAGCACAGCTCGATCCGTCCCATGTCCCAAGCCCGTCAACGCCAGCGACCCATACAACTCCACCTGCACGCGCTCGACGTTATCCAGTTTGCCCTGCTCTTCCAGTTCATGCCCAAAACGGAACGCCGCCCGCATCGGCCCCATCGTGTGCGAGCTCGATGGCCCCACGCCAATCTTGTAAAGATCGAATAGACTCGTCATCCCGCAAAGATTCTATTCCTCAGCTCAAGCCTTAGTCAGATTGGCCCACATCATGTCTCGTTACCGCCAAGCTTCCAGATCGGCTTGTCAGGGTATTCATAAACGCGGTACACCGCTCACCTGCTGAAAGGCTGACGTCTGACAGATGAAAGCTGCTTCTCCGAATCTTCATCGAACGTACACCGGCCTTCCGCGCATCCTAGTGCACTTCGGGAGTCATCTCGATTGGAGGGAAGGTATGTACCACCACATTAAGAAACTTATGTATACAGTTAACGTCGGAACCCCCGACGTCCGCTTCGGCAACATGCTTCTTGAACAATTCGGCGGAGCCAATGGCGAACTCGCCGCCGCCATGCAATACACCATCCAGGGCTGGAACTGCGTCGACGACCTCGCCCGTCGCGATCTTCTCCTCGACATCGGCACCGAAGAACTCAGCCATCTCGAAATCGTCGGCGCCCTCATCCGCATGCATCTCAAACCGATGAAAGAAAAACGCGAAGCCGCCGAAGCCGATCCGCTCGTCTGCATCGCAGGCGGAGGCGGCGTCTCCCTCAACAACTCCGCCGGAAACCCTTGGACCGCCGACTACCTCAAAATCACCGGCGAACTCGACGTCGACCTTCGCAGCAACATCGCCGCTGAGGCTCGCGCCAAAATCGTTTACGAACGCCTCATCAACCACACTGACGACCCGGGCAGTGTAGACGCTCTCCAATTCCTCATGACTCGCGAAATCACGCATATGAAGGCCTTCGCCGCCGCACTTGAGAGCATGGAGAAACCTCCATTCTCCATCGGCCGTCTCGCCGCAACTCCCAAACTCGTCAACGAATACTTCAACGCCTCCACCGGAGACGGCGACGAGGGTGACACCGATATGCGCGGCCCTTGGCAGACCTCCTTCGCCCTGCATCCGGTCGAGTCACCCATGGTCGGCGGACAAGGTCTCTCCAATGGCTCAGTCGATGGAGTTGCTGGATACGAAGCTCGCGGCAAGCAGGACTCCGCGCAGAAGGCCACGACGGCAACCAAAGTACAAACGGTCGATAAGAAATCCGTGCCCCACGTCGACAACGCCGCGCAAACCGGTCGCCAGGCCACCATGGCAGGCGAAACCGTCACATCCTCCAAATAGAGCCAACCGACATCACGCGATCGGGTGCCCCACCCTGAACTGCCGCTTTTGCGTTTCAGGGTGGGAGAGGCTCTCAACACTTGTGACGGTCAGCCCATCCTCCTCCTCATCGCATCTGCTACACTCCCCCAAAATTAACGAATAGATCTGTGATGCTCCGGGATGGCTCAGGTGCCGCAGGTCTCCTTCCTGTGGAGACCTGGGAGACCGGGAACTCTCAACGTCCCAGTTCAAAATACAACCGCCATGCTCTTCAAAGCTCTCAGTGCAGCCGTATATGGAATCGACGCGAACTTAATTGACGTAGAGGTTGATTACAGCGGCGTAGTTGTCGAGAAAGACATCTTCCATACCGTAGGCCTGCCCGATGCTGCCGTTCGCGAAAGCCGCGATCGCGTCCGCGCCGCCATAAAGAACTCCGGCTATTTGATCCCACCCACCATCACAACGATCAATCTCGCACCTGCCGATCTCAAAAAAGAAGGCTCCGGCTTCGACCTCCCCATCGCTGTCGGTATCCTCGGCGCCTACGGCGCGCTCCGCGTCGATAATGTGGATAGATTCCTTCTCGTCGGCGAACTCGGTCTCGACGGCAGCGTTCGACCGGTCCCTGGCATGCTTCCTGTTGCAATCCTCGCCCGCGAAAAGAAAATTCCTAACCTGATCCTGCCCGCCGCAAACGCAGCCGAAGCCGCAGTCGTTCAGGGCGTGAACGTTTACCCCGTTGCCTCCCTCCTCGATGTCATCGATCTCCTCAACTCCACGCTGATGGGCAATGTCCCGCGCGATCCGTACACCGTCAGCACGCAGGAAATTCTCGGCGAACTTCAGCAGTTCTCTGTCGACTTCAAGGATGTTCGCGGCCAGCACACCGCCAAGCGCGCTCTCGAAGTCGCCGCGGCGGGAAGCCACAACATCCTTATGATTGGCCCTCCCGGATCCGGCAAAACCATGCTCGCCAAGCGCCTCCCCTCCATCCTTGCGCCGCTTTCGTTCGAAGAAGCGCTTGAGACCACCAAGATTCACTCCGTCGCTGGTGTCCTCGACTCCGCCGCGGGGCTCGTCACCCAGCGCCCCTTCCGCTCTCCCCACCACACCATCTCTGACGCAGGACTTATAGGCGGCGGCATTGTTCCCCGTCCCGGCGAAGTTTCCCTCGCCCACAACGGCCTCCTCTTCCTCGACGAACTGCCCGAATTCCCTCGCAACGTTCTAGAGGTGATGCGCCAGCCACTCGAAGACCACACCGTCACCATCGCCCGCGCCTCCATGTCGCTCAGCTTCCCGGCGCGATTCATGCTTGCCGCCGCCATGAACCCGTGCCCCTGCGGCTACTTCAATGACAAGTCCCGCGAGTGCATGTGTACCCCGCCAATGATCCAGCGCTATGTCGCGAAGATCTCCGGGCCCCTCCTCGACCGCATCGATATCCATATAGAGGTGCCCGCCGTTCAATATAAGGAGTTGCGGGGCGGAGCAGCCGCCGAGGGCTCCGCCGAAATCCGCTCCCGAGTCCTCTCCGCCCGAGATCGTCAGCGTCATCGCTTCAAGAAATCAGGTGACCGCATCTTCTCCAACGCCCAGATGTCCACCCGCCAGATCCGCACCCATTGCGAACTCGGCGCAGACTCGGAACGCCTCCTCGAACGCGCCATGCAGCAACAGGGCCTCACCGCCAGAGCCCACGATCGTATCCTCAAGGTGGCCCGGACAATAGCTGACCTTGACGGAGCCGACCATCTCTCCGTGCCCCACCTCGCTGAAGCCATCCAGTACCGGACTTTGGACCGCAGCTACTGGTCCTGACCCCCGCTTTGAACATTTAATGGTGATCAGCATCACGTACTACCGATAACTCACATGGTTCCTTCATTTGAGTGGAGGCGGACATTTACCCCATCGAAGCCATTTCACGTGCAACCCAACAAGATATCTCGTTGAAAATGATATGGTTGTACCTAAGATAGCGGCTCCGGTCAGTCCGTCACATTCCGGGCAAGGCAATCAAAATAATCATTGACCCTGTTTCGCCTCCGTTATACATTCATGATTGCCATCGCAGGGGTAAGATTGCACAGCGCGATTGTGCGTTTCTGCTTTTCCCACCTAATCTCAGTGCCCGGCGCCACTCACCCTCAAGGTGTGTTCGGAGCCAGCCGAGAGGTGGACACACAAGGCGCAAAGAGCTGTTGACGCAAGCACTTCAACCTCCTGCAGGGCGCGCCGCCTGTTTCCACAGACCAACGCTTCGGGGCGAAAGTTTTTTCAACTTCACGCCAGCTTCGTGCGTCTAAAGGGAGGACAGGCTGCTGGGGCAGCTCGACCTTATATCTATCTGTTATCTGTACCGCAGTGCCAGGTAGCACTCGCCGGACAGTTCTGGAAGGAGATTCACTTCATGCGTTCTGATTTGGTTTTTGGGGCACTCTCTAACGTGTCCAATCGCTACCAGCTCTGCCAGCTCGCTAGCAAAGCTACCCGGAAGCTGCACAAGCCGAACACACGGTTGCAGGACACTACCAACGAAGTCCTCGTCCGCTTCCACTCCACTAACCCTGGTACCTTGCCTCAGGCCCAAAAGCCTGCGGCCCGGCCGATTGAGACGCGGCGCGCGGCTTAACCGATCCTGCTGTATCATCGAGTAAGTCAAGCAAACAACTTTTTTCGGGCGGTCATTTCGTAAGTCGTATTTGGCCGCATCCGTCGTGCATGAACTCATGCACGGTTCCAATGACCGCAACTCTTTAAACCCCGCCTATTGCTCCTGGAGTACTTCCCCCTCTCGGGTCCCCACTTACCTCCTCTCCGCAGGTGATCATGACCATATCTGAACTGAAAGAAAAAAACATTACGGAGCTGAGCCGCATTGCGCGCACCCTCGACATCCCCGGTGCCAGCGGCCTCCGCAAACAGGACCTGATCTTCAAAATCCTTCAGGCCCAGAGCGAGAAAGAAGGTCACATCTTCGCCGATGGTGTCCTCGAAATCCTGCCCGACGGCTACGGATTCCTTCGCTCCCCCGATTACAACTATCTGCCCGGCCCCGACGACATCTACGTTTCGCCTTCTCAGATTCGCAAATTCGATCTCAAGACTGGCGACTCCATCAGCGGCAACGTGCGCCCGCCCCACGAAGGCGAGAAATACTTCGCGCTGGTGAAGATCGAAGCCATCAACTTCGAGTCTCCCGAAGAGACGCGCAACAAGATCCTATTCGACAACCTCACCCCGCTCTATCCGCAGGAACGCATCAAGATGGAAACCGTGCGCGAAGCCACCAGTGGCCGCGTCATGGATTTGCTCACGCCGCTTGGCAAAGGCCAACGCGGACTCATCGTTGCTCCGCCGCGTACCGGCAAGACGATGCTGCTCCAGTCCATTGCCAACTCCATCACCACAAACCACCCCGAAGTCGTCCTGATCGTCCTCCTCATTGACGAGCGCCCGGAAGAAGTCACCGACATGCAGCGCTCGGTCAAAGGCGAAGTCATCAGTTCCACCTTTGACGAACCGGCCGCTCGCCACGTGCAGGTAGCCGAAATGGTTATCGAGAAGGCCAAGCGCCTCGTCGAACACAAGCGCGACGTCGTCATCCTCCTCGACTCCATTACTCGTCTCGCCCGCGCCTACAACACCATCGTCCCACCCTCGGGCAAGGTGCTATCAGGCGGCGTCGACTCCAACGCCCTCCAGCGTCCGAAGCGCTTCTTCGGCGCCGCAAGAAACATCGAGGAAGGCGGGTCCCTCACGATTGTCGCGACCGCCCTCGTCGACACCGGATCGCGCATGGATGAAGTCATCTTCGAAGAGTTCAAGGGCACCGGCAACTGCGAAATCATCCTTGACCGCAAGCTCGTCGACAAGCGAGTCTTTCCGGCCATTGACATCCAGCGCTCCGGCACCCGTAAGGAAGAGCTGCTCATTCCCAAGGAAGACCTCCAGCGCATCTGGATCCTCCGCAAGGTGCTCAACCCATTGTCGCCCACTGAAGCTATGGAACTCCTCATCAGCCGCCTCGAAAAAGTCCGCAACAACGCCGAGTTCCTAACCAACATGAACCAGCTTTAAACGAATGGAATCCACGCTCTCCATGTCCGTTCGGCTCCGCCGTGTAAGAACCGAGACGACGACCGTCTCGGTTTCCATCACCCAGGAGGTCATGCGGCCCGATGACGAACGCGGCGGCCTCAAGTTGGACGTCGACAAGATCATTGAGGCCGCTCTCCAACTCGGCAGATTCGATTCAGTCGAATGGGAACTCGAAGGCGAGCCCGAGATCCAACTGCACCCAATCCAGAATGTGCCGGAGACGAACACAACCATCCAGTAGATTCGCATTCAGGTGAAGATCCAGTCCTGGGGTCTAGGTGGTACTAAATTTCCAGAGACTGGCCAAAGGCCGGAGACAAGCTCTCCGGCCTTCGTGTCTCTTCGTCGCGCATCCCTGTGTCGAGTTCACCGAACTCAGTGACTTCCCAGTTCTTCTTCCGTGAACCGCGGCGTGATGTGCTGCGAGCAGTTCCAGTCATACCCGGCAATCGTGATCACAACGACTCCCTCCACCTTCGCCCCACTTTCCTTCACGAGCTGCTTCTCGATCTCCGGCTCCTCACCCGGCTTCAGAACCCGCGCATGGCCAATGATCTTCAGCCGTGCCTGATGCGGATAGTCCATCAAAAACAACGAAACCGGATCGTTGACGCTCAGATTCCCAGCCGAGATGAATTGTTTGTTCCCGCTGTAATCAGCAAAGACCAGCGTCCGATCATCCACCACCTTCAGAAAGCCCACGGGCCCTCCGCGATGTTGAATATAAGGCCACCCATCCGGCGAAACCGTCGCCATATAGAAACTGTCCCGCTCTCCGATGAACTCCTTCTCGAATTTCCCCAGCCCATCCTCAAACCGACCCGACCGCACCATACGCTCGTACTGCTTCCGCGACCCCGCCCGCTCCTGCAGCTTCATAGCAGCATCGGAGAACATGGTCCGTGCATACACATCGCGCATCCCAACCTCCCGCGCGGAGGGGCGTCTCGATGGAAAGAGACGCCCGCGCCAACTTCGTTCACTTCACCTTTCGTCCAAGAAACTCCAGCATCAGCTTCCCGATCGTCTCTGCATCTTCTTCCAGCGCGAAGTGCCCCGTATCCAGCAGATGCAGCTCCGCCTCCGGCTGATCCCGCAGAAAAGCCCGCGCACCCGGTTCGATGAAGATCTGGTCGTTTTTCCCCCACACCAGCAGCAACGGCGGCCTCTTCGTACCCAGATACTCGTGCCATGCCGGATACAGCGGCAGATTGTTCCGGTAGTCGTAGAACAGATCCAGCTGAATCTCCTGGTTTCCCTCGCGCTCAAGCAGCTTCTGATCGTGCTCCCACGCATCCGGGCTCACTTGCTCCGCATTCCGCACTCCCGTCAGGTACTGCATCTTCGTCGCCTCAAGCGACAGCAGACCGCGCATCTTGGCTTCCGTCTCTGCGTTGCGTTCCTTCCAGTACGGCGTCAGGTACTCGCCCCAGAACGCCGACAGACCCTCGTCATACGCATTGCCGTTCTGCGAGATGATAGCCTGCACTCGCTCCGGATGCGCCGTAGCCAGCCTGAACCCCACCGGCGAGCCGTAATCCTGGATGTAGATCGAATACTTCGCTATCCCCTTCTGTTCCAGGAAGCGGTCGACGATCCTCGCCAGATGATCGAACGTGTACGCAAACTCATCAGCCGCCGGCGCATCGCTATATCCAAATCCTGGATAATCCGGCGCAATCACGTGATACCGCGTCGCCAGCACCGGAATCAGGTTGCGATACATATGCGAAGATGACGGGAACCCATGCAGCAGCAAAAGCGCCGGAGCGTCCTTGGGACCGGCTTCGCGATAGAACAGGTTCAGTCCCTCCACTTTCGCAGTTCGGTAAAACACACGCGGCAACTGGCCGGACACGGTCCCGCGCTCTTCAAGCAATGTCGAGTTGGTCATAACAAAGAATCCTTTCAGGAAGTCGAGCTGCCTCTGAATCCCTGCCCTAGAGGCGGCATCTACATCTTTAGATACCGAACGATCGGTAAAGTTTCAGATTTCCGAACGGACGGTAAAATCTCTGCATGGCGCACTCCTCGATCAATGACGCTGACCTCGCCGAAAAAGCCCTTGAGCTATTTCGTCAGCGAGGTTACGAAGGCACCAGCCTGAACGACCTCGCCGCCGCGTCCGGCCTCGAAAAGGCTAGCCTCTACTACCGCTTCCCCGGCGGCAAAAAGGACATGGCCCTCGCCGCCGCCGCGCATGTTGGGCAGTGGTTTGAAGCCAACATATTCTCCCCGCTCAGCGAGAACGGCCCTTCAGTCGACCGCATCAAGACTGTCGCCCAGAGGCTGCGCGTCTTTTATGGCGATGGCGGTAAGCCGTGCGTTCTCGATTCCCTCTCCCTCCGCGGCGGCCCCCCCGAGCTCGCCGAGGCCCTCGGCAACGCCTACAAAGCGTGGCTCCAGGCTTTCACGGCAGTGGCCCGCGAAACGGGTATGAACCGTCGCCTCGCAGAAGATCGTGCCCGCCAGGCCCTCATCCAGATCGAAGGCTCCCTCGTCCTCTCCCGCGTCACCGGCAACCGTAAAATCTTCCTTGATATGCTCTCCGGGCTTCCAGACCTGCTCACCCGCAAGTGAGCGCGAAGCTCCACTTGCCGGGGAATACTGCTGCTCCCCGCCCCTTTCCCGAACTGCCCACCGCTGCTAAACTATTGAGAGTCCGTGGGGCTGTAGCTCAGCTGGGAGAGCGCCTCGTTCGCAACGAGGAGGCCAGCGGTTCGATCCCGCTCAGCTCCACCAATTCCTACCAGCAATTCCTCAACAACCAGTCAGTTAAGGCTCGATCCAGTCCAGAGCGTACACATCCTGCGTTCCGCGATCTCGCAACAGCAGAGCCGACCCGTCCGGCCCCACTGACACCGACCCGCCTCCCAGTCCCGTGAATACGAACTCACCAAGGTCGGTGATCTTCTCCACCTTTCCATCCGCCGCGCGCACCCGCTCCACGGCTCCCTTGCCGGTCAGGTCCTTCATATAGATGTACTGCCCGTCCGGCGACCAATTCAACCAGCTAAGGGTACCCTTGCCAATCTCCCTCCACTTCTGTGTCTGGAAATCGAAAAGCATCAGGTGACTCGAATCGCTCGTCATCGCCGCGAGAAACCGTCCATCCGGCGACCATCGCGGCGAGAACATCTTCTCCGAACCGGGAACCGGCGAAACCTCGCCTGTCGCCCTGTTCAGGATTTTGATCGCCGGTCCCTGTGCTCGGCTCGCGTCGTTTGCATCGCCGCCGAATGCAATGCGCTTCCCATCCGCCGACCAGGTCGGATCCTGCTCGTTCTGATTGTCATTCGGCAGCAGCTGGCGCGGAGAGCCTCCTGCGGCTGGAATCTCGTAGGTCTTTCCGGGATGATTCACGCCTCCGGGAAACTCGAAGAACAAAATCGTCTGCCCATCCGGCGACCATCGCGGCAACACCGGCTTCACAGGCGCAAACGTCAGCTGCACGCGCGCTGTTCCATCTGCATTACTCTTCCACAGATCGCCCTGCGGATATGAGACATACACAACCTGTTTACGGTCGCGGGATACCTCCATCCAGTCCGCCGAAATCCCGCCCATAAACAGCGAAGGTTTCCCGCTCTTCACGTCGAAGCTCGTCAGTTCGCCGCGAAATGTCATCCCCACTACAAAAAGCTTCTTCCCGTCTCGGCTCGCCAATGGCGACTGCAGTTGCATTGGACTCGAAGTCAGCTGAACTGGCGTCGCATGCTTCCGAAACGGGCTCTCGCTTCCCGGCAATGCCCAGATCTGCCCCTGCGATTGAAAAACGAAATACCTTCCGTCCGCAGTCCACTGCCCGCAGCACTCACTTCTCATATTCGGCCAGTCGGCGATCAGCGGCTCCGGATTGCCACCCTTCGCCGCGATTCTCCACATCGTCCGTTCGCCAACTACAACGCTCGACCCGCTCTGCGAAATCTCCTCGGTCTCCACGCGCACTTCCGCATCATCAGGCGAAATCGCGAGCCCGGAAACAAAGTTCTTCATAGTGGCAATTTTGCGCGTACCTGACCCATCCGCGTTCGCAATGAAAACATCCGTCCCGTTTGCATACGCCATCAACTTGCCATCCTGAGACCACGCAGCCGTATGCCCTGTCGCCTCTCCCAGCCGTCGCGGAGAACCGCCCATCACCGGCAAACTCCACAACGGACCCGTCGTTGGATAGCCGGTTCCATCCACTACCAAAAAGGATGATCCATCTGACGACATATCCACTGGGACCATGTCCACTGCAGGCATCGTGATTCGCGTCGGTTCTCCTCCTCCCATAGGAACCGCCGCCGTCTGTTCCCTTCCCGAATCGCCCATTGTCAGGAATATCCGTGATCCATCTGTCCCCACCAGCGACTTCTGAACTCCGTCATGAGTCAACTGGACGTAGTTCGCAACCTGCGGCTCGGGCAGCTGTCTCATCCTGATCCAGGCTGCCGCCAGCGCCACAATCAACAGCACGACAACAATTACAACGATCATCCGCCCGCGGGAGCCCGTCGCCGGCTTGCGCTCGAACCTCCGCGTCGCCACAAATGTTGAGTGTGTCCCCTCGGACAATGACTCCAATGCGAATCCCAGATCAGACGCCGATTGAAACCGTTGTTCCGGATTCTTTTCGAGACCGCGCTGCAGCACCTTCTCAAGTCCCACAGGCAGATTCGGCTTCGCCTGCGCCAGCGGTAGCGGCTCCTCATTCAGGATCGCGCTCATCGCATCAATCGAAGTCCCCCGCTGAAAGGCTCTTTGCCCGGTCAGCATCTCGTACAGCACAGCAGTAAACGTGAAGATGTCTGACCGGTGATCCGCTCCAGTTCCGCGGATCTGCTCCGGCGACATGTAGCCCATCGAGCCCATCATCAGACCCGGCAACGTCTCTACCTCGTGAGGCGCTTGCGAAAAACTCGACGGCGTTGCCTGCGTCAGTCGCGCCAGTCCAAAATCGAGAATCTTCACCTGACCATCTTTGGTGAGGAAGAGATTTTCCGGCTTCAGATCGCGATGCACGATTCCCTTCTCGTGTGCCGCCGCCAGCCCCTTCGCAATCTGCACGCCGTAGTCGATCACCTTCCGCAGCGGCAAAGCGCCTCGCTTCAACCGCTCGCGCAGCGTCTCGCCCTCAAGCAGTTCCGAAACCAGGTACGGCGCATCCTCGTAAACTCCCATTTGGTAAACCGCGAGGATGTTCGGATGATTCAGCGCTGCTGCAGCTCTGGCTTCCTGCTCAAATCGCCGCAGCCGATCCGCTTCAGGACTGGAGAATCCCGGCAGCACCTTGATCGCTACATCGCGGTTCAATCGCGTGTCGCGAGCGCGATACACCTCACCCATTCCCCCCGCTCCAATGAGCGCGAGGATTTCATAGTGATCTATGAATTGATGTTCCCCCAGCGGCATCTTGCGCGATTATACGCCGCACTCACCAGTGTAATGACTTGATGCCACACAGCATATCCACTACTTCTCTCATGAGCCCAGTAACTCCCCAGCTCACCCTGCCCCTCCGTCTCCGAATGGCGCGCGATATACTTGAGCCGTTTCGGACGCTCATTAAGTCCACCGCCGGCCCGCCATACTGGATCATCCGATTCCTCCACCGGACCTGCAGCCTCAGGCTCGGCGGGCGTGCTAATACGAGGTAATCCTTGTCGCAAGTCCTATCCACTCCCGACGCAGCAACGCTTGGCAGCAGGCCCCTTTGCGTCGATCTGGATGGCACCCTCGTCAAATCCGACACCCTCGTCGACTCGCTCCTCGTCTTGGTTCGTAGCCACCCGCGCCTCCTCCTTCAATTGCCCGGCACGCTTCTCCGTGGCAAAGCCGCCTTCAAAGCCTTCGTCACCTCGCATGTGGAACTCGACGTCCTACACCTCCCCTACAACCGCAAGCTCCTTCACTTCCTGCAACAGGAGCGTGCTCGCGGCCGCGAGCTCTACCTCGCCACTGGTGCTGACCTCCGCCTTGCAGAACGCGTCGCCCAACATCTCGGAATCTTCAGCGGCGTTCTCGGCAGCGACGGTGTTACAAACCTCACTGGACAAAAGAAACTAGCCATTCTCCTCGACCGCTTCGGACAGGACGGATTCGCTTACATCGGCAACAGCACTGCCGATCTGCCGCTCCTATCCGATGCCTCTGAGAAGATGCTTGCCAACCCGACCGCCGCGTTGCGCAGCAGCATTCGAAAGCGCGGCATCGCTCCCTCCCATGTCTTTGAAGAGCGTGCCAATTCCCTCCCCTCTCTCGGCAAAGCTCTTCGTCCGCATCAGTGGGCCAAGAACCTTCTCATCCTGCTACCGCCTCTCCTCGCTCACGACCGCTCTCTTCCAGTTCTCGGCAAGGCTCTGCTCGCTTTCGTCTGCTTTTGCTGCACTGCTTCCGGCACATACCTCGTCAACGATCTGCTCGACATCGATACCGACCGTCGCAGCAGTCGAAAGCGCTCCCGACCATTTGCCTCCGGAGATCTCGCCCCTGCCATCGGCCTCATCGCCTCCGCCGCGCTCCTCCTACTCGGCCTTACTCTGGCCCGCGTCTTGCCAATCGACTTCCTATCGTGGCTTGTGCTCTACATCATCAGCACGTTCGCCTACTCGCTTTATCTCAAGCGGATCGCTCTTCTCGACGTGCTCGTCCTCTCCGGGCTCTATACGGTTCGTATCCTCGCTGGCGGCGCCGCAACCAACACGCCCATCTCCCACTGGCTCGCCGGCTTCGCCATCTTCCTGTTTTTCTCGCTCGCAATCGTCAAGCGCTTCGCCGAACTCGAACACCTCCGACTCGCCGGAAAGCAGCTCAAAAACGGCCGCGGCTACCTCATGACAGACATCGAACAGATGCGAGCCTTCGGCACCGCCAGCGCCTTCGCCGCCGTCGTCGTCTTCGCCAACTACATCAGCAGCCAGGACGTGATCAAGCTCTACCATCATCCACGGTATCTTTGGCTGATTGTACCCTTCATGATCCTTTGGACCTCTCGCGTATGGCTGCTCGCCTCACGCGGAGAACTCAACGAGGATCCCGTCGCGTTTGCACTCACCGATCTCCCCAGCCTTCTCATGGGTGCAGTCGTCGCAAGCATCGTCGTTTTTGCAATCTGATCTGCAAACAAAAGAGCCGCCCACATGAGCGGCTCTTCATTTGCAATTTCAAACAATTCGAACTGCCTAGCTGAACAGGTCCTTCATCTTCTCCAACAGTCCAGGCGATGTCGGTTTGTTCTCCACCGACATCGACTTTCCCAGTTCCGTAATCAAATCGCGCTGCGCCTTGCTCAGCTTCTTCGGAATCTGCACCACGACCTTCACGATCAGATCCCCGCGCCCCTTCTCATTCAGATAAGGGACGCCTTTGCTGCGCACCCGAATCTCCTTCCCGCTCTGGATGCCCTCGGGAATCTTCAGCATCACCGGCCCATCCACGCCTTCAATCTCGATCTCCGCGCCAAGCGCTGCCTGAGGGAAGCTGATTGGAATCACGCAGTGCAGATTCTGTCCCTCGCGATGAAAGAAGTCATGCGCCCTGATCGACAGCACAATGTAAAGATCGCCGCTCTGGCCGTTATTGCGGCCTACGTCGCCTTCACCGCCATAGCGAATCCTCGTTCCCTCTTCCACACCCGCCGGAACCTTCACAGTGAGTTTGGTCTCTTTCGTGATCCGCGTTTCCCCACGGCACGTGTCGCAAGGATCGCCGATGATCGAACCCCTGCCGGCGCACGCATTACATGTCCGTGCCACAGAGAAGAACCCCTGCTGATACCGGATCTGACCGCGTCCATGGCACTGCGGACAAGTGGTCGGCCCTCGTCCCGACTTGCTTCCCGATCCCTTGCAGGTCTCGCAAGCCTCCAGCCGGCGTATCCGAATCTCCTTCTCCGTCCCGAACACCGCCTCATGGAAATCGATCGTCAGGTCATAGCGCAGATCGTCGCCGCGCATCTGCCGCGCTGCCCGCTGCTGACCACCCATGTTGAACATCTCGCCGAACAAGTCGCCAAAAATGTCCCCCAGGTCCACTGCACCGGAAAAGCCGCCGAACCCGCCTGGACCGCCGCCGGTCACGCCCGCATGGCCGAACCGATCGTATGCCGCGCGCTTGTCCGCATCGCTCAGCACTTGGTACGCTTCGCTGGCTTCTTTGAATTTCTCTTCTGAGGCGTGGTCTCCCGGATTCCGATCGGGATGATATTTCAGCGCAAGCTTGCGGTATGCGCTCTTGAGCTCCTGCTCACTCGCATCCCGCGACACACCAAGCACCTCGTAGTAATCAGCTTTACTCACTCTCGTATTCAAACCTGTCTTTACCTTCTCAATCTACAGATGGGCCAGAGACACAAACGGACTCAAGCCCCTTGAACCGCAGGGCCAAAGCCGAGCCTTTAAGTTCATTCACTTTTCTGTTTCGAATTCGACACGACGCGCACCAGCGCCGGACGCAGCAGCTTCTCGCGCAACTTGTACCCCTTCCGAATCTCTTCCGCCACGTGCTGATCCGGAAGGTCCTCCCGCTCCACCGATCCCATCGCCTCATGGTGCCGAGGATCGAACTCCTGCCCGACCGTCGCCACCGCCTGCACCTGAAACCCGCGCAGAATCTCTTCCATCTGCTTCACAATCAGTTCCACGCCCGCCTTCAACTGCTCCGTCGTGCCGACCGATTTCAGCGCCAGTTCGAAATTGTCCAGCACCGGAAGAAACTGCTCCACTACCGACCCGGTCGCGTAATCGCGAAAGTCCGCCTTTTCCTTCTCCGAACGCTTCCGCGCGTTCTCAAACTCGGCCTGCAGCCGCGCCAACCTCTCGATCAGCCCGTCGCGTTCCTTCTTCAGCTGCTCATACTCAGCCTGAAGCTGGTCGATTTCGCCCCGGCTTACCGGCAGTTCCTCGTTCCTAACCTCAGCGGCAGGACTCTCCCCCGCCTCCGCGACTGCCTTCTCCGGCGAGGCGCTCTCGGTAGCTTCTAATGTCGACAACTCTGCTTCCTTCTCTGCCATATCTTTGCGTATTCCCCAAATATTTCGCTTCTTACTCAATTCTAAATTCCTTCGCCATCGCCCGTTTGAACTTACGAGCCTCGCGTTCCAGTTCGAACTGCCCATTCAAATCGGACTTACACAGGGCCGACCGGAGATCCCGGTGTACGTTCCCGGAAGCACTTGATAATCCGAGAGCTATATCAGGGCACAACTTCAGTCGTGCCCAAAGGTCCATCAATTAGAATCGGGGGTTTGCCCCCTGCAGACCCCACCTACTGCTCCGGTATCTCCAGTATCCGCTCCGATAGCCGTGCCACATACCGCACTGCCTGAATCATCTCCTGATATTGGATGCGGGTCGGTGCAATCACTGCTACCGTCCCAAGGCTGGTCCCCCCCAGCCGCGTAGGCGCCCCGATCAGCACCAGGTCCTGCATCGCAGGGGAAGCTTCATCCAGCCCGACCACAACCCGTACTTCCTGCTGACTTCCATTTACATAAGCCGTAAGTAAATCCACCAGCCGCTGCTTCGCCTCTAACGCCAGCAGCATCTGCTTCAGTCTCTCCCGATCCGCCTCCGCAGCAATGAGGTTCGCCATACCTTCCACATACAGCACCTGCGCACCCTCGCCCACCGTCAGTGCGCCCTTCCGGCAGAGCTCCTCAACCGACGTAAGCAGCTGATTGTAAGCGAGCCGCTCTTCCTCCATCCGCCGTGCAATCTCTACCCGAATCCGCTCGATCGGCCATCCGTGGAACGTCTCATTGAGATAACGTCCCGCCGTCTCCAGTTCCAGGTGCGTCATCTCGCGATCTAAAACCAGCACGCGATCCAGCACCGCACCCGCCCGCGTCACCACTACCGCCAGTACGCGGCCCGCCGACAGCCTCGAAAAATGAATATGTTCCAGCACCTGATCCGCAGTGCCGCTGGCCAGCGCAACCCCCAGCCCGCTCGAAATCAGCGCCAGCACATGCGAGGTCCGCTCCAGGTACTCATTCAAGCTGCTGACGCCCGAAAAAATCTCCTCGATTTGTCCCCGCCGCTGCTCGCTCAACGAAGTCCCCCCCGCAGGAATGGCGGTCGATACCCCAATTCGTCCCAGCGCCGCATCTGGTCGTGTGATTTGTTCGACGTAGTACCGGAATGCCGCCGCGGTCGGGACACGTCCTGCTGAGGTATGTGCCTGCTCCAGGAGACCTGCATCTCCCAGAGACGCCATCACGTTCCGGATCGTCGCCGAACTCAGTCCCTCTTTATGCGCAAAGCGGTCAGCTACCGCCTGCGAAGCCACGGGTTCGCCGGTAGCGATGTAGAGCTCAATGATCGCCGTAAGGACCAGCCGCTCCCGCGGACTGATACGTATCTCAGGCATCGCTCAGCTACCTCTAGAGCACCGGAGCAAATCTTCCAGAATGAGATGCTTACAATCTCGATGAGAAGAGTTACCCCTTTAATCTTAGGAATCACACACAAGCAGTGTCAAGGTTCGACTGCTAATCCGACTATCTCCAGTACCGCCTGGCTTTTGAGCAACCGAAACATCTCTCGCCTCTTCTACCAATGTGAAAGGAACGTTCACAGCAGAGCCAGCCATGCCCAAGAAGCCTGCCAGGAGCCTCAGCAATCCAATCCTGCTCAACCCCGTAGACCAGAACGCCGGCCTCATCCAGGTCATTATTGAGACACCCAAGGGCAGCCGCAACAAATTCGCATACGATGAAGAGCAGAGCATCTTCACGGTCAAGAAGGTCCTCCCCGCCGGCATGTGCTTCCCCTACGACTTTGGGTTTCTGCCGTGCACCAAGGCGCCCGACGGTGACCCCATCGACGTTCTGCTTCTCATGGACGAGCCCGCCTTCCCAGGCATCGCCGTCCGTGCCCGGCTCATCGGCATCATTGAAGGCGAACAGGTGGAAGGCAAGAAGAAGACTCGCAACGATCGACTCCTCGCCGTCGCTGAGATGAACCACGAGTACGCATACATCAGGAAACTAAGCGATCTTCCAAAGCAATTCGTCCACGAACTCGAACAGTTCTTCGTCAACTACCACAATCTGGAAGGCAAACAGTACAAGCTCCTCGGCTGCAAAGGAGCTGATGTCGCCATGCGCGCCGTCAAAGATGCCCAACATGCTGTCTGAGGGAAGTCATGTCGCACGAAGTCACTGAGTCCCTTGCCCGATTCTTCATCGGCGGCACAATCGTCAGCTTCTTCGCGGTGCTGGCTGAGATGTTCCGCCCCAAAAGTTTCGCTGGACTCTTCGGCGCCGCCCCCTCCATCGCGTTAGCCACCCTTGCCATCACCATCCGGGAACGTGGCAAATCTTATGCCGCAATTGAAACTCACTTCATGATCTACGGCGGCATTGCTTTCTGCTGTTACGCGATAGCCGCATGTTGGATTCTCAGGCGCTACAAGCCGGGCGCGCTAAAAGCGGCGCTCGCGTTGCTCCCAATCTGGTTCTCGGTCTCCTTCGCACTCTGGTCGGTTGCGAGATGAGCCTGTGGTGATTCACGCCCGGTTCGCAGCCATCAAGGGAATCAAGCCGCATGAGTGGTTGATCCGCTTTGTCGCGGGTGGAGCAGTCTGCGTCATCGCTGGACTCATCGCAAATGCGTATGGCCCGCAATTGGGCGGTCTCTTCCTCGCCTTCCCGGCCATCTTTCCCGCTGGTGCATCTCTCGTCGAGGCTCACGAGAAGCAGCATAAGGCGCGCATCGGACGCGATGGCACTAAACGGGGACGTCAGATCGCAGCTCTGGACGCCTTCGGCGCCGCCATGGGTTGCGGCGGACTCATTGCTTTTGGTCTTGTCTTCTGGCTCTGGAGCCCGCATACTTCTGCGGCTCTGGTGCTTCTGCTGGCAACTCTCGTCTGGCTCACCGTTGCCGTGGGCCTGTGGCTCCTCCGCAAACCCCTCTTTCACAAACCACGCCACGTCTCGCAACGCCCCCGTCGGCGTCGATGAACCCGGCCGTTCATAGAAGAAGCTTCATGAAGACGCCGCGCGGTATCAGGGCATGACTTCAGTCATGCCGAAAAGTATCAGAATTGATTTGAGGGCTTCAGCCCCTGCTGTCTCTGACTAGCTCAGTGCGACAAGTTCCACTGATCGATTCTTCCTTCTACTGACGAGCAATCCGCAATCAATCGGTTGCTCAATTTACCAGCCCGTAGTAGTAGCCCGTACTCGTTCTCACCACAGCACCCGGCCTGTCCACCACGATCTTTAATCCGTGATACTCATCCGCACCCTCCTCAATCGGCGGATCGAACGAGATCCTGTAAAACGCATTCGCATCCTCGATGCACCGGTTGATCTGCGTAACCACATCGTTATCCGGCCCCAGAATCTTCCCTCCCGTCTGGACCACCAGCACCTTCAATCCCAGATTCCCCGCCTCCGCATCGTGGGCCGTTTTCACCGGGGTTAGGAAACGCTGGTACAACAGCGGATTCTGCCCCGCCTGGATGTTGACCACCGGGGACACGCTGTACATCGTGATTCGCGCTTCTCGAAGGGCCGTCGACATCTCCACAATCGAATCGAAATTCCGCCGCTGCTGTCGGTCCGTATATCCATCCGAAGGCCTGTTCAGCATCGGCCATCCCGGCCCCACCCAGATCACCAGCTTGCGCCCTGGCTTCTTCAACTCATTCTGAGCAATGTTGTCCATCGCTCTTGCCGATCGCTGAAACCGCTCCACCCATCCCTCGCCGCCCATCGCCGGATTGATCGTGCTCACGTGCTCCTTGATCCCATTCACCACGCTCGCAATTGCATTTCCGTCTGTTGAAGGCCGCGGCTGAACGCGCAGTCCCGCATCCGTCAACAGAGCCACGCTCGTTGGCTGTTTGAGCCGTCCGCGGTTCTGCCGCAGAAACTCGTCCATCTCCGTGCGCACATAAGCCACCTGTTGAAACGGCAGATTGAGCATGTCAATCACCAGGATCACTTCAACCGGCGGCTGCGGCTTCGCCTGCACGCCATCGAACCTGCGGAACGAAACGACCTTGCGCGGCTGGCCATTATCTAGAACTTTGAACTCCCACGGTTCGAGTCCTACAACCGGCTTCCCCGTCGCGTCATTCACCATCACATCCAGCTTGATCTTCCCCTCGCGAGTCAGAGGGCTCTGCACCTTCGTCGCAGGCCGCTGCGAAAACGTCGGATCCGGCGGCTCCCGCTTGTATCCCTTGTCGCTTTGCGCTTCCCCACCTACCACGACGCACATACCCAGAATCCAGCCCCAGCCAACCCGCAATCCCACCATCCTTAGCCCTTCCGCTATCCCTGCACACCTCACCCTACTTCCAGTGACGTTCCCAACCATGTGTCCGGCTGCACAGAACCTGCATTCGGTAACATCAATCCATCCCCAACCCGGAGCTCACTCGATGGTCACCCTCGAACTCGACAAGCAACAGCGCGCCACCGCCATCTCTTCCCTCAAGCGCTACTTCGAAGAGAACCTCGACCCCATCGGCGATCTCCCCGCCTCGCTCCTCCTCAACTTCTTCCTCGAAGAAATCGGCCCCATCATCTACAACCAGGCCATCGCTGACGCCCAAACCCGCCTCACCCAGCGCGTCTCCGACCTCAGCGGCGAACTCTACTCCGATGAATTCCAGTACTGGCCCCGCCAAGACTCGAAACGCAAACCCCGCAAGTAGGTCCATAGTCCCTATGTCCTACGTCCCCCGATCCGTCCCTGTGTCCCTTCAAACAACGCTGATACTCTGAAATAAAGCCAGACTATGAACCCCGGTATTGAAGACATTCGCATCCAGTGGACCAAAGTCGTCCTCCCTCCGGTCTTTCTCGAGGAGGAGCGCCCCGTCTCCGATGACGCCATTGCGACCATCTTCAACGCCCGTCTCGCTATCTCGCGCATCCTCGCGCATCGCGACCCGCGTCTCCTCGTCCTCGTTGGCCCGTGCTCCATTCACGACACCAAAGCCGCCGTCGAATACGCCGGCCTGCTGAAGGCAGCCATCAAGGAATTCTCCGCCGACCTCGAAATCGTCATGCGCGTCTACTTCGAAAAGCCGCGCACCACCGTCGGCTGGAAGGGCCTCATCAACGACCCGCACCTCGATGG
>DATJEO010000075.1:0-5533 GCA_035496515.1 Occallatibacter sp.
GCACGATCACGCTCGGCACGCCCGCCAGCAGCGGCCCGAAAATCTCCCACACCGAATCCACAAACCCCAGATTCGTCTTCTGACAACACACCTCTCCCGCCTCAAATGGATACCTCCCCCACATCCACTCAAACCGGTTCAGTGCTCCCCCATGCGTCCCTTCCACCCCCTTCGGTCTCCCACTCGACCCCGACGTGTACAGAACGTAGAGGCGCTCGCCCGATTGAATTGCAGTCGCCGGACTCTCGCCGCTTTCGCGACTAATCTTGTTCCAATCGGCGTCGATCATCACGGTGGCAGCACGGTGCGTGGGAAATCTCGCCAGCAATTTTCTTTGCGTGAGAAGGACCACCGGATCGGCATCTTCTAGCGTGAAGCGAATGCGATCTGCCGGATAGGATGAGTCCAACGGCACGTATGCTGAGCCGGTCTTGAGGATTCCGAGCAGGCCCACCAACATGTCGCATGAGCGGTCGACGCAGAGGGCAACTCTAGTGCCGGGTCCTGCTCCGAATTTGCGGATGTAATGTGCAAGGCGATTGCTACTCTCCTGAAGCTGTCGAAAGCTAAGTTGCTTTCCTTCCTCTTTCACGGCAACGCGGTCAGGGGTGCGTGCACACTGTGCGTCGAAAACGTTGTGAATAGCCTCACGGGCTGGAAACAGTGTCGCGGCTTCATTCCACTGTTCCACAACCTGCTTTGTCTCTTCGTCCGAGAGTAGCGGCAACTGCGAAATCCGCACACTGGCATTGAGCACAGCCTTGTTGAGAAGTCGTGTCCAGTGTTCAGACATGCGAACGATAGTGGTCTGATCAAAAAGGTCTGTGCTGTAGTGAAAGCGCGCGAGGACCGTGTCGGAGCGCTCGTCGAGTTCGAGATACAAATCGTATTTCGTCGCACCGGTATCGATATCCATCTGCGTCAATTGCCAGGCCGGGTCGACGGCGGGAAGCGAAGGCTCGAGGGAAAACATCACCTGGAACAACGGGTTTCGGCTGAGATCGCGAGGGGCATTGAGCTCATGAATCAGTTGCCTGAACGGCACGGAATCGTGATCGAGAGTTTCTAGTGTTACGTTGCGTACGCGTCGTAGCACCTCGCGAAACGGAGGATCGCCCGTAAGATCCGTGCGCAGTACTACGGTATTGAGAAAATATCCCAGCAACGATTGCGTTTCCGGGCGATCGCGACCTGCAGTGACACTTCCAATCGCAAGATCATCCTGGCCGGCATATCTGGAGAGCAGAGCGGCGAACCCTGCGAGCAGTGTCTGAAAAAGCGTCACCCCTTCCTGCCGGGCCAGAGATCGAACTGCATCGGTAAGTTCGGAACTCAAAGCGAACGGATACATGCTGCCCCGAAATGTTTGGACCGACGGGCGAGGGTTGTCGGTGGGAAGATTCAGTACCGGAAGATCATCGCCGAGCTTCTGCCGCCAAAACGCGATGTGTGATGCGAGCGCGTCCGCGCCAAGCGATTTTCGTTGCCAACAACTGTAGTCGGGATACTGAATGTCCAGATCTTTCAGAGGCGATGGACGGCCGTCAACTCGAGCTTGATACAGAGCCGCGAGTTCGGGCAGAAAAACTCGATAGATCGCGACTCCGTCAAAAATGATGTGACTCAAGACCAGGTAGAGGCGGTATTGCTGGTCTTCCAAGCGAATCAGCCGCGCCCTGAACAACGGTGCCTGAGTCAGATCCAGCGGCGTTGCAGCGTCCAGGGTGGCGATGCTCGCAGCTGTTGAGTTGCGCTGGTCCTCAGCAAGCTGACGAAGGTCCACCACAGGCAGCGAGATCAGGAGTTCAGGCTTCACCTCTTGCCGGGGCTCGCCGTCGATTACTGTAAAGCAGGTTCTCCAAGCTTCGTGGCGACGCAAGATCTCGTTGAAGCTTGCTTCAAGTGCAGGAACATCCAAGTCGCCGGAGTAGTGAATTGTGACCGGCTCGTTATAAAGAGGGCTATCGGGAACTAGCTGCGCATGCAGCCACACTTGTTCCTGGGAGTAGGACAGGGGAACGGGCGCAAGCGGGTCTCGGCGTGGAATTGCGGAACCGGCGGCTCGCGCAGAGAGCTGCCCGCGGAGAGATTTCTCCAAGAGATTCCGTCGCGCTTCGGACCAGGAAGTTGACATTCTTGCCTCAGGACTCGGGAGTCTGATCGGCGCTTGGAGATCGATGGTTAGTTCCAAACCGTACGGGCAAGGCAGTCAGACCTCGTAAACCAAGGTTATGTCGCCAGACCGGCGGCACATTCGTATCCAGCTCCAGGTCGGGCAACCGCTGCAATAAGGTCGAGACAGCGATCTGTCCTTCGAGTCGCGCCAGGTGTGCGCCGAAGCAGAAATGCGCAGCCCATCCGAAGGCCACATGACGATTGTCCGGGCGCTCGATATCCAGGCGATCGGGGTCTGGAAACCGTTCGGGATCGCGGTTCGCGGCACCCATCACTGCGATCACGGCCTGACGCTTGCGTATCTGCTTTCCGCCCAACTCGGCGTCGTCCGGCGCGAGGCGCGCCGTGTGTTGACTGGGACTTTCGTACCGCAACAGTTCTTCAAGCGCCGAGGGAACAAGAGAAGAATCGTTTCGCAAGCGCTTCATCGCTTCCGGATTACGCAACAGCGTGAGGATGCCGTTTCCGATTAAGTTTGTCGTCGTTTCTTGTCCGCCGACCATGGTGACAATAAGGTTAGCGATGATCTCTTCATCGGTCAGCTTGGCTCCATCCACATCCGCCGCCATCATCGCACTGACAAGACCATCCTGAGGATGCAGCCGTTGTTCCTGCATTGCGGAACGGAAGTACGAAGACATTTCTTCAACGCTACGCAAGATCTTGGGAAAGCGATCGGGATTGTGCTGGAAATTGCCGAGCATCTCGGCAAAATCGGCGGACCAATCCTTCAACTGCTCGTGATCCGCAACCGGAACACCGAGCAATTCGGCAGTCACAATCGCGGGCGCTGGACTGGCGAAATCTGCGATCAAGTCCATACTCCCCTTTGAAATCACGGCATCCAGAAGGCCGTCCATAATTTCCTGGATATGCGAACGCAAGCGCTCAACTCTTCGCACGGTGAACGCGGCCGAAGCGAGTGCACGCAAGCGAGTGTGATTGGGAGGATCGAGAAAAAGCATCTGCCGCACCATCACCTGCGCGATTGGGTTAAGCGCGGAAAGCCCCATGGCGCTCAATTGCTCAGGAGTTGGAGTGCGATTTGCAGAGAAATGATGGAGCACATGGATTACATCTGCGTATCGGGTGACAACCCAGGCGTGGAGAAAGGGATCCCAGTGGACCGGGTCTTCATCGCGCAAGCGGTGATACAGAGGATACGGATTCGCGAGGACCTCGGGGTCGAGCAGGTGGTAGAGACTAAGGGCTTTGTCAGTTTTTCGCGAAGCGATGTCCGGAGAAACGCTCTGGGACATACCTAGGCCCCGTCTTTGGACGATGCCAGCAAGCGTTCGGCTTCGTCGTCCGTCATAGATGCGAGTCTCGCATGAATAAGTCTCTCAATTTCAGTGGACATGCCACGCACCGTCGGCTCATCAAAAAGACTGCGCAGAGAAACTTCGACACCAAAATCTTCTCGTATCCTGGCGATCAGCTGTGCGCCCAGCAGCGAGTGTCCGCCGAGCGTGAAAAAATTGTCCTGAGAGCCAACTTGCGTTCCACCCAGAAGACGTGACAGAACCACCGTAAGGTGCTCTTCAATGAGCGACTGAGGCGCTTCGGGTGAATCATCTCGAAGGATGTTCTCAGCAGTCGGCTTGGGAAGTGCCGTCCGATCAAGCTTACCCTGTGCACCAATTGGAAACTGTGTCACCTGCACGAAGGCCGACGGCAGCATGTGCAAGGGAAGATGACTGCCCAGAAAGTTTCTTAGCTCTGCAGGTTTTGGAGTTGTTCCGTTGCGTGACACGATGTATGCAAGTAGATGCTGATCTCCTGCCGAATCTGGAAACGCGCAGACAAAACTCGATTGAACTGCTGGGTGACGTTCGAGTGCCGCCATCACTTCCTGAGGCTCAATGCGATGTCCCATCACTTTGATCTGGTCGTCAATACGGCCCATAAACGCGATTTGACCATCAGGGAGGAATCGGCAACGGTCGCCGGTTCGGTACACGCGACCACCCTTCCCTTCGCGGAAGGGGTCGGCCAGGAACCTTTCGGCTGTCATGTCGGGAGCATTCAAGTAGCCGCGTGCGACGCATTGTCCACCGATCAACAATTCTCCCGGTGTTCCGTCTGGAACGCGACGGAGTTGCTCATCCACAATGTAAGCGGTTGCGTTGTCGATGGGGCGACCGATCGTAGGCGCAGCGCTTGCATTCTCGTCTGGATCGATGGTGCCAGACGTCGCTACCACCGTGCATTCTGTCGGGCCGTAGTTGTTGACCACACTAAAAGGCAATTCGTGCGACGGCCGGCGACGCAACGTGTCGGCGCCAGTGAGGAGCGTTCGAAACGCACTTTGCTCTGGCCAAGGCAGAGTCATCAAGGACTCGGCGAGTTGGGTGGGAAGAAAACTGATCGTGATTCCTTTGCGGATGATCCAATCGCGAAGTTTCTCGGGGTCGATGCGGACAGCGGAGTCAACCACATATGTAGTTGCACCCGTCACGAGGTAAGGCCAAAGCTCCCATACGGCTGCGTCAAAACCAGGGCTTGCCTGAAGAGTAGCCTTGTCGCTTGGAGTGACGTTGAACGCGCGCCGGTGCCAACTCACAAGATTAAGGAGACTGCCGTGGGTGATCTGTACGCCTTTTGGCTTACCAGTTGAGCCAGAAGTGAAAATGACGTATGCCAGATTGTCTGGATTTGTTTGAGGGAGATCGATGTTTGGAATATCTTGCGAGTTGCCGGCGTCGAGAACGACGATCTGCCATTTGCCGGGCGGCAGTTTCGACGACAGCTGGGACTGCGTAACGACTATCAAAGCTCCCGATTGTTCCAGAAGCATGGACAGTCGTTGAGGAGGATCGGCTGGATCCAATGCCACGTAGGCCCCGCCAGCTTTTAGGATGCCTAATGCCGCAATCGGCAATTCGACTGACCGCTCCATGCAAAGGCCCACGGGAACCTCGGGGCCGACACCCAAGGAACGCAAATGATGAGCAAGCTTGTGGGCTCGGGTATTTAGTTCCCCGTACGTCAGGTGGTCGTTACCGGAGACAACAGCAACCGCGGTTGGGGTCGCTTTTGCTTGCAGTTGCACCAGGTCTTGGACACACAGACCATCTCGTGAATGAAAACTTCCTGTCGTGCTCGCCCCGTTCATGACAGTTTAGGATCCTCGCTGATATTCGCGGTGGTCAGCTTGGCATCGAGGACACGTTTGAGGAGGGATTGTACGTCTTCGGCGGAGAGCGTATCCAGTTGCGCAAGCAGGGCCTCGCGATTGGCCGCCGCTTCCGCTCGCGGCCTTCGTTCCAGCGTCGGCATCTTCGCCTTCAACCCCAGCGCTTCTGCCTTCTCGATCTCTTTCGCCAGCCCCGCGATCGTCGGCTCTTCGAACATCGTT
>DATJEO010000076.1:0-16601 GCA_035496515.1 Occallatibacter sp.
ATCGGCCCCCCGAACTACCTCCGTAATCTGCATCGCGAAGTCGTCGGCAACGCAGGCGAGCTGATAACTCGGAACGCCGTCTCGCCGCCAGACCAGGAAATCGCCGAAATCAATGCTGGCCGTGAACCGTTGCGGGCCAAGGCTGGCATCATTAAATTCGATGACCTCATCGTCGGGAACGCGAAACCGCCAGTTGAGTCCGATGGGGATGTCGGCGAGTCCTGCAGAGAAATCATGCGGCCTATCCGCGGTACTTGCGGGACGGCAGGTCCCGGGGTATAACGGCTCATCGTCCGCATCGATGAGCCTGGTCACGCCCTCATGCGGGGCGCTCAAAGCAGCGGCCAGGTCCTTGCGGGAGCACCGGCAGGGGTAGATAAATCCGCCGTCAAACAACCTATGCCATGCTGACCGGTACACTTCGCCGCGGCGGCTCTGCTCATAAGGCGCATGCGGACCGCCCATATCTGGCCCTTCGTCCCAGTCCATCCCCAGCCAGCGCAGATCTTCAAGAGCGGCCTCCGAATACTCAGCCCGGCTCCGATCCGCGTCCAGATCCTCCATACGCATGACCAGGACCCCACCAGCCTCTCGCGCTCGCATCCAGGCGCGGTGGAACGTGCGCGCATGCCCGAGGTGAAGATAGCCGGTGGGAGAGGGGGCGAGCCTGCCCCGGTAGAGATTGGAAGACACAGTCAACGACAGTGTAAGAGCCGCGACCGGAGAATTGAAGGATTGTACCTCGCGATCAAGTACTTACATCGCCAGTTTCGGCTCGCTCAAGTACCCTATTTCGCGGTGACCTCTTTCCTTCCTTCGAAGTGACGGAAAGGACCTTACACGTTTGGGGAATCGCGGCTAACATGAACGAGTAAGAAAAAGTTCATAGCTGTACCCGCCGAAGGAATCGAGAAAGAGAAAGCAAGAAAACCCAGGCGAGGCACGCAGGACCTTCACCCCAGGAGAGCCGCACCCATGTCTCAGGATCGGAAACCAACCTTCTTTGCTTCCATTTTCGGCTCCAAGAAAAAGACCGACGAAGAAATCCAGGCCGAACAACAATCCCGTCAGAAACTCGAGGATCGCATCCGCGAAGTCCTCACCGTCATCGAATCCCCCAATCCAGATCACGCCTGAAAGTTCAGCACTCACTTAGATTCAGGTCGGCAGAACTGCGCTGACCTGAGTCTTACCTTGCTCCCTAATCACCTCTGATCCGTCCAACTCTCGTACGCTCTAGCGGTTCGCTCCGCCCGGCTCCGCCGGATACAATGGGAGTACGCGCGAAAACCGGGCGATTGACGACTTCTTTTTACATTTGGAGCAGGTGCACGTGATACGTATGTTCCGCCATCGGGTTGCAGTCTATCTCTGCGCCATCGCAGTGCCGGCGCTGGCAGCCCCGGCCGCAGTTAAGCAACAACCCACGCAGACCACGCTCCTCGTCGACACGCGCGATGTCAACGGACGAACCGAAGCAAACATCTCCGTCGCTGTAATCGGCGAAGACGGTTCGGGAGCTCCCGGTTCCATCACCATCGCAGACGACGGTAAGTCCCTGGCAGGAATAGTCCTCAACTCTCAGGGCCAGGCTACTTCCACCATCACCCTCCCCGGCGGCCCACACTCGCTCCGCGCCATTTACTCGGGTAACTCCACCCATGCGGCCTCCAATTCAGCACTTTCCACTCTCGCGGCAACTGCCGGAACCACTCCGGACTTCTCCATCGCGGTAGCCCCCGGATCCATCAGCCTCAAGCAGGGTCAATCCGGATCGGCAGTGGTTACGATCACCCCCATCAATGCGGCTTCGCTCGCCGCGCCGATGTTTGTCACTATCTCCTGCGCAGGCCTGCCCGACCAAAGCTCATGCACCTTCACGCCTGAGAACATCGAGATCCCGATGGGAGCCTCAAAGGGAATCACGAGTTCGATGGTCCTCGCCACCCAGGGACCGTCCATCGCTCATGGCCAGTCAGTCACGGTCCGCGGCGCACATCCTGTCGCATGGGCAGTCCTCCTCCCCGGCACCTTAACGCTCGGAGGGCTCGCCTTCGGGCTGCGCCGTCGCCAGTTTCTTAGCCGCATCTTATTGATGGCGCTCTTGGCATTCGCTGGCGTGCTCGGCTCCACTGCCTGCTCACCGCTATACAATTACCGAAATCACGGCCCCCCAACGAACCTGCCCACACCGGCTGGAACTTATAACGTCATGATCTCTGCCCAGTCGAGCAATGGAGTCAGCGCCACTACCCACACCACCACCGTCGCCGTGACCGTCACCAAGTAGCTTCGATTCGAGGCCGGATGCATGACCCTCTGGCATCCCCTGCCGCCGCAGATTTTCGAATACATCGAGCACACGCCGGGGACGGTACTCCTCCATAGCTCCCGTCGCGGCAAAACTTCCTTCAGCCGCTTCTTTACGTCTCCTCTGCAGATCATCGAGGTCCGCGAGCTGAAAGACTTGCCTGCACTCTTCTACCGAATCGAAAAAGCCATCGCACACGGCCTGCTCGCAGCAGGCTACTTCGCCTACGAGTGCGCGAATTACTTCGAGCCTGCCGCCTCCGTCCGGCTTCGACGTGACTCAGATCTTCTCGCGTGGTTCGGCATTTACGGCTCGTGCCATACCTTCGACCACAGTCTCGGAACCTTCGATTCCGATCTCCTGCTCCCAAGATCCCTTGAGCGCGGCAAGGACGGCCACGGTCCCACCCTCTCGCCAGCTATAGGCTTCCGCCTCGATGAACAGCAGTTCACATCTCGCATTGATCAAATACACGACTGGATCCGTGCAGGAGATGTATATCAGCTCAATTTCACCTTTCCGTTTCGCGCCCAATTCGCCGAATCAGCTTCCGCACTATACTCCCGTTTGGCACTCGCTCAGCCTGTGGAGTACGGGGCCTTCCTTCACACTGAGCCGCTACACCATATCCTCTCCTTTTCACCCGAACTCTTCTTCCGCATCGACAAGACTCGCCGGATTACAACCCAGCCAATGAAAGGCACTGCCTCCAGAGGCAGAACCACATCCGAAGACGGCGCCATCGCCAAGTGGCTCGCCCACGATCCAAAAAATCGCGCTGAAAACGTAATGATCGTCGATCTCATCCGCAATGACCTTGGACGCATTTGCTCCTTCGGATCCGTGAACGTCGAGAAGCTGTTTGAGGTCGAGCACTACCCATCACTCTGGCAAATGACTTCTCGCATTTCTGGCGATCTTCTGTCGAGCATCGGCTACAAAGAGATCTTCCGCGCATTGTTTCCGTGTGGCTCAGTCACCGGTGCGCCGAAAATCCGTGCCATGCAGTTGATCGCGCAGATCGAGGAGGAGTCCCGCGGCGTTTATACCGGCGCAATCGGCTACTTCTCCCTTGAAGAGACCATCTTCAACGTCGCCATCAGAACGCTGGTACTCGAGAATGGCACCGCCAGCGGAGGCATCGGCAGCGGCATCGTCATCGATTCCAGGTCCGGCGACGAATACCGCGAGTGCCAGCTCAAGGCCGAATTCCTAACCCGATCAACCGAAGAGTTCTCGCTCATCGAAACAATGCTCTGGAATGGCAGCTTTCCCTATCTCGAGCTTCACCTGGACCGCCTGGCAGACTCTGCCAGCTACTTCAATGTTCAATGGGATCGTGACGCCATTCGCGATAAGCTGCTGATCCAGGGCTCCCGTCTCTCCGGTAACCAGCCGCGCAAATTTCGACTGCTTCTCCGTTCGAACGGCGCCAGCGACTTGGAGATCGAACCTCTGCCAAATCTCAACCAGAACGACGCCCTTCGCGTATGCATCGCAAAGTGTCGAACCGATCCCGCTGATCTCTTCCTCTTCCACAAGACGACCCGACGTGCTCTCTACAACCGAGCATATGCCACTGCATGTTCTTCGGGCTTCGCTGACGTACTCTTCTTCAACACTCGCGACGAAGTCACTGAAGGTGCAGTCAACAACGTGTTCATCGAGAAATCAGGCCTCTGGTACACGCCCCCGCTCGATTGCGGCGTTCTCCCCGGCGTCTATCGCCGCCATCTCCTCTCAACGCACCCGGAAATCGAAGAAGAGATTCTTGACCTCAATGACTTGAAGGCCGCGGACGGCGTCTACATCTGCAATGCCGTCCACGGCCTTCGCCGTGTCATCATTGATTGGGATGCCAGCCTGCATTACTGAAGACTGGCGTCCGATTTAGAACGTCCTCGAGATTCCTGTGATCACGGTGTAATCCGCGAAGGCAGCATCTCCGTGGCTATGGTTCGCAATGTCGGTCACGCTGATCTTCCGGTTCCGTTCCATCGCCCACGGGCCGCTGGCATAGAATCCCCACCGTCCATGGCTGTACATCATTCCTGGCTCAATCGAAATCACGTATCCCGGACGCCTGAATCCATTGCTCGCGCCGAACGCGTCGCGCACTGGCACGCCTTCCATCCGTCCTCCGAAACTGAGCGCCATCCCGCGCAGCAGCTTCACGCCGGTAACCGGCCGTGAAAATCCACCTCGCCACAGATACTGGTCCGTTGCAGAGATCACATTCTCACCCGGAGCCGAACGAGCCTGCCGAACCCCAGTCGTATCCTGCGGGCTGAACAACCAGGAACCAGTAAAGTAGGCAGATGTCCGCCAGTGAATTTCGCGATACGCCTCGGTAGCCAGCGCGAATCCATAAGTTCCATCACCCGGCTGGATAGACTCATCAAACGGTTGCGTCGATGACGTCCCGTTCTTCGCAACTGTGGTTCCCTTGGCGTCGTTAATTCCGGTTGGCAACTTCAACTGCGCTGATATCGCCACGTTCCCGTGACTCTCTGTGGGTGGACGCCAAACCCATGCTTGCGCACCCACCGTTACGTCTCCAATTCCACCTGAGCGGTAGAAGTTTGTCGCACTCGACTGACCATGACGCGTCGCCTCCATGGCCGGAATCGTGGCGATGACGCTCCACCGTGGCGTGAGCTGATAATTCAAATCCAGCTCGAATAGATTTACGTGGTTCACGACCGCGTTGTGAAGTGCTTGTCGCTGTGCCTGGTAATCCGTCCCGACGTAATGCCGATACGAGTTGTAGACGCGATAACCCGTTGAGATCGTCAGGCCATGCAGAAAGTTCGTTCCAGCTGAGTGCGCAATAGCAGCCTGGTTCGTCGGATCCAGTCCCGAGATAACGGGCTGGGGAGAGTGAGCAGCAACGCAACCCTGCGCGTGTGCGGCCGTTTGCATGCAGAACAGCGATAACGTCAGAGACGCGGCCGGAACCGCGCTCCGCAGCAGGAGCTTTTTCATCTTGTTGTCTCCATTCAGGAAGGGAAAAACTGACCTCAAAATTCCCACTGGGGTCTGACCACAGGGATGGGAATGCCCTGCGTGGTTAATCCACACGAAAATACCAGTGCGCTGGCGCAATTGCGTCGCCCATCGTATTGAAAAGGCTCTCCAACTTCCGGTTGAGTTCAGATGATCTCAGCCTCGTTAATGTCGAGAGACAATGCAGCCCTCGTCCGTTCGTAAGCGCATCGCGGTTCTGCTGTATCTCTCATTGTTCCCAGCGGTGGCCTACGCCAAGCGCGTCCCTGACCCAACCTTCAAAACCTTCGACGGCAAATCGCATAAGCTCTCCACATTCCGCGGCCAGATTGTCGTCGTGAACTTCTGGGCCACGTGGTGCGGCCCCTGCCAGGAAGAGCTGCCGCGCCTCTCGCAGATCGCCGCCTCTTACTCCGGCAAGCCGGTCAATTTTGTCTTCATCTCCATCGACGATCCCAAAGACCGCAGCAAAATCCCCTCCACTCTTGCCAAACTTCACGTCGACTTCGCCACTTGGATCGGCGCTGATACCGATACCCTCGACAGCTTCGGCCTCGGCAACATCGTTCCCGGAACCATCGTCCTCGATGACACTGGCTCACCGGTCGCCCGCGTAATGGGCGAAGCCAAAGAAGATGACGTCCGCAAGCCAGTCGACTGGTTACTGGGCGGGAAAAAGGGCGATCCTCCGCAGGCTCTGACAAAACGCTACTGAATCCGTAAAACAAAGTCATTTGAGCCGCAGAGACATAGAATGAGTCCGTGAAACATATCCGGCATTCGAGACTACTCGCGCTTCTCGCCGTTCTGTTCTCCGCTATTTCTTCCGTAATTGGACAGACCGCTGACCAAGCTTGGCTGAAGTACGAGTTGAAGGGGAGAGTTCACTCTTTCTTCCCGATTGCAGTCCGCGCACTCGGCTCCGATGTGGTCGAACAGGCTGCAATGGCTGAATTGAATCGCAATCTCGGTTTGCTAGTAGGCCAGGATGCCTCAAAGATGACCGCCCGACTGAAGGAAACTCTTTCAGGCGAAACGGTTCTAGGAACGGTCGATGAGATACAGAAGAGTTTCCCAAATATACATGTTTCCCAACACTTGGGACCCGAAGACTTCTGGATATGGGGAAACCACGAGCATGGCGCAAAGCGATTGCTAATCATTTGCGGTGGCACCTCCAGAGGCGTCCTCTACGGTGCTTTCGAACTCCTTCGCAGACCGGTCGTCGCTCCGAATTTAGGACTTCCTAAAGAAGGTTTGATCGGTAGACCCGCCATGCCCATCCGCTGGGTCGACGAATGGGACAACATCGACGGTTCCATCGAGCGCGGGTACGGCGGTCGCAGCATCTTCTTCGATGCAGGTCACATTCGCACCGATCTCGCTCCCGCCACGGAATACGCTCGTCTCCTCGCCTCAGTCGGTATCAACGGATGCAATCTCAACAACGTCAACAGCGCGTCCGCCTTCTTCACTCCCGAAATGCTGAAGGAAGTCGCCCGTATTGCCGACGCGATGCGCCCCTACGGTGTCCGTGTCTCCCTCTCCGCCGACATCGCCAGCCCGCAAAAACTCGGCGGGCTCCCCACCTTTGACCCCCTCGATCCCGCAGTAAGAAAATGGTGGAACGACAAGGTCAACGAGATCTACTCCCTCATTCCCGACTTCGGCGGGTTCACCGTCAAAGCAGACTCCGAAGGCCAGCCCGGCCCAGCGAGCTACGGACGTTCCCCCGCTGATGCCGCCAACACCCTCGCCGCCGCTCTCGCGCCACATAATGGCGTCGTCCTCTATCGCGCTTTCGTCTACAACCATCACCTCGACTGGACCGATCCCAAGGCCGATCGCGCCCGCGCCGCTTACGACATCTTTCATCCTCTCGATGGCAAGTTCGCACCCAATGTCGTCATCCAGACCAAGGAAGGCCCCATCGACTTCCAGGCACGCGAACCCGTCTCCCCGCTCTTCGGCGGGATTCCGCATACCAGCCAGGCCATGGAACTCCAGATCACGCAGGAGTACCTTGGCCAGCAGCGACACCTCGTCTACATCGCTCCCATGTGGAAAGAAGTCCTCGATTTCAACATGCGTGTGGATAGCGCAACAACTCCCGTCAAGCAGATCGTTTCCGGTACGACTTTTCATCGACAGCTGGGTGGCATGGTCGGCGTCGCCTGCGTAGGACAAAATGGCTGGCTCGGTTCTCCGCTTACGCTCGCCAATCTCTATGCCTTCGGCCGGCTCTCTTGGAATCCCGATCTAAGGGCAGAAGACATCGCAGCCGAGTGGACCCGCCAGACGATCTCAACCAACCCCGCTGTTGTTCGCATTGTCGTCAACATGCTTATGCAATCTTGGCCTGCCTATGAGAGCTACACTGGCCCCCTCGGGCTGCAGACTCTTACAGACATCACCGGCAGCCACTACGGCCCAAACGTCGAAGCCAGCGAGCGCAACGGCTGGGGCCAGTGGCACAAAGCCGACCACGAGGGCGTCGGATTTGATCGCACCGTGGCCACCGGAACAGGTTACGTCGGCCAGTACTCACCCGAACTTGCGAATATCTACGAATCCACCGCCACCACTCCCGATAACCTCCTCCTCTTCTTCCACCACGTCCCCTACACTTACAAACTCCACGACGGCAAAACGGTCATTCAATATATCTACGACTCGCACTATGACGGCGCAGCGCAGGCCGCCCACTTCGTCGAAGACTGGCATTCTCTCAAAGGCAAATTCGATCCAGCTCTATTTGCAGACGTGCTTCCTCGCCTTGAATATCAGGCCCACCACGCCATCGTCTGGCGCGATGCCATTACCCAGTATTTCCTCAAACTCAGCGACATCCCCGACGCACAAGGCCGTGCCGGCCACTACCCCAACCGCTTAGAAGCCGAAGACGCCCACCTCACCGGCTACAGAATCATCGACGTAAATCCCTGGGAAGATGCCAGCCGCGGCAAAGCCCTCTCATGCGATGGCCTACAATCCTGCTCCGCCGATTTCAATTACACGGGCAATCCCGGCAGCTTCGAGGTCGCCGTGGAATACTTCGACCTGCAAGGCGGCTCAGCAAAATTCACCATCTTGATCAACGGTCATCAGCAAGACACATGGTCTGCCGACGACAACCTGCCGTCGCGGAGTCCCAACGGAGATAACTCCACGCGGCACATCGCTCACAACATCGCCCTGAAGACTGGAGACGTCATCCGTATCGAGGGCACGCCCGATGATGCGGATCACGCTGCTTTCGACTACATCGAGATTCTCGTTCGTAGCTCTGCGCAGTAACGGTTTCGGTTACTTCCTCCGTGGTCGCAGCTTCATCGTGACCGGGCGGGAACCACAAGGCCCACATTCATTGACACGGGCAGTGTTTGCGCGATATTCCCACTCCATGGTCCGACTCAGCGTCCTCTACCCCGCGACACCGGGCTCCACCTTCGACTGGAACTACTTCCTAGCGGAGCACCTGGTCATCGCCCGTCGCCTTCTGGGAGCCCGTGGCCTCGTCCGTATCGAAGTCGACCGCGGCATCGGTGCCTTCCCGCCGGGCACTCCCTCGCACTACCACGCCATCGGCCACCTCTACTTCGAGTCGATGCTCCACCTCGACACGGCCCTCGCCGCCACCGCTCCCGACCTCATCGCCGACCAGCGCAAATACTACAGCGGCGAATCTGTCGTCCAGGTAAGCGAAGTTGTACCCGTCTAAAGCTCTCCGAACTTACTTCGTCCCATGCGGCTTCTCCCCCGACCACGTCCACGCACGAATCTTCCATGCCCCGCCCTCTTTATGCAGCACGGCCGTGATCTGCCCCTTCTCATCCATCGCCTTCCCATGTTCCTTGTACAAGTACTCGGTCGGAAGAATGACGTAGGCAGAATCCCCATCTCGCTCGATACGCGTTGGCGTCCCGTACTTCACCTGTCCATCGGAAACTCCGGTCGCCTGCGCGTGTTTGTCATAAGCCGCCGCCCAGTCCTGCGCTGCATGTGGTCCACTCCACCGGTGCGGCGCAAACTCGTCGACGATTGTGATATCACCCCTCGCACACGTCGCATATGCAGATGCTGTATCGCCCTTGTTGAACGCGTCGATAAACACCCGCAAAGGAGCAGCCACATCGTCTCCTGTCGCCGAGAACGCAACAGGAACTAAAAACACACTCGCCATAAAGGCCAGCACGGTCTTTCTCATTGCTATTACCTCTTCAGGGGCCCACAATTTGTGAGATTTCCTGTGAGCCTCGCATCCTCGATTTAGAAATGTCAACAGCAACTTGACTGTCCTCGCACCTCTCCGGACGCTTACTCTTGAATCAACCACGATCCCGGTTTCTCGTGGAGGACCATGCCCCTCACCTCCGGCATCTCGCGCCGCAACTTCCTCGCCGCCTCCGCAGCCGCGCTGACCTCGTCGCAGCTCTCAGCTCAATCCATTCCCGCGGCCCAACAACCTCCGTCCGCGATCCGGTCACTCCCCAATCTCTCCAGCCAGGCGCGCCCCTTCACCAGCGCCGAACGCGAGGCCCGCATCGAGCGCGCCCGCGAGTTGATGACGCAGAATAAGATCGACGCCATCCTCCTCGCCAACTCCACCAGCTCCTCCGTCTATTTCGCAAACCTCCATCTTTACGGCGGCGAACGCCTCTGGGCACTCGTCCTGACTGCCCGATCCAAGCCTTTCCTTGTCTGTCCCGCCTTCGAAGAAGGCCGCGCTCACGAGCTTCTCTCCTCCGGTCCTCTCGGGACAAACTGCGACATTCTCACCTGGCAGGAAGATGAAAGCCCCTTTGCCCTCATCGGGCGCGGTCTTGCTGATCGCCATCTCAGGGCCGGCATCATCGGCCTCGACGAACATATGGCCTTCGTCTTCTCCGAAGGCATCCGCGCCGCCAACCCGCACCTCAAGCTCGTCTTCGCCACTCCCGTCACCGCCGGCTGCCGAATGATCAAGAGCGCGCACGAGCTCGAGTGCATGCGCCTTGCTTGTCGCGCTACGCTCCTCGTGTACCGCGCGGTCGCCCAATCGCTTCACCCCGGCATGACTATCGCCGACGTCCATCAGCTCATCGCCTCTGCCTATCGCCAGATCGGGTTCGAAGGCGAAGCCAGCCTCAACGTCGACGAGTACACCGCTCTGCCCCACGGCTCCCGCCAGCCGCAAACCCTGCGCGAGGGCTCCATCCTCATGCTCGACGACGGCTGCTCTGTCGAGGGCTACCAGTCCGACATCACACGCACCTTCGTTCTCGGAAAACCAACGGACAAGATGCTCTCAGTTTTCGATCTCGTCCATCGCGCCCAGACCGCAGCACTTCATACCGCCCGGCCCGGGGTCCTCACTTCAAAAGTTGACGCCGCTGCACGCAAGATCATCATCGATGGCGGTTATGGGCCCGCCTTCAAGTACTTCACCCACCGTCTCGGTCACGGCATCGGCCTCGATGGGCATGAATGGCCCTACTTCGTTCGCAACAATATGTATGGCTGGGATCTGAACCCAAAACTTGCACGCGGAATGACTCTTAGCGATGAACCCGGCATCTACATTCCCGGCGAATTCGGGATTCGCCTCGAAGACGACCTAGTCATCACAGAAAGCGGAGCGGAACTCCTCACATCCCAATGCCCATCACTGGAAGATCCCTTCGCGAATGTTTCCTGAGACGCCTGGAGCACTCCGACCATTTACGATGTTGTGTTTTGAGGAGGAGCGTTCTTTCATGGAGCGAAATACTAGCGACTACGTCGAGAACACACTAACAAGACGAGAGGCTCTTCAGGGTATGACCAGTATCGCAGCAGCTTCCTTAATTCCGGTCAGTTCTGCCGCGAAGCCCGCTCCGAAGCATTCGAACGCGTGGCCCTCCGACGCCGATCTCGCAACCTTACTCAAAAATCGACTTCTCCCTTTCACTGAAGACTGGCGCTTTCATCGCGGCGACATAGCAGGAGCCGAAGCCGCATCTTTCGACGATTCGACCTGGCGCACCCTCGACGTTCCACACGACTGGAGCATTGAAGACCTCCCCTCCATTACCAGTGAAGATAAGGGAGCAATCTGGAGCGAAGGAACCACCCCCCTTCGCGTTGGACCGTTCGACGCGTACCAGAGCGAGGGCCAGATTTCCACCGGCTGGACCGTTGGCGGCATCGGTTGGTATCGCCGCTCGTTCGACAGGCCCGCTCTCTCAAAAGACGGAAGAGCAGAACTCCGGTTCGAAGGCGTCTACATGAATTGCGACATCTGGCTCAACGGGACACACCTTGGCAACCACCCCTATGGATACACGCCATTCGCCTTCGACATCACGCCTCATTTGAAAGACGGCAGCAACCTCGTTGCCGTTCGCGTCAACAACACGGGCCGCAACAGCCGCTGGTACTCCGGCTCCGGCATATTCCGCAAGGTCTGGCTTGCCATCAACAGTGACTTGCGCATCCCGGAGTACGGAGTTTCTGTCACCACTCCAGAAGTCTCCAGAGAAGCAGCAACGGTGGAGGCTGAGATCTCTCTCGAAAACGGATCGGCAACGGAAAAGCGCGTCATCGCCCGCGTCCGCCTGATCGATGCCGCTGGCGCGATCGCCGCCGAATCGGCATCTCCTCTACCCATCCCTAGGAACGATCACGCCACCGCAACCGTTAAGTTGCACCTTGCACAACCGAGGCTGTGGTCCCCGGGTGATCCGCATCTCTACCGCGCCGAGGTCCTCATCGAGTCCGACCATAAACCCGCTGACGCCACCACCCTCCACATCGGCGTCCGCAGGGTCGAGATCGACGCTACCCAGGGTCTCCGCATCAACGGCGAAGCTATGAAACTTCAGGGCGGATGCGTCCATCACGACAATGGTCCGCTCGGTTCCGCCTGCATTCCTCGCGCCGAAGAACGCCGCGTCGAAGTTTTGAAGGCGAACGGCTACAACGCCACCCGCACCAGCCACAACCCACCCTCCCGCGACTTCCTCGACGCCTGCGATCGCTTGGGCATGCTCGTCATCGACGAAGCCTTCGATTGCTGGGAGGCTGGCAACAAGAATCCTCAAGACTACCATGTCTACTTCAAGGACTGGTGGCAGCGCGACCTGGAAAGTATGATTATGCGCGATCGCAATCATCCATCCGTCATCCTCTGGAGCATCGGCAACGAGATTAACGAGCGCGCTGAACCCCACGGCGTCGAAATCGGCAAAGCTCTCGCCGATCTCTGCCACAAGCTCGATCCCACTCGCAAAGTCACCGCAGCCATCTGCCACGCGTGGGATCACCCCGGAAAGACCTGGGCTGATATGCAACCTGCTTTCACCTACCTCGACGTGGGCGGCTACAACTACCAGTGGCCCGAGTACGAAAAGGACCACGCCAAATATCCCGACCGCATCATGGCCGGCACCGAATCATTCCCCAGTCAAGCCTTCGAAAACTGGCGTGCGGTTGAGGCCAACAGCTACGTGCTCGGAGACTTCGTATGGACAGCGATCGACTATCTCGGCGAATCCGGCATCGGACACGCAAGTATCGCCAACGGTCAGGCCCAGGACGTCTTCTCGCCGCCCTATCCATGGTTCAACTCCTACTGCGGCGACATCGATCTGATCGGAAACAAGAAGCCACAGTCTTACTTCCGCGACGTCGTGTGGCGGCGCAGCAAAATCGAAATGGCAGTGCAACGTCCCCTTCCCGATCGCTTCTCGGAGCACGTCAGCAGGTGGGGATGGAGCGATGAATTGCGCAGTTGGACCTGGCCAGGATTCGAGAATGTGCCGATGCACGTCCGCGTCTACACTCGCGGCGACAAGGTCAAGCTTCTCCTGAACGGCAAGGAAGTCGGTTCGAAAGATCTGATCGAAAAGGACGCGCTCAAAGCCGAGTTAACCGTTCCATATGCCGCTGGAGAACTGAAAGCTATCGCATTTCAGGGGGACAAAGAAATCGGTACGATCTCGTTCACCACGTCTGGCAAGGCGCACAAGCTTGTACTCACCCCCGACAAGCCGAAACTCAACGCCTCCCGCGACGACCTCAGTTACGTGATAGTGCGGGTTGCGGACGAGCAAGGCCGCCCACTCCCCGACGCCGTACTTCCAGTGACCTTCACATTGACTGGAGAAGGCGAAATCGCAGCCGTAAGCAGCGCCAACCCTAAAGACGTCGCCAGTTTTCGCCAGTCACATCACAGAACTTTTCATGGGGAATGTCTAGTAATCATCCGGCCAAAAGGAAATCCCGGTAACATCGAGATTCGTGCCGAATCCCCGGACCTTCAGTCCGACTCCATCAAACTGGAGATAGCTGGCTGAGAACTCCTGTGAGCTTATAGAACAAAGAAGGAGGCATCAACGAACCACTGCCCTGTGGCCCCGTGTCACTCTATCTCCCCATCACGATGTTTCCAGCGCGTTCATAAGAGCCGAGATTGAAAACATTTTTATAGCCCATCTCTTCTAGCTTCTTTTTCGCCATGCCGCTGCGTACGCCGGTCGAACAGTGCAGCAGCAAGACCTTGTTCTTGTCTTTGACGGCTGAGGGAACTAGCACATCTATTCGGTCGAGGGGCATATTGTAGGCCTGTAAGATATGGCCAGACTCGAATTCATTGACGCTTCTCACGTCAATCAGCATGGCGCCGTTTTTCAGGTACTCGCCGGCTTCCTTCGACGAGATCTGGCCCGAGCGCTTCATAAGCATATAGGCAAGCGCTAGAACGAGAACGATGATAAATCCAACCCACGACGACATAGTGCCAGTGTACCGCCTTATTCTGAGCCCCTGCGGCGGACACACCTGCACACCACGTGCACCGCGGGACTCTTGCTCTGGTTATCGGGGAAACTTCCTTAGACCTTCTCCACTTCCACAAGGACTGAATAGAACGTCGGTGCGGCTCCGATGTCAGTCAGCCGCTCGCTCGTCAGTGCATTGATATTCACACCACCTTCACTCAACTTCGCCCAATCGAGCCGAGCGGCCACCACGCCTTTGGGAACTGCCTTGTTCACCATCGCAGTCAGCTTAATCTCTCCCCGATCATTCCAGACCCTGACCACATTCTCGTCTGAGATGCCTCTAACCTTCGCGTCTTCAGGATGCATCTCCAGCCCTTGCCTGGTTCTAGCCTCCATCTTCCGATGACCTTCCAAATTCGCAAACGTGGAGTTCATGTAGTTGTCGGCCTTGCGCCCCAGCAACTCTAGCGGATATCGCTTCGAAGCAGCCGCCCACCTTGACTCCACCGGCGGCGCATAAGCCGGAAGCCCATCCTTCCCGTCCGCGGCCAGAGCCTCCGAGTAGAACTCCACCTTCCCTGACGGAGTAGGCAACGGACCTTCGGTGTACGGCATGAAAGGTCGCTCACTCGGATCGCGATGAAAGTCCAGCGGAATATGGCCCTTCTCTTCCAAATCCTCCAGGGTAATGTACTCCATGCCCTTGTTTGTCGAGCGGCCGTCCAGCCCGATCGCTAGCGCCTGCCGGATCATCTGCTCCTCCGTATCGCGAAAGCACTCTTCTTTGAACCCCATTCGCCGTGCCAACTCGCCGAACAGCCAGACATTCGGCCGCGACTCTCCCAGCGGCGCAATTGCCTTGTTTGATCTCTGCACAAAGTAGTGCCCGTAGGCTCCCTGGATGTCGTCGTGCTCCAGGAAGGTCGTCGCCGGAAGCACATAGTCCGCATAGTCCGTCGTGTCATTGAAAAACAAATCGTGCACGACCGTGAAAAGATCGGGACGCGCCAGTCCCCTCCGCACCGCGTTGTGATTCGGCGCAACAGCCCCAGGGTTCGAGTTGTACACGAACATCGCCTTCACTGCCGGGCCGCCGCTCAGCACCTCGGCTTCGCCCGCCTCGGCATTCAATGCCCTCCCGAGCAGCGACATATTCACTACGCGGGCAGGCCTGCCGATCGGTGAATCGAGCGCCAAGTCTATCCGCTCCAGTTCGCGCTTGTTCCACTGAAAAGCCCCAGAGGTTGAGAGTGACCCTCCGCCACCCCTATGCTTCCAAGCACCAGTCAACGCAGGAAGCATCGCAATCGCACGCGTCGCCGTTCCTCCGTTGTCACATCGCTGCACGCCGTAATTGAGCCGTATTGCCGCCGGTCGCGTTGTGGCATATTCACGCGCCAGTTGTTCAACTTCTGCCGCGGTCATGCCCGTCCATGCCGCAACACGCTCCGGCGTATATTCGCGTGCTCTCTCGGCGAGCCGCTCAAACCCGTGCGTCATCTCGGCGATGTAGTCACGGTCTTCTAACCCCTCGCGCAGAATCACGTGCATCATCCCGAGCGCAAGGGCCAGATCTGTTCCTGGCCGAATTGCAATATGCCAGTCCGCTAGCGCGGCAGTGCGAGTCTTGTACGGATCGATCACGATAAGCCGTCCACCACTACGCCGGGCCTGCTCCACCATTGGCCAGAGGTGGACATTATTACCGTGGATATTCGCGCCCCACGCAACGATCAGCTTGGCCAGCTTGAAGTCCTCTGTCGGGGTTCCCAGTTTCTTCCCATACACGAGATTCCAAGCCTGTCCGCCGGCTTCGGCACAGATTGTCCGATCCAGTTGGCTTCCTCCGAGCCTGTGAAAGAACCGGCGGTCCATCGACCCATAGCCCAGCACGCCCATTGTTCCGGCGTAGCTATATGGCAAGATCGACTCCGGCCCGAACTCGTCACTGATCTCCTGCAGGCGAACCGCAATTGCATCCAGAGCCTCGTCCCAGCTCACGCGCTCAAAGGCTTCATGCTCGCGTCCCTTGGATAGAGGTCCTTTTGCAGCTCCCGGGTTCCGGCGCAGCGGATAGAGAATTCGTTCCGGCGAGTACACCCGATCAAGGTACTTCGCCACCTTGCCGCAAAGAAATCCCTGCGTTACCGGCTGCCTTGGATCGCCGTGCACCTTCACCGCTCTGCCGGTCTCATCGACCGTCACCAACACAGCACACGAATCCGGGCAATCGTGGGAACAAACCGTATGTACAATGCGCAATGGGGAAGTCTCGGCCACGGCTGCCATAGAAGTCATTGTAAGCTGATTGCGTATTTCCGCTTCCCGGAGACTTCTCGATGAAACACGCCCTATTGGCGATCTGCCTGACCTCATTCTGCTTTGCATTGAACCAGCCAGCCCGCGCAAAGAATTCAAATGGTCAGCCTTCCGATGAATCAGAGATTCGCACCGCAATTAAAACGCAGTCCGACGCCTGGAACCGGGCCGATATCCCTGCTTTCATGCAGACATACGAGAACTCGCCCGAGACCACCTTTATC
>DATJEO010000077.1:0-2848 GCA_035496515.1 Occallatibacter sp.
GTAATACAGATGCCAGTTCTCGCTACTTCCCCAGATACCCCACTCCGTAATCCATACCAACGCCGGACTGCGGTACATCAACGAGCTTCCGACCCAATGCGCAAGATAGAAAATGCGGCCTAGCGTAGTTGGATAGTGAACCTGCGCTCTATGGATTCCGGGGATCGCGTCGGGCTTTACCCGGCCTAGCCCAGCAAGCCATTCCTCGCATTCGTCTTTGGTGTAAAAACGCATCGCGGCTCGATTCTATCAGCGGGATGACTGTCAATTGACGCTACACTCAAAACCCCAGATCAAGGCTCGATCAGTGTAATCGGGACTTTGCGATAATCTGCGAGGCCAGCTATTGCTCCTGGACATCGTTGTTCACTTTCATGGTGACGTCATAGACTACGGTTTGCCCCGGCTCGACTCTGAATCCTCGGCATACTGGAGAGAACCCTACAGATGAGACAAAAACATCAAAGATTCCGGGCTTCACGGTGCTTGAGTACATGCCCTCTGCGTCAGTATGCGTGACGATATCCTCCGAACCATGAAGGAGCACGTAGGCACCGCCAATTGGGGCGTGTTCAAACGCGTCCACCACACGACCTTTCACCGTGCCACGCGGGGAATCAGTGCTGAATGCTGTATGGAGCAACGCTACTGTTAGTGCTAGACCAAATACAGCAATTTTCATTTTCGACATGAACGACAGTATAGCCCGAGGTCGAATCGACGAACTTCCGCTGCATCTATCCGAGCTTGAGTCCACGAATGTTGTAATCAGGCATTTTCACTCATCGACCGTGATTGTGAGTGTAATGATTCCATAGCTTATATCGGGATATATCAACAATTATCAGTTTGCATCGCCGGGGGTTGGCCGAGGCGCGACCGAGGTGTACTCTTACAGTCCACCCCGATAACTCGTCGCAACGAGGCCGCCAGATTCGCCGCGAAACTTATTATCTGGGATAGTGTAGTAGACGAGATCGAGATCAATCCTGCCGATCCTAGCGAAGGGGAGGGCGTCATGCCAATCACGCTTACACAGCAGACAGCTCTGATCACAGGGGCATCGCGCGGTATTGGCCGTGGGATCGCGTTGAAGCTCGCCGAGCAGGGCGTTAAAAGAATTGCGATCAACTACAAAGAGAACGACGCAGCCGCCGAAGACGCCGCTCGCCTCCTCAAAGAGCCGCGGCGCGGCGCCTCTGGTGATCAAGGCGGATATCGGCAAGGTTGCGGACATCCAGCGCATGTTCGAGACCATCAAGTCCCAATTCGGCGGCCTGGACATCTTCGTGTCTAACGCCAGGGCTACGATCGCCACCGGCTTCTACGCGGAACCAATGGAGATCCCGCTGGAGGCATGGCAGGCGACGTTTGACAGCCAGGCGACGGAGTTCCTGGTTGCGGTCCGCGCAGCGGCGCCGATGATGGGCAAGAACGGCCGGATCATCGCCATCACCTATGCGCCGGGCGGGCAAACTGGCAGCTGGCAGCCCTGGGTCGCCATGGGCTCAGCGAAAGCCGCGAAGGAGGCGCTGGCTCGTTATTTCGCGGTCGCTCTCGCCCAGAAGGGGATCACGGTGAACATCATCAGTCCGGGCGCGTGCGACGACAGCGTCCTCAGCGGGCTGCCGCCCCAGGTGTTCCAGATGATCAAGGACTGGCACGAGAGCGGCTGGACGCCCATGAGGCGCCTCGGCGTGCCAGCCGACGTGGGCAACGCCGTGGTTCTGCTCTGCACTGACCAGGCGAGCTTCATCACCGGCCAGCTGCTGTACGTTGACGGCGGCGCTTCCGCGATGGACCCGGTCTTCCCGTTGACCCTTCAAGGCATCAAGTAGGGATCGAGGTGTTGCCGATCATGCTGGGCGCCGCCAACCGGAATCGACAAAACGGCCGCATGATCCCCGTGGGAGGAACGCGTTGTCGAATACCCAGCCGGGACTTTCAGAGGCCGGTCATCTTCTCGATGCGTTCCGGGTAGCGAGCGCCGTGCACGGGGATTTTTGAGGCGGCCTCATCTATGTCGCGCAAGTCGTCGGGCGTGAGTTCGATTTCAGTTGCGCCGATGTTCTCCTTAAGGCGCTCCAGCTTTGTGGTGCCGGGGATGGGAACAATCCACGGCTTCCGAGCGAGCACCCAGGCGAGTGCGATCTGGGCAGGTGTCGCTTGTTTGCGCGCCGCAATTTTCTGGATCAGCTCAATGACGGCCTGATTGACCCTGAGGGCGTCGGGCGTGAAGCGGGGAAGAGTGCTGCGGAAGTCGGAGCTGTCGAATCTCGCATTTGCGTCGATTTTGCCTGTCAGAAATCCCTTGCCCAGCGGGCTGTAGGCGACCAGACCAATCCCGAGTTCCTCGAGAGTGGGTATCACTTGCTGCTCCGGTTTTCTCCACCAGAGCGAGTATTCGTTTTGCAAGGCAGTGAGCGGCTGGACGGCGTGCGCGCGGCGGATGGTTTGTATGCCAGCTTCGGAAAGTCCGAAGTGCCTGACCTTCCCGGCTCGAATTAAGTCCTTCACCGCGCCAGCGACGTCTTCGATAGGCACGTTGGGATCTACACGGTGTTGATAAAGGAGATCAATAACGTCGGTCTTGAGCCGCTTGAGCGAACCTTCGACGGCCTGCTTGATGTGCTCGGGCCGACTATTCACACCTGGGGCGCCCGGTCTGTGGTCGCTGTCACTCAGATCAAATCCGAACTTGGTGGCTATCACCACCTGGCGGCGAAAGGGAGCGAGCGCTTCGCCCACGAGTTCTTCATTCAAAAACGGACCGTACACTTCGGCGGTGTCAAAGAAGGTGATGCCAAGTTCCACTGCCGAGCGGAGAAGAGAGACCATCTCGCGCGTG
>DATJEO010000078.1:0-97411 GCA_035496515.1 Occallatibacter sp.
AAGAAGCGCGTACTGATCCAGCGAACCGTCAAACGAAGATCCCAGCCGCTCGATCTTTCGCGACGAAGAATCCATCCGGAACAATCGTCCCTGCACGTCGCGATATTTTCCTTCGATCGATCCATTTGCTGCATTCACAGCAAAGTGAATCCACCGTCCGTCCTTCGACCACCGAAGGTTCGACTCCATGGAGGAGTTGTGCGTCAGCTGCTTCGGAGCACCGCCGTCCGCGCCGGCCAAAAAAATCTCATAGTCCGCCGGGTTCTCGATCCGCTTGTGAATCGGCTCCGTGAGAAACGCAATCTGCTTCCCGTCCGGTGCCGGCGCGATCTCCGCAATCGCCACGTCAGACTTCGCAATCGTCGCCGCGCCTTCGGGCAGCTTTGCCGAGGGCTCGGCATCGCCTGCAGCCTTGCCCGGAGCCTCCTTGGCCAGCGGCACAGCTACCGCCCGCGCTAGCGCCGGCGCAATCGCAATCCTTAGCAGCAGATCACCGCGATACTGCTCCCGCCAGCGCACCACGTCTTTCCACTCATCGCTCTGCTGATCTTCCTCTTCGTGTGTTTGCGGGGCCTTGGCGGAGATGTAGATTGCCGATCCATCGGGCGCCCAGGCAAACGCGTGCACGTCCAGCTTCTCCTTGTAGAGCGGGAGTGCCTCGCCTCCGGAAGGAGAAATAAGCCAGACGCGATTCGGCTTGTCCGAATCCGAATCTCCCGAATCCCCAGATGGCATGCGATCCGAAGCGAACGCAATCCATTCTCCGTCCGGACTCCACTGCGGCCGCTCATCCGTTCCCGAGCGCGTCAGAGGTTTCAGCCCATCCTTCTCGGTCCAAATCCACAGATCGTGTCGGAAATTGTTCGCTTTCCAATCAGGAGTTTCCGTAGCAATCACTGCGGCCGATGCGTCCGGAGAAAGGCTCGTCCCCGTGATCTCCGTGGTGTTCAGATATTCGTCGAGACTGATGGTCTGTTTCTGAGCTGTCAACGATGAAGCCGCAAGAACACACCCGGATGCCCCAAGCAGGGTCAAAACACGCACGGAGAACATATACGCACTATAAAGCGCGCCGGTCGGGACAGACTCTGAATGGTTCACAAGATGTAGGTTGGCCTGAATCGCATCACATGTGCCGGCGTCAATTTCGATCCCGGCTTCACGTGACCGTGTTCGTCCAACTCGCTCCATCCCGAGTTCGCAATGTAATAGAAGTCGTCACCGACACGCACTCCATGTGTCGGATCACCTAACGTCGGCGTGGCTCGTTCTATGATCGTGCCCGGATTTACGCGCATCAACGATGGATCAAGCGAAAGCCGCAGCACGCGCTCTGGAGATGTCCCGTTCTGTACAAGCCACAATCCGTGACCGTAATACAGCCCATCCACACCATTCAGCGCGATCCCTTCAGACTTCAGCCACCTCACATTGCCGTTCTCGAGGTCGAGGACTCCAATGCCCCTGAGATAGTCCGGTACAAGGGCATGCTTGTCATCAAGCATCACCGGAGTCTGCGGCGAGATGAAGTCCATGCCATTCACCAGTTGCAGTTTTCCGTCCCGCAGCCTGTACACGCCGCCCTTCTGACCGTCGCTGACGATCGGATCGCCTTTGGTATCCAGAGCCAGATCTCCGAGCGCGGCGCCCGGTGGCCCTTCCACTCTTCGCAGCAGCTTGCCCGAATTGAGATCGAAGCACAGAACAGCCGACTTTCCCCAATCCGCTTTCGGAGCTGCCGTAAAACCGTCCAGCGCCACCTCAGTCGCCCATACAAGTTTTCGCACCGCATCAATCTTGATCGCAAGCATCGGCCAGCCGCTCGGCGATGCAGCGAAGTCGGTTGCGCCGCCCTTCTCACTCACCCGGACGATCTTCTTCTCCAGAACACTCGTGATCAGGAATGCCTTCGACGCGAAATCGTAGTCGATGTCCTCAGCCACCAGACCTGGATCCGAAAGGCTGAAGGCAATCTCCGCGGTCGAGACCGGTGTTTTGTTCTGCCTGAATCTGTCGAGAACCTTTTTATATCGGGGCGATTCGGCAAGTGCTTCAAAGGTCTTGTTGCTGCCGTCGAGCATGCCATCGTCCATTTGCCCCAGATCCGCGAACTCCATCAGCGCATCCAGCGCCTTTTCGTTCTCTCCAGCCTCCATGTATCCGCGCGCAACGGACAGGATCGCGCTGGGATAGTTGTTCAGCAGCGTCCTGATTTTCAGCGCCTCCTTCAAATACCCGGCGTGATCGCCCGCTTCCCGGGCGTCATGGGCGGCTTTACGCCCTGCCGACAGTTCATCCCGCGCATTTGTCGGCGACTGTGCGGAGACCAGCAGCAATCCGATGAACGCAATTATCCGGATCATGCGACCGCATTCTACCCGCCGAGGTGCGGAGGTTTACCCTTTTCTGTGACGAACCGACACTTGCGCCCGGCAAACCGGCAAGGATAATGAGTGACCATGCGCCTTGACGCACATCAGCACTTCTGGGAATACAGCCCGAAAGAATACGGCTGGATCGACGATAAAATGGCCGCATTGCGCCGCGACTTCCTGCCCCAGGATCTCGAACCGCTGCTTGCGTCCGAGGGCATCGACGGGTCCATTGCGGTGCAGGCTCGTCAGACCCTCGAAGAAACCCGTTGGCTCCTCGAACTGGCCGCCCGGAACGAAATCGTCAAAGGCGTGGTCGGCTGGGTTGACCTTCGCTCCGGGGACATTTCCGCTCACCTGCATCAGTTCGCCCAAGACCCGAAACTCGTCGGCGTCCGCCACGTCGTACAGGATGAGCCTGACGACGACTTCATGCTGCGTAACGATTTTCTGCGCGGTGTTGCCCGCCTTCGCGAATACGATCTCGCTTACGACGTCCTCATCTTTCCACGCCAGCTTCCAGCCGCTATCCAGTTCGTCCGCAAATTCCCAGACCAGCGTTTCGTCCTCGATCACATCGCAAAACCCCTTATCGCCGAGGGTCGTCTGGACCCGTGGCAGCGTGACATCAACGAGCTTGCTAAATCGGAGAACATAAGTTGCAAGCTCTCCGGCATGGTCACCGAAGCTCGCTGGCACGACTGGAAACCGGAAGACTTCCGGCCTTATCTCGATGTGGTGCTCGACACCTTCGGGCCGACACGGCTCATGATAGGTTCAGACTGGCCGGTGTGTACGGCCTCAGCTTCTTATAGCCGAACCATGGCGCTGGTTCGCGACTACATCGGCAGCTTGACCCAAGATGAACAGAACTTAATCCTTGGCGAAAATTGCGCCCGCTTCTACCGCGTGAAGTAGCCGAAAGAACAACGCCTCACTTGCCAGCTTCGCGGAGATTTCCTTGGCCACAGAGTTCGATCAGATTGACGCCAATGCTGAGGACTCCGAGCTTCCCGCCAGTCTCTCCGGGCGCGCGCTGCGCGGCGGGGTCATCATCGGCTCCGCCCAGCTCATCCGCATCGGCGTACAGTTCTGCTCCGTCATCGTCCTCTCGCGCCTGTTGTCGCCGCAGGATTTCGGTCTCGTCGGCTGCGTCACTCCTGTGATCACCTTCGTCGGGCTCTTCCAGGACCTCGGCTATGGACAGGCAGTCATGCAGCGTCGAGAGATCTCCCAAAATCAGATCTCGTCTCTCTTCTGGGTTACAGCCGGTCTGGGGCTTGTCAGTTCGCTGGCCGCAGCGCTGTGCAGTCCCGCCGTAGCGTGGTTTTTCCATGACAGCAGGCTCGCACTGCTCACCGTCGCAGCCAGCATCACTCTTCTGTTGGGCAGCCTCGGTGCGATTCCCAATGGCCTTCTCAACCGCCGCTTGAACTACCGTGGTCTTGCGATAACCGATGCGTCTGCCGCCGCAGTGGCCCTGGGCTCGGCTGTCATCTCAGCCCTCTTAGGTGCGCGGTACTGGTCGCTGATTGTCGCGGCCTGGTCATCAAGCTTTGTAACGACGTTTGGGTATTGGACCTTCGCTCGGTGGCGTCCTGGCCGCCCGACCACGCGGTTCGTAGACAAGGAGATCGGCCTCTTCGGCGCGAACCTTACCGGCTTCACCTTCGTCAACTACTTCTCCCGCAATCTCGATAACGTCCTCATCGGCCGTAAACTTGGCACCGCCGCTCTGGGCTTCTACGACCGCGCATTCAAACTCCTCAGCTTTCCCATTCAGCACCTCAACGCTCCTCTGTACAGCGTGATGACGCCGCTGCTCAGCCGCGTGCAGGATGACAAGCCGCGCTTTCGGGCCATGTTCCTTCGCGCCGCCGGACAGCTCACTTTCTTCGTGGTCCCCGCGATGGCCGCCTTGGTCTCGGTGTCCCATGATTTCGTGCTTCTCGCATTCGGGCCGCGCTGGGAGCAGGTCGCGCCCATCTTCTTCTACCTGGGAATGGTCGGCATGGTTCAGCCTTTGACGAATGCAACCGGCTGGATATTGATCGCGCAGGGCCGCACCGACGTTATGTTCCGCCTCGGAATCGTGACCTCTGTCATCACGGTCTCTTCTTTCTTCGTCGGACTCCACTTCGGCGGTGCAGTCGGGCTCGCCGCTGCCTACGCTATTGCAGAAGCCGCCATCAAGGCTCCCATCCAATACGCCGCGTTACACCGCGTAGGTCCAGTCTCGGCCGCAGACCTCTGCCGTCTCCAGATCCCGCTGCTTATCGCCGCCGGCTGCACGATGGCGGTCGTCACCTTCATCTTCCGTGGCGTGTTCGGGCTGCATGGTATCCCTGTGATCGTGTCTGCCGTTTCTCTGTCCTATGCTTTGGCTATTCTGCTGACCGCGATGCGGCCGCAAGGCATGCTGGTCCTGAACGAAACCAGTGCGCTTATCGGGCGTCTCCTCAAGTAACAGCACGCCATTTGAATACGCGGCAAACGGCTGCCCGGGAACCTTCCCATGCTCAAGAAGGGGAATCCCGATTATCATGGGATCAGTGCGGAAGTGGTGAAATGGCAAACACACTAGCCTTAGGAGCTAGCGCCGAAAGGCTTAGGGGTTCAAGTCCCCTCTTCCGCACCACACCAGTCAGCACTCCACCCCCAACCTGCCAGCTTCCTCCGGAATCTGCGAATAATACTTCCCATTTCCACCCGCGGAGTGCAATCCTAATAGCTATCAGAGCCTTTCAGGCAAGCGGCTACGGCACTGCTAATCAGCCCTGAATGGCCCACGGTCTTTCGACCGCTGCTGGATAAGAGGATCTGGACGATTCCGTCTCGCCCGGCTTTCAGCAGCTCATCGTGCAACCGCAACGCCACACTGTTTGGTAGGACTCTGGGTTTTGGTTGGCCTCAATAGGTGCCCCCCGGTCGTTCTAAGCGGTCTGCCTCTTTCCGATTACATGCCTGACAAACACGCCCTTGGAGCTCGATCTCCGGAGTGTGATATGTATTGTCCCCTCGTTGGCGAACGAGTGTGGGTAAGGGGCTCCCCGCACGAATTCATCGTCGTGCGCGCCGACTACTCGGCATCCATAGCAACCATCTCACCTGTCGTCGATAAATCTCAGCTCAAGCGCTGTCCCTTCCGCGAACTCTTCTCCTATGACGATTTCGAAGGGGCACAGACGCGCCAGTACGTGAAAGAAGCTCTCGTCGATTTCGTGGGCTCCTCTCGCATCATCGCGCAGAACTCAAGGATGGCAATTGAAGACATGCGGCAAACCACCATCACCACAGGCGCAACCATCAAAAAATCGAAGGATCTCATCGATCAGACGGACAGGATCATCGCCCGGTGGAAGAGCCTGGGCTGCAACGAGTAACCCGGCCTCTCCAGGCTGCCCTTGGATCCGGCCTCGGCGATCTGCCAGGCCGAATCCGGCCGGCACACATCGCAGGCTCCGCCGTTTTCCCAAGAAAGAAATGAGCCCGCAAGGGTTCTTCCCAGTGCGAATCCGCAGCTTCCCGGCGTATGATTCCACTCCATGCAGCGCCCGCTCAGCGAGCACATCGCTTATCTCGAGCACAAGTCCGCAACACTCAGAGTCGCCATCGCTGACCCAGATCGCACAGCCGCAGAAAGAGTGAACCTGCGCATGGATCTTGACATGGCAGAACGCGCCCTCAGTTTTTTCCGAAAAGCCTTCGACCTGGAACGCCGAATTTCCCACTGAGCCGGCTGCTCCGTATACAAGTGCAACCTGTTCTGCTCATATGCTTCGAAGCGGCGGTTCGATCGCCGATACAAAACTGTAAGATGCGTCCTTCTCCCAGCGCCTCGCCATCACCTCGGCGTCTGCTCGGACAGATTCTTTATCCGCATACTCAGCGAACTCCGTGCGGACCCCGTTCGGAAAACATCAAACGCCCACATACCGTTCGATTCCGGTATGGGACAGTGGGGGCGGAGTATCGCGCATTGCTCATCCCTTGAAGCACCTTTCAGCTCTCTCATCAGCAAGTGAGCCACTAATCCGGTTGAAGGGCCGCTTGCGTCATCGAGTTCAATGACGACTCGTATGGGGGAGGAGCAACAACGTCGCTTGCTTCATCGATCGTCATCATGTGCGCATTGCACGAAATCAAACGGTCGCTGAAACGGTGAATCCACAATCCGAGAACCTCAACCGGGGAGTGACCCTCGGCGCAATATCGACACTTAAACATATGACCCTGCTCATCACTCAGCCTCACTACGAGCGTGGACTGCCGCTCAATTGTGCAATTTAAAGTGTGAGAATTTCGTTTCCGCGAAGTTAAGTTTCGCCTATAGCCAAACTCCCCCGGTGGTCGGCCCCACTTACCTCGTCGTAAACGAACACGATGCGATGCTGCTTTGGATGCAGATTTCAGGAAAGGAAGTTTGCATCTTTCTCGAATTCTCCTGAATATCAGCTCACCATCTTCTCGATTGCGGGCGATGATCCTGGAGCAATAGCCTCTCGGCGCACACAGCCCATCCCGACCTTGTAAGCTGTAGGAACTATGCCTCCTACTCCGCAACAGCCTCAGATGAATGTCGTCCAGACCCCCGACTACAGGGAGTCCTACGCCAACAGCGTGCAGGTGCGTGTTAGCGTCTGGGACTTCTCTCTTGTCTTCGGCTTGGCCTCAAGCGACAGTCCTGACCAGGTGACCATCCGCAACCATCAGGCGATCTTCCTGAGCCCGCAACAGGCAAAGGCGCTGTGGAACGTCCTTGGGCAGAACCTCTCTCAATACGAGCAGGCTTTCGGCACGCTGAACCTTGAGCCTCAGAACGTGAACTTCCCGCAAGGGCCGGTCAATTAATCTTGCGTTCAGCTTCACTGCGCAGCATTGCCTTGTTCTGACAGATTCTTCCGGCCGCTTGAGAAAAGTGGGATGACCACGCGATCGCTATTGAAACAGATTTTCGAGCCGCGCCTGGACGCGCCGTTTCCGCTTTGGATGATCTTCCCGGTCATCTTTGCGGCACTCTATGCCAGCCACTTCTCTCTGCTCCGTCTGCCGTATTACTGGGATGAAGCGGGCTACTACATCCCGGCCGCCTGGGACTTCTTCCGAACCGGGTCGCTGATTCCAACCACGACCCTCTCCAATGCACATCCACCCCTCCCCAGTCTGTACCTCGCGCTCTGGTGGAAGCTTTCAGGGTTCTTCCCTGAAGTGACGCGCGAGGCTGTCCTCATCATTGCCTCCTTCGGCCTGCTCGCGGTCTGGCGGCTTGCTCATCGGCTCTCCGGTTCCGGTGCTGTCGCCTTCTGGACTGTTCTTCTAACCGCCATCTATCCAGTCTGGTTTGCGCAGAGCACTCTCGCCCAGGCCGACATCTTCGCCGCAACCTTCAGCCTATGGGGCCTTGTCTATTCTCTACCTGATGACAATCGGCGTCCGGCCCTCGCCGCCCTGTTCTTCACTGCCTCTGTTCTGTCGAAAGAAACAGCAATCGTCATCCCCGCTACTCTCGCAATCATCGCAGCCGTCGAAGCATTCCGCTCAAAGCAGTCCGATCGATCCGGGCTCTGGAAAGAATCTGCATGGCTCCTGAGCTGCGCCTTACCCCTGATGGCGTGGTACGCCTGGCACTACGTAAAAACCGGCTTCGCCTTTGGCAATCCCGAATTTCTCCGCTATAACGCCGAAGCGAATTTTGCTCCCATCCGTTTTCTCGCTGCGTTCGGCCATCGGCTTCTCCACCTCACTGCACACATGAACATGTTCGTCCCGGCTCTTCTCACCATTGCCGCTCTCATGCTCAACCCGCGGCTGGACAGGGAAGGCAATGAAAGGCCGCGAATCAGCAATCGGGCTCTCTGGCGCATCTTTTTCGTTCTCCTCGCCAACGCGCTGCTCTTCAGCATTCTGGGTGGAGCCCTGCTGACGCGCTATCTGCTGCCGATGTATCCGCTCATTCTGCTGATTGCCGTCTCCACTTTCTCGCATCGCGTTCCTTACTGGCCGTCTCTGGCTGTTTTTTCCGCCGCGGCATTTATCGCCGGACTGTTCATCAACCCGCCCTATCGTTTCGCGCCCGAGGATAACCTTGAGTACGCCCGCGTGATCCGCCTCCACATGGCCGGAATCGCGCAGCTCAATAAGCATTTTCCTGGCTCAACCGTGCTCTCCGCGTGGCCTGTCACTGACGAGCTGAGCAAACCCGAACTCGGGTACGTGAAGACTTCCTATCAAGTCTTCCGAATCGAAGATTTTACTGAGGAGCAGATTGAAAGGGCATCTGCTGATCCCGGCGGCTACTCGTCTGCGCTTGTCTTTTCTACGAAGTACGATCCTTCATCCCAGCTCTTGAGTCTGGGCCCCAAAAGCCAGGCTATCGACGAACGTTACTTCGGTCTCCACCACGACCTGCCCCCCGAAGCGATTGCACTCCGGCTCCACGGCTCCCTCGTGTGGAAGCGCGAGGACCACAACCAGTGGATCGCCCTGCTTCGATTTAACCGTCAATTCGAAGCAAAGCTGCAGGCGCCCGATGCTGTACGTTAGTGCACGGCGGCACCCTCGTGATCACTGCCAAGCGAGAGCGAAACACCTATAATCGGGCTGTAGTGGCTCATTTCTTCCCATTTCGCAAAGGCACGCGGCAGGCCCGCGCGTCCATCGCTCTACTCTTCACTCTCGCCGTCGCCTGCGTGCTCCATTCCAATGGACAAGCCGTTCCCTCCGATGGCTCCTCTGCCGGCAAAAACCGGATCCTTTTGGTCCTTCCCTTTGATAACGGAACCGGCCAGTTGAATCTGGAGTGGATCCGCGAGGCCGCTCCGGCGGTTCTCGATCAGCGCTTTGCATCGGCAGGGTTCGCTCCGATGAGCCGTCCCGATCGCATGTACGCTCTCGACCATCTCGGCCTTCCGCAGCAGTTTCAACCGTCCCGGGCCGGGGCATTGAAACTGGCGCAGACACTCGATGTAGACTCAGTCGTGGTTGGAAGCTACCGCCTCGAGGGAACGGGCATCGTAGCCGAAGCTCGCGTGCTCAATGTTCCTCATCTCCGCATGAGCGATGCCGTGATGGCGCGCGGCGAGATGAAGGATCTGATCGCGATCTTCGATTCACTGGCATGGCGTCTCACGCGGATCATGGATCCCGGTTTCAGTGTCGCGCAGGAAACATTCCTGGCCGCCGGGGCAAGCCTTCGCCTTGACGCCTTCGAGCAATACATTCGCGGCATCTCCGAGAACGACCAGCAGGAGCGGGCGCGCCACCTCAAAAAATCTGTCGAGCTGAGCCCCAACTTCGGTCCCGCCTGGATGGCGCTCGGGCGCGAAGACTTCAATGCGCAGAAATATGAAGAGGCAGCCGCATCGTTCGCGAGGGTCAGCCCTAATGATCCTGAAGCACTTGAAGCGAGCTTCTACCGCGGTCTCTCCCTTCTCTACTTCGGCGCATATCCTCAGGCACAGGAAGCCTTCGCCAACGTCGCCCGCGAACTGCCGCTCGCTGAGGTGCTGAACAACGAGGGAGTGGCCGTAAGCCGTCAGGGAAACGACGCGACCAGCCTTTTTGTTCAGGCCGCCGCCGCAGATCCCAACGCGGCCGACTACCACTTCAACCTTGCAGTCAGCCTCAAGCGCCACGGCTCCGGGCCAAACGCGATGAATGAACTGGGCCAGACGCTCAAAGTCCGCCCGAACGACACCGAAGCGCAGAAGCTGCTCGCAGCCTGGAAATCGCCTGGCTCAGCCGCTCCAGACAGCGATGTCGAAACGCTCGAACGCATCATTCGCACTTTCGACGCCGGCGCCTTCAAGCAAGCCGCGCAGGTGATGGATTCCATGGAGGCCGCGCGACTCGCCGCTCTTCCAGCCCACGCCCGCGCCGTGAAGCTCGCCGGGAGAGCAAAGGAATACTTCAATCGCGGGTTGCTCCTTGAAGCCGAGCGGCTCTATCAATCCGCAGTGGCAGACGACACAAAGCTCGCCGACGCCCACGCCGGCCTTGCAGCCGTGCGCGAAAGAACTGGCGACGCTGCCTCCGCCCGCAAAGAGGCCAATGAAGCTATACAGATCACACCGTCAGCCGACGCTTATCTGGTTTTGGGCCGCCTCGACATAGCCGAGAATCACATCGACGATGCAAGCCGCGAAATCGGCGAAGCATTGAAACTCGATCCAGGCAGCCGAACAGCCCAGGAATTGAACCGTCAGATCGCAGCGAGAACAGGGAAGAGACAGTAGCCTCTAACCCGAGGGGAGCAAGCCATGCGTGAGCAAGTGCGTGGATTCAAGTTCCGCAACCTTTCAGGCCTGATGATTCTGATCGGCCTTCTCCTGATCGGCCTCTCAACCGCCACCGCTCAGCAGCCCATAGTCGAAAAGCTCATCCTCGACGAGACAATTCAGCCGGTCAGTGCGGGAATGCTCAACCGCGCCATCGCACGTGCCAGCTCCACAGGTGCTGCGGCATTGCTCATTCAGATCGACACCCCAGGTGGTCTCGTAAGCTCTATGCGTACCATGGCAGGAGCAATCCTCACCTCGCGTATCCCTGTCATCATCTACGTAGCCCCGGCGGGAGCCCGCGCCGGATCAGCGGGTTTCTTCCTCCTTGAAGCAGCTGACATCGCCGCCATGGCCCCTGGCACAAATGCCGGCGCAGCGCACGTTGTCTTCGAAGGCGGCAAACCGGACGAGACACTGAGTCAGAAGATGGAGAACGACGCCGAAGCGTTCCTGCGTTCCTACGTTTCCCGCCGTAACCGGAACACTGATGCTGCAATCGCGGCTGTTGCCTCTTCCAAGTCCTACACCGCTGAAGAAGCTCTGAACCAGCACCTGATCGATCTCATTGCGCCGAGCGATACGGAACTGCTCAATGCCATCGACGGACGCCAGGTCACGCGCATGGATGGAACAAAGCAGACCCTCCACACCAGAAACGCGCGGATCGAGTTTGTGCAGCCCACCCTGCGCGAGAACCTTCTCAGCTGGCTGGTCAATCCCAACATTGCCCTCCTCCTTTTCGTTGGCGGAGCGCTCCTCATCTATCTCGAATTCAATACGCCTGGAACCATCGTGCCTGGCGCTCTCGGCACACTCATGGTGCTGCTTGGAGTGTTCGCACTCGACCTGCTGCCGATCCGCTTCACCGCAGTCATGCTGCTTGTGGCCGCATTTGCCCTGATGCTTCTGGAGGCAAAATTTGGCGGTCACGGAGTTCTCGCCGTCACCGGAATCGTCTGCCTCACCTTCGGCACATTGACGCTGGTCGCCGCTCCCATTCCCGAACTGCGCATCAATCCCTGGGTGGCCGTCGGCGTGAGCCTGGGGTTCGGAAGCATCACCGTCTTTCTTGTCAGGCTTGCTTTGAAAGCCCGCCGGATGAAGGCAAGGCTTGGCGCCGACGCGCTTGTCGGCAGTGAAGCCTCCGCGATGGAGCCGCTTTCCCCTGAAGGCCACGTACTGGTCGAGGGAGAGATCTGGCGAGCCGTGGCCAGCGAGCCTGTTCCATCTGGCACAAAGCTTCGCGTCACAGGCCACGAACAGTATCTGCTGCGGGTTGCCCCAGTTGAGTCAGCCGCGACCCCGCGCACCGCCGCTTGAATTGACGCGGGAGTACAATCCGTCCTGAATGGGGGAAAGGCATGCCCGACGTTTCAGTTCCAGTTCTTATTGCGATCGCGATCATCGTTCTGTATCTGGTCAACTCCATCAAGATCCTCCGCGACTACGAACGCGCGGTGATTTTCAGGCTCGGTCGAGCGCTGCCGGTACCGAAAGGGCCCGGAATCATCCTTGTCTTCAGGCCCTTCGACCAGATGGTACGGATCTCGCTTCGACAGGAGGTTCTCGAGGTTCCCGCCCAGGACGTAATCACCCGCGATAACGTCACGCTCAAAGTAAACGCGGTTGTAACGCTGTATGTAGTCGATCCGAACGCCGCTGCAATCAAAGTTGCCAACTATGTCTATCAGACTTCACAGTTCGCTCAGACCACATTGCGCTCCGTGCTTGGTGAGGTGGAACTCGATGAGGTTCTCAGTCATCGCGACAAGCTCAACCTTCGCATCCAGAGCATCATCGACCAGCGCACCGAACCCTTTGGCGTAAAGGTCATCTCCGTCGAAGTGAAGCAGGTTGATCTGCCCGAGCAGATGCTCCGCGCGATGGCCAAACAGGCCGAGGCCGAGCGCGAAAAACGCTCCAAGATCATCCATGCTGAGGGAGAATACAACGCCGCGCAAAAACTTGTGGATGCGGCCGCACTGCTGGCAAAGCAACCCATAACTCTACAGCTGCGCTATCTGCAGACGCTCACGGAAATCGGAGTCGAAAAGAACACGACCATCGTATTTCCATTACCCGTCGAGCTGCTTTCGATGCTGAACAAACTGGGTCCCGGATCAAAACCGGCAGAACCACCGGTTGGCGAAGCAGTATAGAAACAAGACTCAACACATTCGCCGAAATCCGCGCGAACCGAGGGCAATGCATGATTCGAGACTTCAGCAAGGAAGAATTGGAACCGGTCGCCGACAATCACACCGAACTTACGCTCGGCCTCGGAACAGTGCTTGGCCTGGGAGCCGGTCTTCTCTTGCTCTGTACGGTCTGCTTCGCTCTCGGCTACGCCGCCGGAAACCGCGGATCTACTAATGCTGACGGCGTTGTATTTTCGAATCCAAAATCGGCAACTGCTACCAATACCGGAGCTACCAAGCCTGGCGCCGTCAGGCAACCTGCTAATCGCCCTTCGCAGGATGCCATCTCTGTCGATTCAGACGCCCAACAAGCACCTGAAGGACAACCCACAAGCGATTCGTCTACACAGGTGAGACCAGCCCTGCAATCGTCAACTGGCGCCCCGTCCGATACCCCGCTACACGTCCAGCCCGCCACGTCGCAGGTCCAGGGCTGGATGGTTCAGATCGCGGCTGTTTCCCGCACTGAAGATGCCGATGTGCTTGTAGGTGCCCTGAAAAAGCGCGGCTACGCAGTCACCGCTCGCCGCGAACTCGGCGACAATCTCATTCACGTGCAGACTGGTCCGTTCACCAGCCGCAATGACGCAAACACGATGCGTCAAAAGCTGTTGAACGACGGATACAACGCCATCGTCCAGTAGCCTTCAGTCCCGCATCCACTGCGGCAAACCGGATGCAATCGACGTCCGAACAGCAGCCATCAACTCTTCGCGCGTTTGATAATCGTCGGGATTGAGCGGCCCGTGAAAAACGACATGTGCTGTCCCGGGACGAATGCGCACGCTGCCCTTCCCCATCATCGCCTCCGTCCCCCAGATCGAAACTGGAACGCACGGCGCACCTGTCTCCTTCGCTAGATAGAACGGCCCTTTTTTGAATGGCAGCATGCGCCCATCTTGCGACCGTGTTCCTTCGACAAACGTGGTGATGTGAATTCCATCGGCGAGTATCCGCTGCGCCGTCTCAACACTCTCTTGCGCGCTCTCCCGATCTCCTGATCTCTCCACCGGGATAAATTTCGCCAGCCTCAAGGCAAGCCCAAACACCGGAATCCGCATCAGGGAATCCTTGACAAACGCGGAAGTTCGCCCCGGAATATTCGGTAGCAGCGCAGGCGGATCGAGATTAGAAACATGATTCGCCATGAAGATGCACGCAGTCTTCGCGGGAATCAACTCGAGTCCGTCGACTCGCACTTTGATGCGCGCCAGAGAATATCCGGTCCGCACGATAAACTGCGCTGCGTTGTACAGCGGCATCACATTGCCGGTGAGCACCGCCCAGGGCAGATAAATGATCGCAGCAGGAATTCCAAGGATGACAATCGTAGCGATCAGCAACAGCGATGACATCATGACTTGCTTTCGCGCTCAGCCTTGCCGTTGTCTGAGTCGCGCAGGCAGTTTCTCATAGATGCCGTCGAATCCGCCATTCGAGAGGATCGCAACGAGATCGCCATCCTCAAGCCTCGGCGCGATGCTCGCCACAATCTCCGCTGCATCCGGATGCAGTTCTGCCGGCGTTCCGCTCGCGTTCAGGGCATCCACCACATCTTCAGGATGGAGCCGCTCCGCATCAGGCACACGTTGCTGCTGGTAAACTCCCGCCAGGATCACGCGATCCGCGAGCCGCAAACTCTCCACGAGATCGCTCTCCAGAACCTTTCTCCGCAGAGTATTCGATCGCGGCTCCAGCACCGCCCAGATCCGCGCATTCGGATACACCGACCGCAGTGCGCGCAGTGTCTCCCTAATTGCCGTCGGGTGATGCGCGAAATCATCGATGATTGTGATCCCGCGAATGACATCCCGCACTTCAAGCCGCCGCTTCACGCTCTTGAAACTCGCCAGCGCAGAACGAATCGCATCCTTAGGCACACCCTGCCCGAACGCCAGTGCCGCAGCCGCCGTCGCGTTCAGCGCGTTATGCTCACCTGCAAGCTGCATCGCAACTTCGGACCACAGCTCGCCTCGGCGCCAGATCTCCCACCGCATCAGCCCATCGGTAATGCGAGTATTCCGAAGCTGCCAATCAGATTCCGGCTTAAAGCCGTATCGCTCCACCCGGCAGAACGCCTTGCTGATGCACTCCGTCACGTTCTCGCTCCCGTCGAACGCTACTAGCAGTCCCCGCCGAGGGACGAGATTTACCAGCCGCTTGAACGCGGTCTTCACGGCTTCGAGATCGGCATAGATATCCGCATGGTCGAATTCAACGTGCGTGAGGATCAATGCATCAGGGAAATAGTGCAGAAATTTCGGTCCCTTGTCGAAGAAGGCCGTATCGTACTCGTCTCCCTCGATGATGAATGCCCGCGTGGGCCGCAGTTGAAAGCTCGTTCCGAAATTCTCCGCAACTCCGCCAATCAGGAATGAGGGCTCGAATTCAGGCGTGTCATGCGAAGCCACCTGGTAGATCCACGACAGCATGCTTGTCGTTGTCGTCTTGCCATGGGTCCCCGCAACCACCAGCGATTCGCGCCCTTTCAGAAACTCATCATGGACCAGTGCTGCCATCGAAGCGAAGGGAATCCGCTCATCCAGCACCCGCTCCACCTCAGGATTCCCGCGCGAAAGTGCATTCCCAATCACCACTAGATCCGGCGCCGGATCGAGATTTGATTCCGAGTAAGGCTCCATCACGGGAATTCCAAGCGACCGCAGCAGATCGCTCATCGGCGGATAAGCCGACTTGTCCGATCCCGTGATCCGGTGTCCCTGCAACTGCAGCAACCCTGCGATCGACGCCATTGCTGTCCCGCAGACTCCGCTCAGATGAATGTGTTTCCGTGATGTGCTCATGACTTAACCGCCGGCTCCAGCAGCGCAAGCTGCGCCTCATCCCCGGCCTGCAACTCCGCCTGCACGCCGAATGTCAACGTAACGTTCTGTCGCGACACATGCCCGCTCCGCAATCCAAAAGCAATCGGAACATCAATTCCTGCCAGAGCCGACAGAATCGCGTTCTCGAGGAGATCGTCGGCAGCACCCGGCGACGCGCAATCCAGCATCTCGCCGAACACTATTCCTCGCACTCCATCCATCTTGCCCGCCTGCCGCAGATGCCAGAGCATCCTGTCAATCTGATACGCCTTCGCGCCCACATCCTCGAGAAAGAGCAGCTTGCCCTCCGTTTGTGGCTCCCAACGCGTTCCAATCATTGCCACAAGAATGCTCAGGCATCCACCATAGAGCGTTCCGCGCGCAGTCCCTGGTTTCAACGTCCGCAACCCTTCGGCCTTGCCAACCGTGTACGTGTGGCCCGCCAGCGCCGCCCGAAAGCTCTCCAGATGAACTCCATCTTCAAGATAAAAATCCGCAGCGACCATCGGCCCGTGAAATGCCGGCAACCCCAGCTCATCCAGAAGATGACACTGCAGTCCCGTCATGTCACTGTAAGCGAACAACGGCTTCGGGTTTCTCTCGATCAGTTTCAGGTCAATGCCATCGAGCAGATAGTTCGACCCATAGCCACCGCGCACCGCAGCGACAAAGCTTGTTTCTGCATCTACAAACGCTGAGTGCAGGTCCGCCAGCCGATCCTCCATCGATCCCGCAAAAAACAGCGGCCCGCGGCTCTGTGTCTTCGCCTCTAGCTTGGGCGCATACCCAAGCCCCCGCAGTCTTTCCAGTCCACTCCCCACGCGCTCAGGTATTGCGAAAGAAGCCGGTGAGATCACACTGACCGCTGCACCTTCACTGATAGGCGCAATCTTGATCAACGGCTTGGAATCCCCACTCATCCCAGCCAGGCCTCTCCCCGTGCTATCAGTGTCGCCGGACCCGTAAGCTCCAGCTCCGTTCCAGATCCGCTCCAGCTCACGCTCTGCGCGCCCCCTGGGGCCACCACGCGCAACGGTGAAGAGCAGTTTTGGAACGCTATCGCCGCAGTCGCCGAAGCTGATGTGCCAGTGCCCGATGAGGTCGTGGGTCCCACGCCCCTTTCGAAGATTCGAATCTCAATCTCGCTCCCGCTCCGGATGCGCACGAACTCGACGTTCGTCTGATTGGGAAATTCCGGGTGCGTACAAATTTGTGCGCCGACCTTTTCCCACCGCTCCCCGACAACTGAGAAATCTTCTTCGTCGACCACGATTACAAAATGCGGATTGCCCATCGAGACCGCTACGCCGTCAATCGTCCTTCCATCAGCAAGCGTCACTGTCTTAGGCCTGGCGCTCGGAATACCCATCCCAGTCGTCACATCAACAGAGTATCCCGCGTCTGTTCGGATGCTGTTGATGCGACAAGAGCGCAGACCGGCGTCCGTCTCAATGCGCAACTCATCGCCGGCTTTCGCGCTGATCATCGAGCTCATCCACGCGGCAACGCAGCGTGTACCGTTCCCGCTGATCTCCGCGACCGATCCGTCCGCGTTGTGCAGACGAATTCGGCCTGACTTTGCTCCCGTCCAAGCGAAAAACTCCACGCCATCAGCGCCAACACCGGTGTTGCGCGCGCAGAGCGCTCGCGTAAGTTCCGCCCAATCGCGGCCGGCAGCTGCGCTCTCCGTTACAACCAAAAAATCATTGCCGCACGCGTGAGCTTTGAAAAAAGGAATCAATCTTCCTCCGGATCACGGAAATTCAGCAGCGCATCGATGCCCGGTTCGGAGAGAAGCTTCCCGTGCAAGCGCTCGTGCTGCCTTTTTGTTGCGACCACGTTGAATGTGACGCGCTGCAAATCGCCGATCGTGCTCGCGGTGAAATCCGACAGGCGCTCCCCGGCTTTGTCCATCGCCTCTAAGATAGAGCGCAGAATCGCAGCCTGGTCGTTTCCTCTCGCTTCGTAAATCAGCGAGTAGATCTTAATGCTCGCGTTGCGCTCCAGGAATCCAACCAGTTCCAGCGCAATCACAACGATCACGGTTGCAATTCCCGCCGCTGCAAACAGTCCCGCCCCGCAAGCCATGCCAATCGACGCAACCACCCACACCGTTGCCGCACTGGTGAGCCCGCTGATCCGGCTGCGATTGTGCAGAATCAGTCCTGCGCCGAGAAAGCCGATGCCTTGCACGATATTCGAGGCCACCTGGCCCTTATTCGGATTGCCATCTCCAGCCAGGACGGCTGAAAGCAATGTGAAGAAAGCAGCGCCGAGACAGATCAGCAGATTGGTCCGAACTCCCGCCGATCTTCGCTTGTACTCCCGCTCCAGCCCGATCACGCCGCCCAGCAATGATGCAGCAAGTAGTCGCGCAACGGCGCCATTGAAAACCGTGACCTGCTGAAACCAGCTGAAGTCGAAAGGCGCCGAAATGCAGGCCAGTGTCGTGCTCATGGCTCTCACCTTGGCTGATCCTATCACCGCCCCGACTCTCGGACGACCGGCGGGGTATCGGAGACGTAAACTGCGCCTGGGGGCTGACGGTCACACTCGAATCGTCCAACCAGCCGCAACCCTTCGGGATGAGTTCGTACTGCTTTGTCGATCTCATCGCCATCAAAGGCGACCACCACCGCCGCATGCTTCGCCGGAGCTGCGAGCGCCTCTGAGAAGACTCCGCGGTCGCTTTCATTAATCGTCTGCCGCAACGGAATCCCCGTAAACGCCACCAGGTTCGGATACACCGAGGTTCCCATCAAAACCGGCGCCCCCGGATGCTCTGCCACCAGTCTCCGCAGAACCGGCGGAATCTGTTCTTCGAACTCGCGCCGCGACGCAATGTTCTTCGTGCCTTCTACGTAGGTGAGGGGCCTGTCCCGCAGCACGGCCCAGTTGCAGATCACTATAACGACTAACAAGCCACCGGCGACGTACGGTACCAGCCTTGGCTTGAATTCGCGCGTAGCTGAAAGCAGAAAGCTTGCCGCGAATGCCACTCCCAGCGCAAACCCCGGCAACATCTCCATTCCATAGCGCGTGTTGTAGAACGAGTGCGGCCACCATACCGGCAGAAAGATGGGAACTGACCCGAACGAAACTGAATACGCATAGAAGGGAACTGGCAGCCAAAGAAACAGTGCCCATACAAAACCCGTTCTACCGCACTTCAGCCATCCCCACACAGTCCCGAGCAGCGAGGTGATCAAAAGGAAGTTGCCCCATTGTTCTGGAGCAGCATCCATCTCCCCGCACTTCACGAAGAATAAGAGCGACACCCAAGGATCGTGCCATCCCGGATGAGGCGGCCCCGAACCAGTCGTTGTTCGCTCTTCAATCGCAGCCGCCGAGTACGGCCCCCGCGCAAAATCCAGCCAATCGCCAAAAACCAGACCGTTGTAAACGAACCACAGCAAAGGCGCGGCCACAACCACTCCGCTCATCGTCCAGAACGCTCGCGACCGCAACGTGCTCTTTCGCATCTGTACGATTCCCACGCACGTCCAGGCAAGCAACGCCAGCACCCATCCGTCGTAGCGCGTGAACACCGCCGCAACCAGCGCCAGTGCGACACCCCGAAGCAGCTTCGTAGCGCGCCGCGGATCTTTCCCTACCGCCCCGTGCCACTCGACCAGCCACACCGCGAGCCAGATCATCTCGCATAGAAACAGCGGCTCCGTCATTGCCGTTGTCTGAAGATAGAGAAGATTTGGATTCAAAGCAAAGAATGCCAGCCCGACCAGAGCCGCCGGCCAGCGCAGCCAATTCCGGGCCAGCCTGAAGATGCCCACGCACGAAGCGATGTAGGCCAGTGCCGAAGGAATCAGCCCCGCCAGCCCATTCGCCCACCACGCATACACTGCGACGAACGGGATCATCAGCAGATGGGGCAGCGGCAGCCACACAGAACCGAACTGCGAAATTCCCGGCTCGTGCGCATCGATTACACGGCGAGCAATGTGCAGATGCGCTACAGCATCGCCATAGTTGAGCATCGCGTGGTTGCGCCAGCTCCACACGCCGGCGCCTACTGAAGCTGCAATGGCAGAGGCCCCCACCAGCAGCCGTTCCCTGCCGCTGATCCGAGGGCCCGCCGGCTTTTCAGTCAAGGTGTGTCAACTCACGGAACAGCTTGAACCGGTGATCGATCTCTTCTCGCGTCAGTTCCTGCAGCCGCTCCGTCCCAAATCGCTCAACTACAAACGAGCCCATCACGCTGCCATAGAACATCGCATACCGGAACGATTTCGGCGTCAGTTCTTTTTGTGAAGCAAGATAGCCGAAAAATCCTCCCGCGAAGCTGTCTCCCGCTCCCGTGGGATCGACAACTTCCTCCAGCGGCAGTGCCGGAACATGAAATGCCCGATGTGCCATCCGTTCCGCACCATCCGGCCGCTTCGGCGCAAAGAATGCCGTGGCACCGTATTCGCCATGCTTCACCACAAGGATCTTCGGTCCCAGCTCAAATATCTTTCCTGCTGCCAGCGCAATACTCCTCGATCCGGTCAGCATCCGCGTCTCGGTATCGTTGATCAGCAGCACGTCCAGGCCCTTCAGAACCTCCAGCAGCGCCGGCTTGTGGTCCTTGATCCAGTAGTTCATCGTGTCGCCGCCCACCAGCTTCGCTGTCGGCATAGCCTCGCGTACGCGCCGCTGCAGCACCGGATCAATATTCGCAAGGAACAGATACTCTGAATCGCTGTACGAGCTTGGAATGCTCGGCTCGAATCCCGCAAAGACATTCAGTTCCGTGTTGATGGTCTTCGCTTCGTTCAGGTTCGCCATGTACGAGCCCTGCCAGAAGAAACTCTTCCCTGTTCGGTGCTGAATCCCGGTAGTGTCGACCTTGCGCGCGTCAAAGACCTTCTGTTGGTCAGGTCCGAAATCTTCGCCGACGACGGCGATAACTCGCACGTCCGTGAAAAAACTGGCGGAGAGCGAAAAATAGGTTGCTGCTCCGGCGAGGCAGCGTTCCCTGCGCCCTGCAGGTGTTTCGACAGTGTCGAACGCGACGCTGCCAACTACAGTGATTGCCATGTGACCTCTCTAGTCAGTTTTATTCTGAGTTTTTACCAGCCGTGATATTTGCCGAAGAGGAGCTTCAGCCTTTCTTTCGCCGCCGCTGGAATCGCATCCGCCTGTGTCAGCACGGCGTACTTTGCCGCAGAAGCACATGCGCAACTCCGCTCCTTCGGCATCGCTGCCACTGCAGCCTTCACCACCGTGCACGCGTTCGAAGCATTCTGATGCAGGACCGCCACAATCTCCTCGATCGTCACGGCATCGTGCCCCTCGCGCCAGCAGTCGTAGTCGGTAACCATGGCCACTGTCGCGTAGCAAATCTCCGCCTCCCGCGCCAACTTGGCTTCTTGTAGATTCGTCATGCCAATTACGTCGGCGCCCCAACTGCGGTAGAGATTCGATTCTGCCTTGGTGGAGAACTGCGGTCCTTCCATGCAGACATACGTTCCGCCCAGCTTGCCAACTACGCCGGCATCCTTGCAGCCCCTCGCAGCAGCATTCGCCACCACCGAGCACACCGGATCGCCGAACGCGACATGCCCTACAATCCCGTCTCCAAAGAATGTCGAAATGCGGTGAAACGTCCGGTCAATGAACTGGTCGGGAATCACAAAGTCCGTAGGCTTATGCTCTTCCTTCAGCGATCCCACTGCGGAGACGGAAACAATCCGCTCCACACCCAGCTTTTTGAACGCGTAAATGTTGGCGCGAAAGTTCAATTCAGAAGGAAGAATGCGATGCCCGCGTCCATGGCGCGCGAGAAACGCAACCTTGCGCCCCTCCAGTTCGCCCAGCACGAACGGGTCCGATGGATCTCCAAACGGCGTCTCCACCCGCTCTTCATGAACATTTGTGAAACCGGGCATTGAATACAGCCCGCTCCCGCCGATAATTCCGATCTCCGCCTGCGGCAAATTGCGCTCCTGCTTGGTTTATTGCAACCAATTCAGTATATAAAGCCCGAGCGCTTATCTGATCGTCACCACGTTCATACTCCAGGGCGTCAACGTCAGAGTCAAAGGCAGACTCTGCGCTCCCAGATCTTTTGTTGTCGGCGCCCCCCATACCGGAGTCGCAGAGTTGGTCTGATCATAGATCGCCTTGTCATAAGTCAGTACCGTCACTCCGGTCGAAGCGCCCTGATTCGACAGCGTCACGGTGACCGGCTCGCTCATCGTCTGATTCAGATTGAACAGCACCAACGCCGTACCGCCGCTATGAGTGGCCGCGTACGCACGAATGTCGGGCATGCCGCTCACGCTCGCCGTCAGAACTGTCTCGCCGGTCACCGCAACATGGCTGAACAATTGAAACGCCCGGGCCGTCGGTGACATCGTCCCCAGCGGTCCCGATCCCACGCCGCACGGCCCATCCGTTGGCCCATCTGAAAACACGTTGTAAGCGCCGAACGTCTGCCAGCCATAAAGGGAGGAGCTCATATTCCCCGCCGCTCCGCCTTGCGCGTTCTGGTCGCAATTGCCAAAACCAATCCACCAAGTGGCCCGCACCACGCCGCTGTTCATCATCTCGCCGAGGGTCTGACCCGCATATAGGCCCTGCGTGATCGACCAGCTCTGCTTGCCTGGCGTGGTGAATACGGATCCCATCTCGCCCACATAAATGGGAGTATTCGGTACCCCCGCAGTCGCCAACTCACTCTTCAGGTAATTCAGGTTGGCTGCCAGATCCAGCGCTCCCTGGTGTACGAGGTACGTATCGCTCTCGCTGCCGGGAGCCTGCGGGTAGAAATGATACTCAACAAAGTCATACGATCCCTTTGCATTCGCGAGCACAGTCCTGTCCCAACTGCTCGAACGGTCAGCATCTACCAATACCCCGACCAGCGCGGAGCTGTCCGCGGCTTTGATCCGCGAGTAGTAGCCGCCTGCGCCAATCATCGTGCTTGCATACGTCGCAGGATCGTGCTGTTTCGCATGCAGATCGTACTCCCAGCTTCCGTACTCCTCGTTCCCAACTGTGACATGGCTTGCATGCACGCCGTCCTTCACCGCTTCGGCCACCCACGCTGCAGCTTCCGCCGGATCTCCGCCCCCGGTGCAGGTCGCATTGCTCCCGTAGTTGGCCGTCAGCGCGAGATCGTAGTTTCCTGCCTGAACAATCGAACTCGCAAATTGCGCGAAGGTGCCGTACCCGCCCCATCCCGTGCCGCTGCCTGTTGTATTGCACATGAACGGCAATCCGCCGCCCTGTCCCCAGTGGTAGGCGTCCGACCACGAACCGCCCGGCCAGCGGATCGCCTTGATACCCGCCTCGGCAAACGCCGCATTGATCCCGCCTGCGTTGCTGAACACGTCGTACCATGAGGGCAGATTCATCCCCAGCAACTGATCGGTGACGTGAATGCCGGTGCCTGATTGATCCACCATCACCGTATTGGCCTGGAAGACTGTGATGGCGGCTGATTGGCCACTCGCCAGTTTATAGAGTGTCGCGCCAGAAGTGTCCGGCGTATATGCACCCGTCAGCATCACGCTTCCCGCTGCAAACGTGTTCGGCGGGATCGTAACACTGGCGCTGCCTCCGGAAAGTGCCGTCGACCCGGAGTTATAACTCCCGCCGCTCAGCACCACCGTTCCAGTCGCAAGAGGAGCACCTGCCCCTCCACTTACATTTACAACTACCGAGAGGGCCTGGCCCACAACAAGGCTCCGCGAAGCCGGCGTCACACTCACTGTCGGAGTAGCCAGGCTCACTGTCAAAGGAGCCGTTCCTGAAGCGCTGTTGTAAGCAGAGGAACTCGCCGAGTCCGGCGTGTAGGAAGCCTTCAGCGACATGCTGCCCGCCGCCAAAGAACCAGGCGCGATGGTGATGGAAGCAACGCCGCCGCTCAGAGCCGTAGTTGAAGAGGAATAGGAGCCGGCGGTCAAGGTTACGCTGCCTGTCGCAATGCCTGATTTTCCGCTTACCGTTACCGTTACTTTGAGCGACTGGGCGGTCGTAATTGTCGATGCTGCCGGACTCACCGTCACCGTTGGCGCTATCGGAGTCTGGCTGCCCCCGCCTTCGCTACTGTTGCCTCCGCCCCCGCAACCACTCGCCAATCCGATCATTACCGCCAAAAAACACACGGCCGTGCCGCGCAACGTGCCCCGCATCCCATAGCCTCCAAATCAGGCTCATCCCCTAAGCAAGAAAGAACATTCCTGCAAGGAGGAGTGGTCCCGGTAAATGTGGACCATCATACAGACGTTATCGCGCTCGGATTGTGCGGGAGAGCACGCGCGTTTTCAGATTTGAGCTTTGGTGTGCTTCTGGGCGTCGAGCATGACGTCCAGGTGTTTTTTCAAGGCCCAGCCCGCCAGCAGAATACTGGGAGCCTGCACAGAGTGTGCCTTACCAAGATCACCCAGTGTCGTACGCCTGACGTCCTGTTCGGGACGGCCGGCGTGCGAAACAATCGCACACGGGAAATCAGCGGGCAATCCCTCCTGTAGCCACTCGAGCGCCAGAAGCGTCAGATCGCGCCCCGGCATGTACACGATGCGAGTCGCATCTTCACGCTCCGGAATCGCCGCCTCGTTATGCGACTGAGCATGATGCCCGGTTGAGAAGATTACGTTCGAAGCCGCATTCCGGTCCGTCAGTGAGCAGGGAATCGCCGCCGCAGCCGCAAATGCTGCCGTAATCCCAGGTACGACCTCGAACGGCACTCCAGCCGCGCCCAGCGCCGTCATCTCTTCTGCAGCTCTTCCAAAGATCAGCGGATCGCCACTCTTCAGCCGAACTACGACGCGATAGTCAGCGGCATAGCTCACCAGCAGGGAATTGATCTCGTCCTGGGTGATGTTCTTCGCCCCGCACCGCTTGCCCACATTCACAATCTCTGCATCCCGATTCGCGAGTGCAAGAATCTCCGGCGTCACCAGGTCGTCATGCAGAATCACATCCGCCGCCCCGATCAACCGTTGCGCCTTTACTGTGAGCAGATCCGGATCACCCGGTCCCGCTCCTACCAGAAAGACTCTCGCTCTTTCAGCATCCGATCCAACGGATTGCCGCGCCGGTTGCAGTATCTGCCGCTTCGCAATCCGATGCAGCAGCGCCTTCCGTTCATCGCCCGCCGGATGGGTCGCCAGAATCTCCCGACGCAACTGACCGACCTGCTCCAGCCAAGGTCCGAGATTCCCGGGCAGTTGCTCGTCGATCTCACGTCGAAGCTGCTGAGCCACAGCAGGGCTCTCTCCGGCAGTCGAAATCGCAACCTGCAGATCGCCTCGCCTCACTACCGACCCGAAATAGAAATCGCAGTGTGGCGGATCATCAACGCTGTTCACCAGGATTCCACGCGCAACGGCCTCGCGATACACCGTCTCGTTTACTTCTGGGTCATCCGTCGCCGCGATCACGATGAAGTTGCCGTCCAGATCCTCAAGCGCGAACTTCCGTTCCACGAGCTCGATCCTGCCCTCAACCGCAAAATCGCGAAACTCCGGCTTCACCTGGGGCGCAATCACCCGCAGGCGAATCCCGCTCGTGAGCAGTGTGTTTAACTTCTCCAGCGCCACGTTCCCCGCGCCGACGAGCAATCCGGGTCGGCCGTCCAGCTTTAGAAAAATCGGCTGCAGGTTCATCGGCTCTCAGTCTCCCACCGCGTGCGGCACAGGACCGGTCGGCAGATCCCGCTCTACTGGCGACAGAACTTCTCCCGCAAGATAAGCGCGTAGCTCATCATTCGTATGCCGGCTGAACCATACCCGCAGGTTCTCGTCCGTCTCGCGCGTGATCAGGTACTTTCGCAGCAGTCTTGCAATCGCCTCGGGCACTAGTGTTGCCGGAGCACGATAACCAACCGGTCGTGAAATCCCGGAATTTCTTCCCACCGATCCACCCAGACAGAAGTAGTAAGCATCCACGAGCTTGCCTTCATGCTTGATCTTCTTGCCTTCGATGCCGATGTCCGCAATCCAATGTTGTCCGCAACCATTCGGGCACCCTGTCACATGCAGACGCAACTGCTGGTCGAACTGCGGAACACGCTCTTCCAACTCATCGACCAGCCAGCGCGTGAAGCCCTTCGTTTCCGTGATTGCCAGTTTGCAGAACTCCGTTCCGGTGCATGCAACGGCCCCGCGCCAGAAAGGGGAGCCTTCGACATGCAACCCGATTGCACCCAACTCGCGCACCAGTTCTGGAGCTTTCGCATTCGGCACGTCAATGAAGATCAGATTCTGAGCCACTGTGGCGCGTAGTGCACCACTGCCATATTTATCAGCCAGGTCTGCCGCAGCCTCCAGTTGCTCACCGCTAAGCCGTCCCCGCAGCACAGACGCTCCTACGTAACTCAGTCCAGCCTGCCGCTGACGATGGATACCTACGTGATCTCGCAGGGTCTCGTCCGGCACTTTCTCCTCGACACCCGGTAGCAGCTTGTATCCCAGTCGAGCTTCGATCTCTTCCAGAAACCTTTCGGAGCTCCACCCCTCGCGCATGAACAGGTATTTCAGCCGCGCCCGATCCCGGCTTTCGCGCAGCACCTGCTGATCGCGGAAAATCTCCGTTATCGCTCTGGCCACCGCAAGCGCCTGCTCCGGCAGCACAAACGCGTTCAGTCGGACTGCCAGATGCGGCTCATTCGAAAGGCCGCCTCCAACTCGCACCGAAAATCCAACCTGACCGTCGCGTTCTGCTCCTGTGAGTGCGATGTCGTTGATCTCCGGATAATTGCACCAGGTTCGGCATCCGCTCACTGAGATCTTGAACTTCCGAGGCAGATTCACAAACTCAGGATTTGCCGTCAGATGATGTGCAATCTCCAGCGCGATGGGCGAAGCGTCGAAGATCTCATCGTGAGCGACGCCAGCCAGCGGGCATCCAGTCACATTGCGAACAACATCTCCGCACGCACCCTTCGGCGAAAGACCAATCGCATTCAGCGCATCTACCACCTCTGGCAGGGACTCAATCGTCAGCCAATGGAGCTGGATGTTCTGCCGAACCGTGATGTCAGCGAGGTTGCGCGCATACTTTCGCGTCAGCCCGCCGATTGTTCTGAGCTGATGCGATGAGACGATCCCGTTTGGGATGCCAACGCGCATCATGAAGTAGTCAGTGGCAAGGCCCTCGCCGCCCTTGCCGCCTGTTGCGCCAACGCCGTCGCCCTGGGTATAGACACCCCACCACTTGAAGTAAGCGCTGGCCCAGTCTGGCACCACGCTCGAGCGCCCTTCTCGCGCAAAGGCGCGCACTTCGTCAAACGCCTCCCATGGGTTCTTCGCCTTCTTCAGGCGTTCATACCGTTGGGCTTTGGTCTCTTTCGGTTGATTCGGTTGCAGGGGCTCAGTCATTAGACCTCTTTGTTGGGAATCTGACAGAAACAGAAAGCCCGCGTCAGCTAGGGCTGTATCGCGGGCTCTCAGGAAACCTTGAAATGTGTATGAACTATTTCGGTCCGAAGGTCACCTGTGCGCGCGAATGCGGCATACAGTGACGACAACAGGTCCGAACGTCCATATATCGATATTCGCAGGATGTGGGCCAAATTGCAAATCAAATGCAACAATCGCTGACCCGCGGGCCCCAATCCGGCTGGCTGGCTCCCCTTCGGGCGAAGCTCCTCATTCCTGGCTTCCCCGGACCGCATCTACAAACGTTTGTACGTTTTGCCGCAATTCTGAATCTCTCGTGGGCCACGTGATCCAACCGTTCTTGCATCCAACCCGTTCAGGACCCGCAGGCTACGACCCCCGGGAGTGTATATATGAAAATCGCGCAGGTTGCGCCCTTATATGAGAGTGTGCCCCCAAAGCTATATGGAGGAACGGAGCGAGTCGTTTCATACCTTACAGAGGAGCTTGTAAGACTGGGCCATGATGTCACGCTTTATGCAAGTGGAGATTCTCAGACAGCCGCCCGCCTGCGATCAGTTTGCGAACGGTCGCTTCGACTTGAAGGCGGCAAGCTGCTTTCTCCCCTTGCTCATCACCTTAATCTGATTGAAACCGTCGCTCAGGAAGCAGACGATTACGACCTGGTCCATTTTCATCTCGACTACCTGCCGTTTTCGCAAATTCGCCGCCTCGAAATTCCCGCCGTCACTACGTTGCACGGCCGCCTGGACATTCCTGACCTCTACCCACTATTCCGGGAATTCGACGACATGCGCCTGGTCTCCATCTCCGACGCTCAACGCGCACCCATGCCTTGGGCTAGCTGGCTCGCTACCGTGCACCATGGTTTGCCGGCCGATCTTCATGAGCCGACATTCACGCAAGGCGAATACCTCGCCTTTCTCGGACGCATCTCTCCCGAAAAGCGCGTCGACCGCGCCATAGAAATCGCCAAGCAGGCAGGCATGCCTCTTCGTGTCGCCGCCAAGATTGATGAAGCTGATCGCGCCTACTTCGAAGCCGACATCAGTGATCTCCTCGTGAATTCAGACGTGGAGTTCGTCGGCGAAATCGGCGAAACGGACAAGACAGAATTCCTGGGTAAAGCCGCCGCTTTGTTGTTCCCCATCGACTGGCCCGAGCCATTTGGTTTGGTCATGATTGAAGCTATGTCCTGCGGAACACCGGTGATCGCCTTCCGCGGCGGATCGGTCTCAGAAATAATCGACGACGGGCTGACCGGATTCATAGTTGAGAGCGTCGAAGAGGCGGTGGAGGCATGGAAGAAGATTCCGTCTCTCGATCGCAAGGCAGTTCACCAGCGATTTCTAGAGAGGTTCACCTCCCGCCAGATGGGCGAGAGGTACATCGAAACCTACGAACTCGGGATTTCGGAAAAGAAACGCGCTGCACGTGGCAAGCGCGGGCTTTCGCTCGCAATCTAATTGAGGAGTTCTTTGTCGATGCTTCCATCGATCCAGAAAGAACATCATCAGGACATCATCGAAGTTGGCCACCAGTTTTACATCCGCGCATCGTCTGCTCTCGCCGACGACCGCACGCGTGTTCTGCTTAACGGTGACACCTTCGCCGTCTTCGATCGCAGCGGCGACGTACAGCCCGTCGGGTTCGGCCAGCAGGGCATCTTTCACAATGAGACTCGCCATCTCTCGCGCCTCGAGATGCGCTTCTGCGGCGTGCGCCCGCTGCTGCTCAGCTCCACCGTTCGCGAAGACAACATTCTATTCGCGGCAGACTCCACCAACCCCGATCTCGATCTTGAGAACGGATCCCTGCTTCCTCGCGGCACCGTCCACATCTACCGGACGAAGTTCTTGACCGAGACCGTCTGCTACGACGAGATCACCGTCAACAACTATGGTGAGACGTCGCTCGATATCGAACTCTCGTTCGAATTCGACGCCGACTTCGCTGACATCTTCGAGGTTCGGGGCCAGAAGCGCCAGCGCCGCGGAGAAAAGCGCCCCGCGAAAGTGACGCGCAACTCAGTAGAACTCTCCTACGTCGGTCTGGATCGCATCCATCGCGCCACTTTCATTGAGTGCTCCATTCCCTGCGAGACCCACGACGGCGGCATCACCGTTCCCCTCCACATCGAGTCCCATGGCGAGGCCAGCTTCACCATCAACATGGCCTGCATTCACGGTGGAGACGGTCAGCACCTTCACCTGCCCTCCTTCAACGACGCGCTCCATCGGATGAATCAGGAGCGCAGCACCGGCCCTCTCTCCGATCTGGATATTCACACATCGAACGAGCAGTTCAATGAGTGGATTCGCCGTTCACGCGCTGACCTGGCGATGATGATCACCCAGACACCGCACGGCCTCTACCCCTACGCCGGGGTTCCCTGGTTCAGCACTGTCTTCGGTCGCGACGGCATCATCACCGCGCTCGAGCTCCTATGGCTTGCGCCCTCCGTCGCCAAAGGTGTCCTCACATACCTCGCAGCAACACAGGCCACCAGCCATGATGCCGAACGCGACGCCGATCCCGGCAAGATTCTCCACGAAATGCGCAAGGGGGAGATGGCGCATCTGCGCGAAGTCCCCTTCGGCCGCTACTATGGCACCGTCGACGGCACTCCGCTCTTCGTACTCCTTGCCGCCGCGTACTACGAGCGCACAGCCGACATTGACTTCCTCAAGGAAATCTGGCCGAACATCCTCGCTGCCCTCGAGTGGATCGACGTCTACGGCGATTCCGATCACGACGGCTTCGTCGAGTACGCGCGCGCCACAGACCACGGACTCGTACAACAAGGCTGGAAAGACTCCAACGACTCCGTCTTCTACAGCGACGGCCGGCTTGCCCAGGGCCCGATCGCGCTCTGCGAAGTGCAAGGCTACGTCTACGCAGCGAAAAACGGCATCGCTTCTGTCGCCTCCGACCTTGGGCACAAGGACTTGGCCGACAAACTCCGAACCCAGGCCGCCGAACTTCGCTCAAAATTCCAATCCCAGTTCTGGTCTGACGAACTGGGCATGTTCGCCCTCGCGCTCGACGGCGAAAAGAAGCAGTGCCGAGTCCGCAGCTCCAACGCCGGCCAGTGCCTCTTCTCCGGCATAGCCAGCGACGCGCAATACCGCTCCATCAGCGAGGGCATGCTCTCCCCCGCATTCTTCTCCGGCTGGGGAGTGCGCACTATTGTCACCGGAGAGCGCCGCTACAACCCCATGTCCTACCACAATGGCTCAATGTGGCCGCACGACAATGCGCTCATCGCCCTCGGTGCACTGCGTCGGCCCGACAAAGACCTCGCCCTGCGCATCACCTCTGGCCTGCTCGACCTCGCATCGGAAGTGATGTTCCATCGCCTGCCGGAACTCATCTGCGGCTTCGGGCGCCGACCCGGCAAAGGACCCACGCTCTATCCGGTTGCCTGCTCGCCACAAGCGTGGGCTGCCGGCTCGGTATTCATGGTCCTCCAAGCCTGCCTCGGACTGGAGATCAAGGCGAACGAATCGCGCCTCTACATGCACCATTCAGCATTGCCTGAAAAACTCCAGCACGTCCGAATTCGCAACCTTAGAATCGGCAACGGCAGCGTCGACATCTCCTGCGAACGCTATGCAGACACGGTCAGCGTCAATATTCTGCGGCGCACCGGTAACGTCGAAATTGTGGCGATGCGCTGAACCCGCCAGAAATAAAACAGCTCTAGTACGATTGGGTGCCCCATGTCTCCTGTTTCTGGAGACATGGGTAATCGCATTCAATTCACCGGGATTATGCCTATAGCGTCCGCAGAAACGCCACCAGGTCTGACTTCTGCTGCGAAGTCAGCGCAAGACTGAACCGCTGGTTGTAAAACTCCACTACATCATCCAGCGTCTTCGCCCCGCCGTTGTGGAAGTACGGCGCTCGTGCTGCGAGCGCGCGCAACACCGGCCCCTTCATCTTGCCAATATCCGCGCACTTGCCCGAAATCATCGCGCGACCGATATCCGTCACCTGCACTGTCTCGCCCGTTGCAATGCACTGCACTGTGTATACCGGCAGGCCTGCAATATCCAGCGCAGGCTTTGCAGGATACGCCGTCGTGCCTATCCCCAGCGGAACGGAGAACGAATGGCTGCCCGCGTTTGGCGTGTCATGGCAGGTCGTGCACGTGCCCATGATGACGGGCTGCTTCAGCGCATCATTGAGTCCTGCAACATCAGTAATGGGAATCGGAAGATTATTGAAGAGTTCTTCTCCACGCGCAACGGACTGCCTGTGAGGCGAATTGGAGTTCTTCCACGAGTCGTACAACGTGAACACGTTCGAATCGAATGCAACACCATTCGGATCGCCACCCAGCGCATCGTTGATCCCAATGTAGGTGTTCTGATGCGACAGCGCCACAGGTCCGCCCTTCGCTCCCTTCACATCAAGCATTCCGGCACGCACGTCAAAAATCTGCGCAGTCGAGATCCGGCTTTCGAACTCTGCAATTTTCGCCAGTTGTTCTGCGCTCGGAACCGCACCCTGAGCATGCCCTGTGACGGCGTCTTGTGCCTGGTTCTGAAGGCTCTGCTCCAGGTTCAAAGACTTGCCCGGAATCGCGCCGAACACCGTCTCACGTCCGTCCCACATCACCGCGCTCAAAAAGCTCAAGTTGGTCGACGGAAGCGGCCGCCGAAAGAACGCCGGATTGGAAGTGGTGGTCTCCGGGCAGTTATGCGGATCCTGAATGTCGATGATCTGAAATTCGGCATTCGTCGGCATCGCGAGCGAGATTCGAAGAACCGCCTTGTTGAGCAGCATGCTGTACGCGCTCGCCCGAGCCCTGGGCGTGGACACATCCGCGCTGGGGCAATTGGAGCCATCATTCGTCCGGAAGATCGGTTCAAGGCCGTTCGTCGCGTTGAACTTCGCGTGCACATCTGACGGCGTAATCGACCATGCAGAACCGGCAATATGGCACGTATTGCATGTCCGTCCGTTTGTTCCCAATGGCCGGAAGAATGGGTTGGTCACATCGACTTTGCCGTAAGTGCTCAAGATGCCCGAGGAGTCGAACGTGAAGAGTGGGTTGGGGAACAGAATCCCGCCTGACAGGCTTAGTGATGCAGCTAAGGCCAGGCCGAACAGAATTGGAAGCCTGTATTTTGCCGAACCAAGGAAGAAACTGCGAACGCGAAGAGACACCTTCAGTGACTTGTTGTCGTTGATCATCGCTCTTTACTCCGGGAGAGTGATTGGCTGAACGTCTTTCCAACTAGTGAGCCAGAGGCACACAGAGTTTCATGCGGAGAAGAGAAAGAGATTGAGCCGCTCTTGTCTAAGTAATCGGAATCTGAAACCGAAAGACGACAGCGCGAAAGCGCCATTTCTCAACGAGAATGACAAAAGTAATGGTGAGGAGATGTGAAGCAATTAATTGCGCTACTGTGCGTCCATTCGGGCCAGTTGCACGGCGTTGCGCGTATCCGGATGATTGGGTCCCAGTGCGCTCTCAAAGTGCTTCGTCGCATAGCCGAACGCCAAACGCGCCGCGTCCGCTTTGCCCTGCGCCTGAAGAGCCATCCCGACGTTCAGGTACGCGTATCCTAAGTTCGACGAATACTGCCCCGGCTCAAAGCTCGACTGAGCCATCGATAGCTGTTTTGCGGCGTCCTTCGCTGCCTGATCCACCTGGCCCAGTTTCAGTTCAAGCTTCGATTGGCGGCCAAGAAGGGTAGGCAAGAATTGCGCGCCTTGCTTACCGTCTTTAATCGCTGCCTGCAGGATGTCCATCGCCAGTCGCGAGAAATGGTCTGCGGCAGCTAAATTGCCGGACGCAAGCGCCGTAAGCTCACGCTCTGAGGCGAGGCTTGAGAACGCGTAATGCCCTGGCGGCAGATTTTTACTAAGCCGCGGTTCAACCTGATCCAGCATTGCATTCGAGCGGGCATAGTCGCCTGCTTGCCGGTAGATTCGTGCCAGCTCCAGCAGGGCCTGGTTGATCGTAACTTGATCTCCGGCTTGCGAAGCCATCTTCAGCGCTCGCTCTGCGTCACTCTTCGCTTCCTCTGTGCGCGTAAGTTCACGAAGAACCCGCGCGTAGTTGAGCAGAAGCAACGGATCCACCGCACTGTCGCCGTGGTTGTCACGGCTAAGCTCAAGAGCCCGATAGAAGATCTTTTCCGCTTCAAGAGGTCGGCCGAGATATTCCATCGCCAACGCCCAATTGTTAAGCAGAGTGCCGGCCGTCTCGGTGTCATCGCGCCCCAGCTCTCTCATGAGCCCATATGATCTTTCGAAAGCGCCGCTCGCTTCTCTAAACCTTCCGTCCTGACGATAAGCCTCAGCGAGATCCATCTCGATTCGCCATGCGCCCACATCCGACCTGAGCGGCGAAGCACTCAAAAGGCCTTTGGCCTCCAACACACGATGGACGCCGAGCTTTGAGTCTCCATTGTGATTTGCTACCTCCCGGCCTCTAAGGAGGCACCAGACGCGATCGAGCGCAGAGTCTGAATCGTTAGGCAGTTCTTGGAGACCCTCTTGAATCAGCGCCTCTCCCCGTACCGGTTCTCCCTGCTGGGCAAGGATGACCCCCAGACCACAGGAGGCGCGGGCTCGCAGTGATCTATCACTGACTTTGCGGGAAAGGGCGTAAGCCTGCTGAAATAACGCATACGCCCTGGCAGTCTCGTTTTCTCCCCAGTATTGCCGTCCAATCGAGAGAAAAAGCTCCGCCCGGTCGCTACCTTCGAGATGTTCGCGGCTTACGATGTGTTCCGCTCGGCCAAGGAGCTCGTCCACCGTGAAGGGCTTGCCTCCTGGCGCCGCATCTGCCAGGAGGAAGTTGTCCATGTCAGCCACCGCGCTTGCTCGCGACGCCTCCCGAAGAGCGAAGTCCCGTTGCTGCTTCGCTCTCCGAGTCTGAATCAGAACGCCGGTTATCCCTGCGACAACAGCGATAATCGCGACCGTCGACAATGCGACTGCGGTCCGGTTGCGGCGCATGAACTTCTTCGCGCGATAAAGTAAGTTGTCCGGTCGCGCGCTGATCGGCTCGTGCTTCAGATACCGCCGAAGATCGTCCACAAATGCGCTCACAGTCGCGTAGCGTTCTGACGGGTTCTTCTTCAGTGCCTTGCCAATGATGGTCTCCAGATCGCCGCGAAGCTCGCGCCGAAGTCGCTCCGGCGTAGTGGCGCGGTTCACGGCTATCTCTGGCGATGGGCCCGCAAAGCTCGCATCTGACAGGCGCACTGGCTCAGTTTCCGTGATTGCCTTTACGAGTTCCGCCGGAGACAGCGCCTCTGAACTCGTCGGGTGCTTACCTGCAAGCAGCAGATACAGCAGCGCGCCGAGAGCATAAACATCGGTTCCGGTCGTGATCGCTCCCCCGGTGATTTGTTCAGGGGCCGCATAGTGCGGCGTCAAAGCTGAACCACCTTCCATCGTTAGCTGCGTAGAACCGTCGGAATCATCAGCGAGCAGCTTGGCGATTCCAAAGTCCAGCAGCTTCACGCATCCGTCTTTCCGCACCAGTACATTCGACGGTTTGATGTCGCGGTGAACCACCAGGTTCGCGTGTGCATGCGAAACAGCGCTGAGCACATCGATAAACAGCGAGATGCGGCCATTCACGTCCAGCTTGTGATCATCGCACCATCCGTCGATCGGGGTACCTTCAACGTGCTCAAGTACGATGTAAGGCTGCCCGCCCGAAGTCACACCCGCATCAATCAGTTCTGCGATATTGGGGTGGGATAGCTGGGCAAGGATCTTTCCCTCCCGCTTGAATCTTCCTGAACCAGATTGTGACCCAAGTGAAAAGCGGAGAAGCTTGACGGCCACCTTGCGCTCGAAGCGCCCATCGCTCCTCTCCGCTAGCCACACGATCCCCATTCCGCCTTCGCCAATCGGCGAAATCAGCCGATACGCACCCGCTGTCCCGCCTGGAAGGAATGCCTCCAGCCCTTTAATCGGCTGGCCTGTGAGGAATTCCTGATGGTTCAGCGAAACATGCTCCTCGAGAAGTTCTTTCAGCAGTGCACCCAGTTCCGGCCTCTCGCGCTGAAATCTCGCCAGCCATCCTGCGCGCTCCTCTTCCGGGAGCGAAAGCACCTCATCGAGAAATGGGCTGATCTCCTGCCACCGATCACGGCTAATCGTGGACACGGATCATCCTTCGAGTTCTTTGCTGAGTTTGCGGTGCAGGTAGATGCGTGCCTTCTCCCATTGGCGCTGTACGGTTCGCTCCGACACGTTCTTCATGCCGGCGATCTCGGCAAACGTAAAGCCGCAGAAAAACTTCATGTCTACCACCTCGGCCAGGCACGGATCGACCTCTGACAACTCATCCAGCGCTGCTCCCAGATGCTCGAGCTCGAGGTGGTCGACCGGCTGCACGGCCTCTACGCTGGTAGAGGTGATATGAAATTGCCCTCCTCGCTTCTGTGCGCTGCGATTGCGAGCGTGGTCGATGATCAGGCCGCGCATCACGCGGGCTGCATAGCCCATAAATCTCGCCCGGTCAGGAAAGGCGATCTTGTCCCGGCCTGCCATTTCAATGTAAGCCTGGTGCAGGAGCGTAGTTGCGCCGATGCTCATCGGAAGCTGTTGCGCGAGCTGGCCTCTGGCCAGTCGATGAAGCTCGTCGTATAGAACGCCGAAGAGTTCATCAGATACATTCCTGTCGCCGCGCTCAGCGGCCTCGAAGAGCGATGAGAGAGAAGATGGCAACTTTGCGACCCCCAGGCTCGCACCCCCGAAGCAATGAACTCCCATTTGTATTCTCTGGCGGCTGAAACGGGGAGCCAGCTTTTGAAGAGCATCCTACCGCCCTTCCCCTACGGGCACAAGATAACGTGAGCAGGTTCGCATGAGGCTGACTTCCGGGATCAAGGCGACTGGCCACTCTGCCCCCGCAAACTCACACCGGTGCACCTCAGTAGCTCGGCCCTTGACAAGCTCCAATAGCTAAGTCTCTATTTTGCATCGATTACAACTAAGTTGCCTGTTATCTGTTGGTCGTCGAAAACTTGGACGTTGTTGGAGGACGTAAATGCCGCCCTCCAACAATGCTCCGACTCGGGCTAAAAGCTAGAGCTAAACCTCAAAGTTGAAAAGCGCTTTCATCGTTAGCTAAGGCTGTTTCCCCGCCGCCTGCACCAGGGCCTCCACAGGAGCAACAATCATGTTCCGCAGCACGGCCTGGGGCTTCTCCGCGGCCTTCAATGTCTGCAGATCAGTCTGAGTTGCCGATGCATCTGCGGCGTGGTGACTCTGGAGATCGTCCAGCGCCCGCAATCCAATCGTGGATACCTGGGCTAGCGTTTGCGACACAGGAGCCAGCTCCGACGTGATCTCCGATCTCTTGAGTGTCGGTTGCAGCTTGGCATCGTTGTCACGCCACTCGGTGAGCCATTGCTTAGCCGTCTGCCACTGCTCCGGTGATGCGCTGCCTGCCACAATGGCTTTGACCAAGCTGCTAAACTCCCTCGCCGTTTCGCTCTCCGGTGGAACAGCATCCACCAGATGATTCAGAGGGCTGTGCCAGTCGTACTCCTTGAGCGACTCGCGCTCATACCCGCGCGGCGGCTGCACCACCGATGCGAGCACCGCAAGATACTTCGGATCGCTCTCACCGCTCATCCGCTGCAGCATCAAGGGGGTGATTGACTGATGCCTCAGCCCGTATGCCTCCAGCTTGTCCGACACAGCGTACATCCGCGAGTACATCGACTCCACATCGCGAAGATCCTGAGGCGACCAGAGTCGCTCCGCGATTGCTGCCGTTCTTGGCCAGATGCGGCTGTCGATGATCTCCGGTGTGGTGAACTCGGCCCACATTGCCGCCTCTCCGCCCATGACGCGCTTCTTCTCCTCGTCCGAGAGATTCGCCGCATCTCCGCCCAGCGGATCAGTCAGATAATGCTCCTCCGCGGACTGGTTCAGATCGATGTAGTAGCCATTGGAAAGGATCGTCCGGTTCCCCTGTCGCGCCGAAGCAGCGAGCCCCTTCGGCCCCCTCCACGACTGGATTACTACATCCTTCGGCGTGTTCGGTTGCAGCACCTCATCCCAACCAACCATGATTCGATGATGCGCCGCGACAATCTTCTGCACCCGCCCGCTGAAATAGGACTGCAATGCGGCATTGTCCTTCAGCTGATGCGCCTGCATGAACGCCTTGATCTCCGTATTCGCGTCCCACTCCTTCCCATCACACTCGTCGCCGCCAACATGGAAGTATTGATCCGGGAAGATCGTCGTCATCTCGCCGATGAACTTGTCGATGAAGGCAAAGGTGCTCTCACGGCTTGGATTCATCGCTGGATCGAAGATCCCCCACCTCGTCTGAATCTGATATGGCCCCTTACCGCTCGCCAGATCGGGATAGCCCACGAACCACGCCGTGGTATGGCAAGGCATATCGAACTCCGGCACTACGCGAATCCCTCGATCACGCGCGTATTCGACGATCTCCTTCATCTGGGACTGTGTGTAGTAGTCGCCGTTTGATCCCTTCCCCGTCAGAAGCGGAAACACCTTGCTCTCTGCTCGGAATCCCTGGTCCTCCGACAAGTGCCAATGGAAAACATTCAGCTTCACCGCCTCCATTCCATCGAGATTCCGCTTGATCACGTCCATCGGCTGGAAGTGCCGTCCGGCATCGATCATCAGCCCGCGCCAGGAAAATCGCGGTGAGTCGTCAATAGTGACCGCTGGGGCTGCGAACCCATCAGGCGTAGGCAAGACCAATTGAAGGAACGTCTGCAGTCCATGCATTGCACCCAGGGGATTAGGAGCGGTGATCGTAGCACTGGTTGCCGTCACGTCAAGGTGATACGACTCATCTTCTCCGACACTTTCGATTGCTTTGCTCGCGGCCGACGTTTTCACAACCAGAGTCGCCGTGCCTTCGGTTGGCTCGTGGTGATAGGGAATTCCTGTCTGTCCAGAAAGAGCCTTCAGGAAGCGCTTCCGGGCGAGATCCAGCCGCGCATCCTTGTATCCTTCGACCGCCACTGTGAAGTTGCTATCGATTTTGAGTTGTCCCTGCCCCTGAGTGACATGCGAGGGCATCGGCATCAGCTTGAGCGAATTGGTTTGTTGTCCAACAGCATTAGCGGTAGACAGCGTCAAGCTCAGCAAGCAAGTGATGGCTGGGTAAATTAGTTTGCCACTCCTCACAATGACTCCTTCTTGAAAGCGAACCTTGAAATCAACAGAAATCCTAACACCCCAGATCGACTAGTCTGAGCGTTTCCCGCTTTTTCGATCAACGCACCCCTTACATCTCGATTCGAATACCTCTCGAGACCTTGCCTGAAAGCACCAGGGATTGTTCAAAGGCGGCCATTCGGGAGTTCATTGAGGCACGAGAGGCAGGTGTCGCCCTCAATTTGTTTTTCCGTATTGATCATTAAGCCTGAATTCCATCATCATGCTGCTCAAATCAGGTTCAATAACCACCAAAGTTAGCAGTTTTCCTGAAAAGTTGGTGATTGCGATTCCCAAACCCGTGTAGAATCGTTCGCGTCATGCCAGACACTCTGAACGGCCGCTGTGAACAGATCATCAAGTTCTTATTGCGTGTAGGTACTGCGTCCATTGACGAGATTCTTGCCGAGGCGGGATCATCGGCGCCCAGTATTCGACGCGATCTTGCCCGCCTTGAGAACAGGGGATTGATACGCAGAACTCACGGGGGCGCTACTTTGGTGGAGCCTCTTCTATACGAGCCTTTTCGCTACGACAGCTCGTTCCTGGCCCGCGAACAGCGCCACGCGACAGAAAAGCGACGGATTGGCCTCGCCGCCGCTGAACTCGTCCAGCCGAATGAGACCATCGGGCTCTCAGCAGGCACAACGACCACGCATATCGGTCGCGCGCTCCGGCACAGAGAGAAAATCCAGGTAATCACCAATGCACTAAATATCGGCATGGAACTCTGTAATCAACCGGGTGTGCGTACGTATATGACAGGTGGCGTGATTCCATGGGCATGGTCGTTCTCGCTAACCGGCAATGCCGCGCTTGAGTTCCTCGACGATGTGTATATGGACAAGGTTTTCCTGAGCGTCACCGGTCTCGATGCCGATCGCGGCGCCACTACCCTTGAAACAGATGAGGCGCTCATCTATCGAAAGATGTTGAAGCATGCCAAGCAGGTCATCGTAGTAACGGATGCCACCAAGTTTGGAAATGTGAGTCCTGCCTTCATCTGCCCGGTAAGCGAAATAAATACGATCATCACGAACGTCGGTGTTTCGCAGGAAGCAGTTGCCCCCTTCGAACGGCAAGGTATTCGAGTCATCCGCGCGTAAGAAATCCTCGTAGATAAAGCCCTTTGTCAGCCCGTGACCAGGCACACGATGGGCGAATTTGCCGCTTTGCCAGCTATAGGGAATTCGATCAAAAGTCAATTGCAATTGACCTTACTGTCACTATTTTTCTAGGCGAGATGATTATTTTCGCTCTTAATGATCATTTTGTTGTTGAAATCCGCGCGGAACCGTCGTATCTTCTCCCCAACGTATAAAAGTGCCTGCTCGATGATTGTTTTCCAACGCAAGGTCATCGCAGTGGGCCAACATCAGCCGGTGTCGCCTGCTATTCGATCCGGCCAGGAACACACCTTGGGAGGCAAAGTGCAGACAAGAAAATACCCCGAATCCGGGCCTCGAACCATCCACGGTTCAGCGCAGCAAGGGGTTTGGCGCGGCCGCCGGTCTTTTCTAGAAAGCCCAGGGAGAATCACTCAGGAGCACATTGTCTGAAGCTCTTGAACCACCGTGCGCGCTTGCGCACTAGACCATGAGATCTCAAAGGAAAGGTGCGATGGCAATGATTGACCTGAATCGGGTTCTCAATCAAAGTCTTTCCCCGACGCGTTCGAATGTCCGCAGGGCATTGTTTGCTCTTGTGGCTCTGCTTTTGTTCGCTTGTGCAAGCGGATCGAGGGCGCAGCAACTTACGGCGACCCTGAGCGGGGAAGTAACCGACAGTACAGGAGCGGTCATTCCGAATGCTTCTGTTACCGTCACTCAAACGACCACGAATGCTGTGCGGACCGTGATGTCCGACGGAAGCGGAAATTACGCGGTGACGAGCCTGCCTGCCGGCACCTATAACGTCAGCGTTTCATCGCAAGGCTTTGCGACGTTCGTGGCCAAGAACGTGGTTCTCAATGTTGCGGAAAAACGTGGCCTCAATATTCAACTCAAGACCGGCGCCGCCACTACGACGGTAACTGTGGAAGCGGCTGCGGTGAGCGTTGATACGGAATCGAGCGCACAGGCTGGCACCATTACGGGTCAGCAGATTCGCGAGTTAGAACTCGCGGGTCGCAACTTCCAGCAACTGGTCACTCTTCAGCCCGGTGTGGTTAGCCAATTAGGCGACGAAACCGGCGCTGGCGCCACCGCCATGTCAGTAAATGGCGCGCGTGTGGGCGCCAATAACTGGACGGTTGATGGGTCTGACATCAATGACTCCGGTTCTAACCTTACGGTCATCAATGCACCCAACGTGGATGCCATCCAGGAGTTCACGCTGGCGCGCGGCACCTATGACGCCGGATACGGACGCTCAGGTGGCGGTCAGGTCGTAGTAGCGACTAAGGCAGGCACCAGCGCCTTCCATGGAACCGCATACGAGTTTCTGCGCAACACAGCGCTTGATGCGAACGAGTGGTTTAACAAACGCAGCCAGATTGAGAACGGCGAACCAAACAAAAACCCCGTGAACCACCACAACGTCTACGGGTTTACGATTGGCGGCCCGATCTATATTCCGAACGTCTACAACACGAATAAGAACAAGACGTTCTTTTTCTGGTCAGAGGAGTGGAGAAAGATCAGCTCTCCTGGTGGAGACAATATGCCGGCAGCAACCCAGGCGATGCTGAGCGGCGTAGTTTCGGGAAACTTTACCAATGCTCCCGCAGGTTGTGCGACCTACGATGCTGCAAGTGATACCACGACAATCAAGCCGAGTTGCTACAGCGCAAATTCTCAGGTGTACCTGACGAATGTGTTCAATAAGTACCCGGCTAACAGCGGCGATCGATATGTTTTCTCCTACTCGGCCCAGAACAACTTCCGCGACGACATCGCCCGCATCGACCACTATTTCACTGACAAGGTCCACTTCTACGCGCGGTATATGAATGACGATATGCCAGTGGACAATCCAGAAGGTCTGTGGGCAGGTTCCAACTACCCCGGCCTGGTGGACACTCTCGTAAACTCGCCCGGCAAGAACGCGGTCGGCAACCTGACCTGGACCATCAGTCCTAAGGTCGTGAATGAATTCGAGTTTGCGTATGCACAGGGCACATACTTTTCGCAGATCAAGCCGAACCAGTTTGCGACTTCGGCTACGGTCAATGGTGCCTTAACCAACCAGTGGTCGCCTGACCCCTACGGCAAGGTACCGTCGATCTCGATTAATGGAGTCACGGGGTTCAACGCAGGCTCTGCTCCATGGAACGAGCGCAACCTCGATCGCACCTATTTCGACAATCTCTCATTCAACCTCGGCAAACACACACTCCGCACCGGCTTCCAGATCCAGCAGATGATCAAGACTGAGAATGCGGTCAACGGGACGCCGAACTTCAGCTTTAACTCCTGGGGCGACTTCCTCGTTGGCAATGTCTCCAGCTTCAATCAGACTTTGCCCGACATCATCCCGGATCTGCACTTCATCAACACTGAAGCGTATGTGCAGGATGACTGGAAGGTTACTCCGCGCCTGACGTTGAATCTGGGCGTGCGCTGGAGCCGTCTGCCCTCCGTCACCGATGTCAAGAATACGGTGTCCAATTTCGATCCTCATTTGTACAATCCACAACTCGCGCCGCAGATCGATCCGGTCACCGGAAACTTCGTGGCCAATCAATACGTGAACGGATTCCTTCTGCAACCGTCCACTTACACCAACGGGATTATTTTTCCCAAGGGAACTGCCTGTACTAACGCACAGAAGATCTCACCTTTGGTGTCGTGTTCACCCTTCGGCGCGTACGTGGCCCCGAACTACAACACTAACTTCGCTCCCCGATTTGGTTTCGCTTACGACGTGAGTGGCAATGGCAAGATGGTAGTGCGTGGCGGTTTTGGCGTTTTCTATGATCGTCTGCTCAACGGAATTTGGGAGCAGAATGCATTCGTCAACCCACCGCTGGCACAAGGCACCACAATCAACAACGCGAAGTTCGATAACATCAATAGCGGCAGCTCTTCAGTGAACTACGGTCCGAACCTGCTGGTCGCGGCCGGCAATCCGAATTTCTACGTGCCCAGGTATTCCAACTTCAACCTGAGCATCCAGCGCGAACTCTTGCCCAGTACGGTGCTTGAGACCGCGTATGTTGGCGCACTGGCGCGTCATCTGCTCGGACAGTTCGATGAGAATCAGCCGACAGTTGCCGCGGTGCAGGCTGCTCCCACCACCCAGACCAATGCATTGCGGCCCTACCCGGGGTATTCAACGATCCGCGATCGAGGTCCGTTCTACACAAACAACTACAACTCTCTCCAGGTCAGCCTGAATCATCACTCTCACGGGGCACAGTTGGGCATGGCGTACACATGGTCGAAAGATCTGACAACGCAATCTTCAGATCGCGATGTGTACTCCACTTATCAGTACGATTTCAAGCTTGACTATGGCCCGTCGTCGTACAACCAGCCCCACACCTTCACTGCGAACGTTGTGTATGATCTCCCGTTCTTCACTCATCAGGCAGGCTTGGTGGGAAGAATAGCGGGTGGTTGGGAGGCCTCCGGTATTGTGCAGATGTTCTCCGGTCAAAGCTTCTCGCTCTCTCAGCCCTATGATCCTTGGGATCCGAACGGCGAACTTGTCGGCACGGGCAGAAGTGGCACGCGTCCCGATCAGATCGCACCCGTTCACATGACCAAGTCGGTCGACGAATGGTTCACGACCGGGTCTTTTGCTACCGCTGTCGGTCATTGGGGTAGCGAACGCTCCGGCAGCTTGCTTGGCCCTGGCCTGAATAATTGGGATCTTGCGGCGATCAAAAACACCAGAATCGCCGAACGAGTGTCGTTCCAGCTGCGCGGCGAGTTCTTCAATGCCTTCAACCACGAGAGCTTCGGTTCGGGCGGAGGTAACGGATCCAGCAGCGGCGCTGTCGACACCAGTCTTGCTGATAGCTCATTCGGACAGGTTACGAGCGGTCATGCGCCACGCCGTATCCAGATCGGCGCCAAGCTGATCTTCTGAAATCTCATGCTCCTGAATAGGGCCGGAGCTTCTGCTCCGGCCTTTCTTTTATGGCCCCAGGATCCTGGCGCGCCATTCTGCCGTTACTGTTATGGCTTTAGCTGAAGCGCTCGGAGTCCGTCACCATCATTGTGGCTGCTTGGGCGAAGACTCGTCCGCCCGCTTCCTCGTTGGGTTTGCTGACATCACTTTCAGCAGTCGTTCGTCCTCGGCTTTGTTTAACTTGCTGGCCTTTTCGAATTCAACCTTGGCTTCTGCAATCTTTCCCATCGAGCGGTACAACCTTGCCAGCCGATAATGGGCATTCACATCCTTGTCATTGATCCTGATTGCAGCTTGGAATTCGACCATCGCTTCGCTTTTGAGGCCCTCATCAGCGAGGATGATGCCGAGATCGCGATGTGCCATACCGTTTGCCGCGTCCATCCGGACCACCGTTTCAAGAAGCGGCTTCGCGTCCTGCGGCTGATTCATCTGTATCTTGGCATCGCCCAGATAAAGCATGGCAAGCAAGTTCTGCGGGTCGTTCTTTAGTTCTGCCTGAAACTCCGCGGCGGCATCCGGATATTGTCCCTTGGTCCAGAGCAGGTACCCCAATCCGAAGTGCACGTTCGGTTCCTTGGGATCGACACTTGCTGCAGCGCGAAACTGCCGGATCGCGCCCTCGTGGTCCTTCATCTCATCGAGCGCCTCGCCCATCAGCATCTCCGCCTCGGCGGAGTCGGCATTGAGAGCTACAAGCCGGTGAAACGCATCCTGTACGCAGGAATACTGCTTTGACCATAGACAGCTGTGCGCCAGCGTCAGAAGGAGTGTGAGATTCTGCGGGTCGCGGTCAGAGGCAGACTTGAGGAGTCGGGCGGCATCCGAGTAGTGGCCCAGCCCGTACTTCGACATTCCGAGGAGGATAGTCAGTTGCTGATCGTCGGGACGCGCTTGCAACAGCGGTTCCAAGTTCGCGATTGCCTGTTGATACTCGCCAGCCTTGAACTGCGCCAATCCGAGATTCAATCGCAATCCTGGCATCTGAGGTTCAAGTGCAATCGCCTTTCGGTAATTCTTGATCGCTTCGGTGTAGCGTCCCTGCTTCGATTCGATTAGGCCGATGTGCGCTAAGGGTTCCGCCTTGGTTGGGTATTGCCTGGCCAGCGCTTTCCATGCTTCCTCTGCCTCTGCCAGCTTTCCATCGCGTTCGAGCGAGAATGCCACCTGTCCTGGGTCGGCTTGCGCCAAACCTGGTACGGCAAGGCTGAATGCCAGGCAGGTGATACCCAAGAGCATCCTTACGCTTTTTATATGGAATGGCGGAGGGAGAGGGATTCGAACCCCCGGTACCCTTTCGAGTACAACGGTTTTCAAGACCGCCGGTTTCAACCGCTCACCCATCCCTCCGCAAAGCGGGAAGCATCTTCAGTTTACCGTAAATTGCGGGTACTCTCTCATGCAGACGCTACTGCACGCCGTCGCGATTGACTTAGGAGCGTACCGCAGGCCCTAGGTGTTACAACATGAGTGCATGCCCAAGAGAACGAAATCTGGAGTCAGTCCTCAGCCCGGGCAGCCCATCAGCCTTCGGACTCTAGGGGAGTACCTCAACCTTTCGCCTGCCACCATTTCGCTGGTTCTGAACAACGCTCCCGGCGTGCGCTCGATACCTCAGGAGACTCGCGACCGCGTTGTAGAGGCTGCTGCCAAGTTCGACTACCGACCCAGCTTTTTCGCACGGTCATTGAGGAAGCGTCAGACCTTTACGGTTGGTGTGCTGGTTCCCGAACTCAGCGACAGCTATGCCTCCCAAGTCTTGAGCGGAGTGGAAGAACATCTCATTGAGGAGGGGTATTTCTATCTCACCGCGAGTCATCGCCGCAAGCCCGACCTTATTGAGGAATATCCTCGCCTCTTCATGGATCGCTCTGTCGAGGGCTTCATTTTCATCGACACTTCCCTGGAAAAATCGATCGGAGCTCTACCAGCTGTCGCCGTAGCAGGCCATCAGAAGATAGATGGCGTCACAAACGTTGTCCTCGATCAGAAGCGGGCCGCAGAACTCGCATTCCGGCATCTCTACCAGTTAGGTCACAGGAAGATCGCATTCATGAGGGGTGGCAGTCACAGCTCGGACGCTGATGACCGCTGGGAGTGCCTGATGAGTGTGGCGCGCGATCTAAAGCTTTCTGTCCCTCCAGAATTTGTAGTCCAGCTTCAGCTTCGGGTTTCCACGCCGGAGCTTGGATTCGAGCCTACGAATGAATTGATTCAGCGTGGCGGCGATTTCACTGCGCTCGTCTGCTACAACGACATTGCGGCGATCGGCGCGATACGCGCACTCATGAACCATGGATTGCAGGTACCGAACGATGTCTCAATCGTCGGATTCGACGACATCCAGAGCGCAGCCTTTCATAACCCAAGCCTCACAACTATCCGGCAGCCTCTAAACCAAATGGGCGTCACAGCGGCACGGATTCTTTTGCAGCGGATCCGGGGACAGGCGACATTCCCGGACTTCGTTCCGATTCATCCGGAACTGGTTATTCGAGAATCGACTTGCCCGCCGAATCCTAAAAGAACTCGAGCTCGGCGAACCTGAACCGATGGACGCAGCCGCCACACCTTCCTCCGCCCGATCCATCGCCGTCCTCCACCCAGTCTTCGCGCTCACGGGTGTGCTTCACGTGGTTGGGGGAGCGCTCTTGCCTTCAATTTCCGCCCGATTTCACCTGAATGATGCGCGTTCCGGACTGTTGTTTCTTTTCTACTTCGCTGGAACCTCAATCGGTGCGCTGCTTTGCAGAAAGAATTACTCGCGAACCATGACCCTCGGTTTTGCAGCGATGGCAGGCGCCTGTCTGTTAGTTGCGGCCAGCCCACGCGCCATTCTCGAACCGGTCTTCCTTCTGCTCGGTATCAGCGTCGGCGTTCCCATGTCCGCAGTAACGCTCTTCACAGGCCGCACCTTTCCTGAACGCTGCGCACCGATGCTCACTTTTCTTAACTTTTCATGGAGTGTGGGCGCGCTGGCTGCTCCCCTGATCGCGGCACGAATTCTTGTCAACCATGATTACCGCACGGCATACCTGCTTTTTGCAGTGGCCGCGGCCTGTGCGGCTGTCGTTTGTGGCATCGTACTTCGAGACGGCCCTGAGCCAGTCCATGCCTCTGTCGATCCAACATCGACGACGGCACTTCGTCTCGTGCTAGTCTTCGCAATTGCTGCCTTTCTCCAGGTGGGCATCGAAAACACAGTTGCAACCTGGCTCCCCACCTATGCTTTGCGAACAGAGAACAGCGGGCTTGCTTTAGCGGCTGCCTCATCCTCCTTCTACTGGGCAGGATTTCTCTCGTGCCGTGGCGTGTCTTCTCTTCTTCTGATTCGTGTGAAGCCCATTCGAATGCTCCGGATTCTCATCGCTACCGGACTGATTTTTTCTCTCCTCCTTGAATTTGCTCCCGGTGTCGGATTACGCAATCTCGCGATGTTTTTCCTGGGTGCCTCGCTTGCTCCCACCTATCCCCTCGTGCTTTCAGGCTTCTTCGAACGTACGCGAAACACTGCCGACTCGCGTTGGATATTGTTTACTGCTGGTTTCGGAGGCTCCGTGCTGCCCTGGATTGCCGGGTTCATCTCTAACCACACCGCAAGTATTCGCACGGGCATGCTGACAATTCCCGCTGGCCTGTTGTTCATCGCGTTCCTTGTCCCCGCCTTGCGCGGTGCGCACAGGAAACCAGTAAACGTCTGAGAGGACGGAATAAATAAGAAGGGGAGCCGGCAGGCTCCCCTTTGTGCTTCCCTGTACATCGAGCTGAGCTTACTTCTTACCCTCCAGGTCATCGGCGAGCGCGTTCGCGTTGTAGAGTTTGCGAAGTCCCTCAATCATCCCGGCAGAATGAACCGAGACGGCCCGATTTTTCGAACCGTCATAGACGAAGTCGCCTGCCAGTGACTCGATGTTTCCATCGAAGATAAGCCCTACCAAGTCGCCTTCACGATTAACGACGGGAGAGCCGGAGTTGCCGCCAATAATATCGCCGGTCGAAACAAAATCCAGCGGGGTAGCCAGATCGAGCTTGCCCAATGCCGCCTGCTCCTTCGGAGTCAGATCAAATGGCGGTTTGTTTCCAAAGCTATCTGCCCGATCGTAAAGACCGTAAAAAGTGGTGATGGGTGGTGCAATCGTGCCGTTATACGGATATCCATCCACAGTGCCATAGCTAAGCCGAAGCGTGAAGGTCGCGTCCGGATACACGTCCTTTCCGTATACAAGGAAACGCGCCTTACCCAACTTCTCTCCCGCTGGCGTTAGCACGCTTCCCACGGTGTCGCGCATCTTGCGCTGGCTTGCGCGGAGAATCGGATCGACACGCCGTGCGGCCACAATCATTGGATCGTTCGAAGCAGCAATTGCAGCTTCTCCGCCCTCCAGCAGTGCCTGGCGTGCGGCCACGTCACGCAGTTTCGTTCCATCGATCAGCGAGTCAACGGTCGAATCCACCGGCCCATTCTGCAGCAACGCCTGGACATACGCGTCGTCCTTTCCAAGCTTTTCCTGCGCCAGAGTTAACGCTGATTTCATGAAGAGCTTTTCAGTGGGAATCGTGATCGAAGCTGGTGATAGCATCTGGAACTTCAACGACTGCAGATTCGCATCGTGGAATTGTGGAAGCCGTTCGCCATCCGGTTTCTTGATCTCCGCAACGTACTGCACAAGCTGCAGCGCGATCGTAAACAGACGGCTATCCGTGCGGCGAAATAGCTGATAGCGGATTTCGGGCTTGACCTGCTCCTCTGCCTTCGCAATCGTTTCCCAGACTCCACCGTACTCTCTCTTCCACTCCGGATTCGCATTGATCTTCTGCCTGAAGTCGTCTTCTTCGGCCTGCTTCTTCGCGATGAGGCCCTTGTCCGCGAGTGCCTCTGCGCGTCCGATGTAGACTTTCAGGCTGTTCTGGATTCCGAAGATCGTGCTTCCAACCTGGCGGGCCTGCTCAGGACCCTGCGCGGCATAAGCCTGCGCCGCGGCCAACCTCCTTTTTAAATACTCGGTCACCGCCGGGCCAACGACATCCCGATCGACCAACAGCTCTGCCATCGTATCCTGGCGTGAAGTTGATCCCGGATGCCCGGAGATGAAAATCAACTCACCGGGTGCAGCCCCTTTTGCGCTCCATTTCAGGTAGTTGTCGCAGTGGATCGGCTTTCCGTTTTCGTACACGCGAAAGATGGCCATGTCCAAGTCATATCGCGGATAAGTAAAGTTGTCCGGATCACCACCAAAAAACGCCGCCTGCTGCTCTGGTGCGAATACCAGCCGCACATCTGTGAATACTTTGTATTGATAAAGCCAGTACTCTCCGCCGCTATAGAAAGAAACCACGTCGGAGCGATTGCCGGTCTTGTCTTTGCTTTCCTTCGTGATCGCCGCAATTTCTGCTTCGCGAGCCTTCAGCGCCTGCTTTTCGTCTTTGACTCCCTTTGCCGCGCCTTGCACTCGAGCGGTCACATTCTGCATACCGACAAGGACGTTGATCTCAAGGTCGGGGGACTTCATCTCCTGGTCCGGAGTCGCAGCGTAGAAGCCATCGTGAAGATAGTCGTGTTCAGCCGTTGAGTTTTTTTGAAGTTGTCCTCGGGCCACGTGGTGATTTGTCAACAAAAGACCATCTTGACTGACAAACGAGCCCGAGCCACCGTCATTCAGCCGCACACTCGAGAGTCGAAGGTGATCCAGCCATGCCTGAGATGGATGAAAGTTATACTTCGCCGCCAACTGTTTCAGCGGCGGGTTATCAAAGGTCCACATGCCCTCTTCGGCACGGATCGCCGGAGATACGGCTAACAGTGCCGCAGCAACAGAAACCGAAGTACATCGAGAAAATCGTGCAAACATCACATACCTCTCAAAATCAGCCAAACAACGAACTTTAGCAGCACACGCCGATTGCCAGCAAACGAGCCCGTCACAGATGATTATCTGATTTGTCTTCCTTGTCGGAACGGCTTCACATCTTTGGCATCACCAGAAGTTCTACACCGGAAGCCGCATCCTTCTGGTGATAAACCTGCTCCGTTGCTTTGGTGAACTGGTCTGGGGTCGCATTTGGAATATCTGTAAAGACCTGCGGATTGCGATCCGTCAGCGGAAACCATGAGCTCTGGACCTGGACCATGATGCGGTGACCCCGTCGGAAAGTGTGGAACAAGTCGGGCATCGAGAAGTGAATGTCCGTCATTTTCTCCGGTACAAGTGGTTCCGGTTTCTCCCAGCTGTTGCGAAACTTTGCACGAAAAGGCTCGCCTCTCAGCAACTGCTGGTATCCGCCCATCAACAACGGTGGTGTGTCGAGGATCCGCTTATTTGGCCGCCCCTCCTCGCCCGGATTGGGAAAGTCGTTTGGATATACATCGATCAGTTTCACATCGAAATCCGAATCGGTACTCGAACTGGATACCTGCAGCTTCGGTGAGATTGGCCCCGCAATCGTAACGTCCTCTTCCAACGGATCGCTGGTGTACGTGAGCACGTCTGTTCGTGTGCTCGCGAAACGCTGATCGTCCACCATGTACCGCTGAGGTACGGTGTTCGTCGTGTATCCCACGAATGGAACAGGATGGTTGGGATCGCTCTCGTAATCATCCCGGCTCTGCACCTCGGTCGGTGGTTCGAAGCTCAACTTCCCTCCCGCGTGGAAGTAAAGCATCCTGGGCGATGCTTGTTTCGGCGGCCACTGATCGAAAAGCCGCCACACGTTCGTGCCAGTTTCGAAGACGATGGCCTTGGGCGGAGGCTCTCCCTTGCCTTTCAGATAGTGCTCGAAGAAAGGGAACTGGATCTGCTGCTGGAAGTACTCGCTCGTCTTTGCACCAAATTGCACATCGCCGAGATGCGATCCGTCTCCACGGGCCCATCCACCATGCACCCACGGACCTTCAACCAAAGTAGTCGGTGTCGCGGGATTAAACTTAGACGTTGCATCGAACGTTCTGTAAGGCCCGCTCAGGTCCTCTGCATCGAACCATCCGCCGACAACCAGCACCGCGCACTTCACGTTTTTCATGTGCCGAGACAGATCACGCTGCTGCCAGTATGCGTCGTAGGTCGTGTGCTTCAACTGATCGTTGAAGAGCCAATTCGAGCCTTTCAGATACTGCTTGTCGAGATTGGCGGTGTTCCCCGCCTTGAGGTAGAACTCGTAACTGTCAGGCGTCCCAAAATCGAATGGAGCTGTCTGCTTCGGTGTCTGTGTCCCCTCTTGGGGACGGAAGAATGCGTAGAACCCGAAATTCGCCGACAGCATGAAGGCACCGCCGTGGTATGCATCGTCACCAAGAAACAGATCTGTCATCGGTGCTTGCGGACTTGCCGCCACCAGTGCCGGATGCGAATCGATCATCGAAGCTGACGTGTAGAACCCTGGATACGAAATACCCCAGATGCCCACCTTGCCGTTGTTATTGGATATGTGTTTCAGCAGGAACTCGATCGTGTCGTATGTATCAGAAGCGTCGTGTACCTCCAGGGAGCCCTTCTTATCATCGATGTGCGGCCGCATCTCCACGAATTCGCCCTCACTCATCCAGCGTCCCCGCACATCCTGGTAGACGAAGATGTATCCTCCCTTCTCGAATTCTTCTGAGGGACCCAGGTGTTTGGGATATCGATCCTCTCCGTACGGAGCCACGCTGTATGGCGTGCGGTCCATCAAAAACGGGTACGGTCCTGCATCTTTGAACGCAACTGATTTCGGAACGTAAACAGCAGTGAACAATCGCTTCCCATCGCGCATCGGTATCCGAAATTCATATTTCGTGTAGTGCGCAGGAACGAACTCTAGCGCCGCGGGCTGCTGACCGGACGCTGCCTTCTGGGAATGCGCGGAAAGGATCAGAAGGAACAGAATCACCAGGGCAGGGAGGGAAAGTCGCCCAAATTTGTTCATCTTTAATGGATTCTCCTGAAAGGGCACTCTCAAACGAGACTGCTTAAGTCAGTGAATCACATTGAGCTATCGCAGTGAAGGCATGTGTTTACACAACTTGCCTTGCGCTCAAAGCACAGCGGGCGCAACGATTGTTGCGCCCGCACCACCCCCGGTTGAATACCTATCGATACTCGGCTATGAGTTCGCTGTAACTGGCATTGACAGCGTGGCAACGCCCCTCGGCATGCCCAAACTCGTTCTCCGTTACATCCATCACAAACCCGGAAATCGGGCCGACTGTGGCATTGGTTCCGGCGCTCGTTCCCGGTTTGTACTGCCTGTCCTGATCATTCGCTTCCCACAGCAAACCCAGGGCAATGCAGGCTTGCCGGCGCTGCTGTGCATACTGCATCAAACGGTTCATCTGGTGTTGTTCCACACCGCAACGTACGGCGAATCCGCTGTTTACAACCAGCAAGGCTGCCAGCGCAGACAGCGCCGCCACATCAGCAAACTTCCAGCTTCTCTTCAGAAAACGCAAAGAAAGATACCACCAAAACTAGAGGATCGAATGGGCTTGAGTGCTCTCAGTATACCGTTATCTTCAATTTCTCAAGTGGCATTCGTCACTTCAGAATTACCCTCCACATGTCTTCCGTAATGGGACAAAAGAAAAGGGCCGGCGCGAACGCCGGCCCTTCAAATTGGAACCGCAATCAGTTAGAAGCTGAAACGGAAGCCAAGTTCGCCCCAGGTCGCGCGCGGAATAATCACAGAGCTGGGCGCGAGAAATCCGACCGGCTTGTTGAAGCTGGCCGATGCGATGTTGTTCCCGTAGTTGCCGCCATAGTTTGCACGGTTAGTAAGGTTGAATGCCTCTGCGATAAGTTGCAGGTTAGCCTTGTCCCCGAATTTGAAGCTTTTGCCCAACCGGGCATCCAGTTCGAAGAAAGGATCACCGCGGAGCGGATCATACTTCGCTATTGTGCAGCTTGCCGCTACGCCATTGAGGCCGTAGAAGCAGTTCTGGGCACCCGTTTCATCGCCGGCAAACGCGAGGTAGTCTGTCGGATCGGAAGTGGGTACGACTACCCCGATCGCGGTTCCTCCCCCGGTGTTAAGCGTATTCGCAGAGTTGGTCAAATCGAAGGGGCGGGGCGAGCCGTATTGCAGGATCGGCGAGATCTGGAAGCCCTTAGGCAGATCCATAACGCCAGCCACACTGATGTGGTGACGTTCATCGTTGGGCGAAGGACCCCACTCCCAGCTCGCGAAGGGGGCGGTTGAGAGTTTCGGATAGTTTCGGAACGAACCACCGCCGGTGCCATATCCGTATGCCCAGGCGAGCGTGTAGTTGGCCTGGAGTTGGAAGCGATTCATGCGCTCGCGGAAGCTAAAGTTGAGACCATCGTAGTGCTCGCGACCAATTGCAGAATCGACGCGAACGCTGTTCGGCCGCCGGTCTGCTATAGAGGAAGCATTGAAGGGCGCATCGAGTGGTCGAGTGCAGCAAGTTCCGCCGGCTGGAATCTTCTGATCAATGTTGATCGTTTTATTTCCATGGAGGCCGAGCACATGCGTGTATTCAGCTTCTAACGCGGTGTTCTGGTTCATGGCCCAGGTGTAACCCAGGTTGAACTCCTGTGTAACAGGGTTGCGATAGTTTGGGTCGATCAGGCGACCGATATTTCCCGCAGGCAACTGGGTCGCTGGCGCGGGAATTGTCGGAGCGGCGTCGATACCATACTGCCATTGACCGAGTGTCTTGCCGGTGCCCGGGACCGGATCATCGGGAGCTGAAAGGCTCAAAACGGTCGCGAACACAGTGGGGTTCGACATCTGTTCCATAAACAGCGGAATGTTCTGGAATACGTTCCCGTAATACAGTCCATATCCACCGCGAAGCACCTGGTTACCCTTGCCGCTCAAATCGTATGCGAAGCCAACGCGCGGGCTGAAGTCCAGATTGTCATCTTTGGCAATTTTGTCGACATAGGGATTCGAGAACGGGTCATTGAGTGCCTTCAGATCCAGAAAAGTTCGGCTGTTCTGGATGTCTGATCCGCCGATCATATTGAAATCTTTATCCCAGCGGAGGCCGAGGCTCAGAGTCAGGCGGCGCGTCGTCTTCCAATCGTCCTGCGCATAGAAGCCAAGCTGCTTGGTGGCAACGATGAAAGTAGGATCGCCATTCGAGATCGACATACCGGTGACAGCTCCGGGTGTCTGGAAACCATTGGGATAATTGGCTGGATCGCTGGTGATTACAGATGGGTTGTCAGCGAAGTCGATCTCGAGCGTCGAGTTGAACTCGAAGAATCCTCCCTCGACCGGATTCCAGATGTAGTCCACGCCGGCCTTGAAGGTGTGCTTGCCGATCGCCTTCGAGAAGTCGTCTTTGAACTGCCACTTGCGCTGGAAGGACTGCTGCGGAACGTTGGTGTTTGTTCCGAACGTTGCATCCGGGAAGGTGACCAGAGGCGATTTAATGCTGCTATCGATGAGGTTGTTCCAGTACTGCCAACCCGCGGTGAACTGGTTGACCGTCGTGTCAGAGAGGATAGAGCTCAGCGTGAAGTTTGCAATCTGAAGGTGGTTAACTGTGAAGTTGCCGTTGTTCAGATCACCGGTACCGTCCGACTGATCGTTCAAGCTGTTGTTTGCCTGCGATGAGTAGCTGACATAAGCGCTCTCGCGTTTGCTGAAGAGCCAGTCAGCGCGCCCGTTGTAGCGAGTTTCGAAAAAGGGACGCGGAATCGTCGCAGAAGGTTTGTCGAGATCCCCAAAGAACGGCTGAGCTGCCAGCAGTTCGGCATAGGAGTTTGTATCTTCTGCCTGCGACTGATGCTCCCGCTCCCGGTTGAGAGCGAAGAACAAGAATCCCTTGTCCTTCTTTACCGGACCGCCAATCGAGCCGCCGAATTGCTGACGCGTGTAGTCTGGATGCGACTTGGTATACCCACCGTTTCCGTCCGGATCCTTCTCGTCTGTATTCAGGGCGGTGTCACGGAAGAAACCAACGCCGGTACCGTGGAACTGGTTCGTTCCGCGCTTGGTGATGATATTGATCGCTGCGCCTTCCGATCGGCCGTTCTCAGCCGAGAAGCGCTGCGTGCTGATGTGGTACTCATCCACAGCCTCGAGAGGAAGCTGCATCACCATGCCGCCTACGGTGTTGTCCTTGTTGTCGATGCCGTTCACTGTGACGTTCACGTTACGGCCGCCATCCCCGTTTACAGAGAGGATCGCGTAACGGTTCTTCGTCGGGTCATAAGAGTCAGTCTGCTTGACGCCCGGGACCAGGTAAGCCAGATCGGCCGCATCCTGCCCAACCATCGGCAGATTCTGTACTTCAGTGGGCGTAATCTCCGCGCTCACGCTGGTCTTCATTACGTCGACCAGGGGGTTTGCAGCCTCGACTTCAACCGTCTGCGACGTCGCGCCCGGAGTCAGGGTCACGTTGGAGGTTGCCGTCTGCCCAACTAGCAGTTCAATGCTCTGTACAGCTGTGCTAAATCCGTTGGCCTTTACTGACAATTTGTACGCACCAGCCTGCAGGAGGTCGAACCGGTAGCTGCCAACATTGTTGGTCACCATGGTTCTTGAGGCACCGCTGGAAACGCTTGTGATGGTCACTTCAGCCCCGTTGATAACCGCCTGAGACGGGTCCGATATCGTGCCGAGGATGGTTCCGCTGGCCGTGGCCTGCGCGAACGCTGCATTGGGCGCCAACATCACGAACAGGAACAGGTAGATCGCGGCGAAAGAGATCTTCTTCATACGTTTTTTTGATCCTTCACTGGGTTTAGCTCAAACCTGCCAGTACGAACTTCTATGTGAGCGATTTGAACCTTGGCGAGGTCGGGGAACGCATCACGCTCACGACTCGTGACGCACGCGGGGAGTCGCGGTAGGTATTTGCAATTCGGTGGCCAACAACAGCCAATGCCATTTTCCTTCTTGGAATCAGTAACTTAGGATCAAACTGAGTAGATAGAGGCCCACTAAAGATATATTTTGATGTAAGTTGCTGCAGAATATTCAAAAAACTGTAGTTCTGAAATGTTCCTTTCCAAAACTCATTGGATTCAGCAAGAGCGCACCGACTTGCTTGCATAGGGCAGAAACGTAGCCGTTCGCGACGGCGGTGCCGTTGCCGTGTCGCTCCGAACCTGATTGCAGTTCTAGTTCAGATCTCTTATGCCAATTGCTTGGAACTGGCATAATCCGTTAATCTGCCCACGATCCCCGGACGGTCAAATTGTTCCGAGATCGAGGCGTGAATGGAAAAGCGGAAGAGGGAACAACACACCACGGATCACCTGCAGGGGATAATTCGAGGTGAATCGTTTCAGAGCGATTGCACAGTTGCCCTGAGCACGAAGTTGAACCACGAAAAGCCTCACGTTGCAGTCTGGACCAGCCTCCGCATTACCGCTGCAGCACAGACGCCTCCGGATGGAATCTACCGGCTTGAGGTTCACGGTCGCATGTTCAACGTGCGGCGCGTCGGCGGCCAGTGGGCTGCGATCCAGTTGTGATCAGCTGAAGTTTGCGCGTCTACCAGCTTATGATCGCTGCGCCTGTTCGATCGCCAGATCAAACACGGCAGGCTCAGTACAGACCCACATGATGCCATTGAGATCGGCAAATCGTCGCACGAATTCCGCGGTGACTTGAATCAACTTCGATCCGGTTAGCATCGTGATTGATCCCAGGTCGCTTCGATGTTGGCTCAGCCAGGCAGCCCATTCGCTGCTCACATCGATTGAGGCGCCGCGAACAGCACGCGCATCAATGAACAGCTTGACCTGCCCTGCCGGAGCGAGCCACTGGTTCAAGGCCCGCATCGGAGCATCACCGAGTTCACCAGTGTCGGTCCCGCTGATCCGCAGCAGAATCACGGAAGCGGCCGGCCGCTCGAGAATGATGCTGCAGTGTACGCCTTCGAATCGAAGCGATGTTTCGGCGGGAGCCATGGCCTATTGATTCTCTCGTTGTGCCTTTGGAAAAGACAACCCACATGACAAGGAGACGCAATTTGATCGCGTAAACCTCATGTGACAAAGTACCTTGCGGGGCAACACATGCCCATTAGAATCAGCCTGTATGGATATCGTCGATAGAAATGCCCCGGCAACGGTGGCAAACCAGGACTCTGTTCTAGAGGGTACACGCTTCGTACGCGCCTGCTTGCGGAAGCCGGTTGATCGCACGCCGGTATGGTTCCTGCGCCAGGCAGGGCGCTACATGCAGGAGTACCGGGATGTTCGCAAGCACCACACGCTTGTCGAAATCTGCAAGCAGCCGGAGATCGCGGCCGAGGTCACCATTACTGCAGCTGAGAAACTCGGCGTGGATGCCGCCATCATCTTCGCCGATCTTCTTCTTCCCCTTGAACCGATGGGATTGCCGTTCGAATTTCAGGCCGGCGAAGGCCCTGTCGTGCACCATCCCGTGCGGACTTCGGAGGACGTCAAGGCCCTGCGGACCGATCGCGCATCGGAGCTTGCATATGTGGCCCGTGCGATCGAGAAGGTGGCGGCCCACTTCGGTGACCGGCTGGGAGTCATTGGATTCTGCGGCGCACCGTACACACTCGCCAGCTACATGATCGAGGGCGGCGGCTCACGTAATTATGTGTTCACCAAGCAGATGATGTACGGCGACAGCCTTGCCTGGCGCAGCCTCCTGGACAAACTTGTTGTCGTGTTGACTGAATATTGCCGGCTGCAGGTTCAGGCGGGAGCCGACGTTATCCAGATCTTCGACAGCTGGGTGGGTTCGCTGAGTCTCAGCGACTATCGCGACTACGCCTTTGAGGCCTCCAAGCGCCTTGTGCGCGCTGTGCAGGAGATGGGCGTTCCAGTCATCTACTTCGGCGTCGAGACGGCCGGGCTTCTTGCGCAAATGGCGGGTACGGGAGCTGACGTGATTGGACTCGACTGGCGACAGCCGCTCGATGTGGGCTGGCGCGAGGTCGGTCCCTCGCACGCAGTGCAGGGCAATCTCGATCCGATCACGCTTTTCGCTCCGGTAGAGGTTATCGAGACGCGAGTGAAGGAGATCCTTCGCGCTGCGGCCGGACAGCCGGGGCACATCTTCAACCTCGGACACGGCATCGTGCCGAATACTCCAGTAGAGAATGTGCAGGCTGTGGTGCGGATGGTACGCGAGTTTCGTTTGGAGAACCAGCATGGCTAAGCAGGGGGTTCTTCTTCTCGCCCATGGAACGCCTGACACGGTGGAGGACATTCCCGAGTACCTGCGCAATGTGGTCAGCGGGCGACCGATGCCCGAGCATGTGATCGAGGAGATCAAGCACCGCTACTCGCTGATCGGGCGCAGTCCTCTGACTGAGATCACGCTGGAGCAGGGCAAACTAGTCGAGGCAGAGCTGGCGATGGAGGGCGTGGACGCGCAGGTCTATGTGGGCATGCGGAACTGGAAGCCTTACATCCCGGATGTCGTGCGTAAGATGCGCGCCGATGGAGTTGATGAGGTCGCGGTGATATGCCTGGCTCCGCAGAATTCGCGTACCAGCGTAGGTCTTTACAGACGGGCAGTGCAGGCAGAAGCGGGCTCGCTGAAGATTGACTTCACAGAAGGTTGGGCCGACAATCCGCTGCTGGCCGATGCGTTCGCCGAGCGGCTGCGTGAGGCCGAGCAGAAGCTTTCTTCCGAAACCGGGGGACCTGTCCCAGTGCTGTTCACGGCACATAGTGTGCCGTGCAGGACAGTTCAGACGCCAGCCGCGAGCGAGGGACAGCCGCGGCACTGGCCCGGCGAAGGCGCCGATCCCTACGCTCAGGAGGCGAAGCATACAGCGGAACTGGTTGCTGCTCGCGTGCCGGAGATCCCGAAGTGGTGGTTCGCCTTTCAGAGCCAGGGGGCAAGCGGCGGGCCATGGATCGGGCCGACGGTCGAAGATACGCTGACGTCTATCGCGGGCCAGGGAGTGAAGACCCTGCTCCTGCAGCCCATCGGATTCCTGTGCGATCACGTCGAGATCCTGTACGACGTCGACGTCGCCTTCAAGCAGTATGCGAAGGAGCTTGGGATTCGGCTGGAACGCCCGGCGTCATTGAATGCGTCGCTCACACTGGCACGCGCTGTTGCAGGACTTGCGATGCGCGGGCTTGGTCGACTACAAGAGAACGAATCCGCAACTCGCTTGAGTTGAGGCCCGAAACGGCTAATGCTGGGCCATCGTGCTTCGTTTGAGAGTTGCACGAAAGTTGTCGTCAATGGGTCCTGGTGAATTTCCGAACGAGCGCCGCGTTAATCCTCACCCGCTCTGTCCCAAATGCAAGACGCACCCGATGCGCCGCCTGCCCCGGGAAGGTTTCTGGCAGGAAAAAGTCTTTCCCCATTTCGGTTTGTACCCCTGGGAGTGCCCGACCTGCCGCAAGCTGCGCCTCATGCGGCATCGAGGCCAGACGCGCAGATACAAATGGGCAGCGGCTCAGCCCGACCGAAAACCCTGAGCAGGGCCCAGTTTGGAACCTGGCTATCGGGTCTAAGCCAGAGCTGTTCCTCATGTGCCAGCCAAAACACCCAATCTTTTGCAGATGACAGATTATGGAGGACTTATTAGTAGGTTCAATCCGGCAGACGCCTCGGCGGGAGTTTGCGAACTGAGTAGAAGATAGGGCTTGAATGCCGTTCTCAGGATTTTCGCGTCGTTCCGCGGTGCATTGACATCAACTATACGAAGGCACTAGCCTTAGGGCAGTTGATGAACGTTTTCTCCACAATCCGCATGGCCTGTTGTTGTCTGTGTCACAGCCTGCGGGTCTGTGTCTGAGAGAGCGAGATCAACTTTAAAGTTTTTCGTTCCCCTGACCCACCCGCAGCGACTTGCGGGTGGGTTTTTGATTTTGTGTACGACCCAAAACAAGGCTAGAGCCTCCAGGAGGAAGAATGTCTCTCCGTATTAATGATGTTGCCCCCGACTTTACCGCCGAAACGACGCAGGGAACCGTCAAGTTCCACGAGTGGATCGGCGACGGCTGGGCAGTTCTTTTTTCGCATCCCAAGGATTTCACGCCGGTATGTACCACTGAGTTGGGAGCAGTGGCCGCTCTCGAGAAGGAATTTCAGCGGCGCGGCGCCAAGGTGATCGGTCTGAGTGTCGATCCGGTTTCAAGTCACAGCAAGTGGGCATCGGACATCAAGGACGTGGGCGGATACGACGTGAATTATCCGATCATCGGCGACCCCGAACTGAAGATCGCCAAGCTCTATGACATGCTGGCGGCCGACGCGGGAGACAGCTGCGAGGGACGCACTCCGGCATTGAATGCCCCAGTTCGCACGGTCTTCGTAATCGGACCGGACAAGAAGATCAAGCTTACGTTGAGCTATCCCATGACGACCGGACGCAACTTCGACGAGATTATCCGCGTTCTGGATTCGATCCAGCTGACCACAAAGCATCCGGTTTCGACGCCTGCGAACTGGAAACAGGGCGAAGACGTGATCATCGGCGGCTCGGTTTCGAATGAACAGGCAGAGAAGCAGTTCCCGGGCTTCAAAACAGTGAAGCCGTATCTAAGGACGACGACCCAACCGCAGTAAGACAGGGACGAGCGGACGAAGAAGAAAGACCGGGGAGCAGGTTGGAGTAGACAGAACCTGTTCCCGAGCAAGCAGAGAGAGGCAGCGTTGGCGCACAGGGCTTACATTCCGGAACCTGCATGGCAACCCAGGACCGAGGAGAGGTACGGGTCGGAGCTGATCGACCGGATCGGGAACACTCCGCTGATTCGGCTTGATCGCATCGCGCGTAGCTATCCGGGGGTAACGCTGCTGGCGAAGGCCGAGTGGGTGAATCCGGGTGGAAGCGTAAAGGATCGCGCCGCAGCCTCGATGGTGCGTCACGCCCTGATGGCCGGTCGATTGGGGAATGGCAAGACCCTGCTGGATGCAACAAGCGGAAATACGGGCATCGCGTTTGCGATGCTCGGGGCGTCGTACGGATTTCCAGTGAAACTGGTGATGCCGAGCAACGTTTCGCCCGAGCGCAAACGCATCCTGAAGGCATACGGCGCCGAGGTGGAGTGGACCGACCCGGATCAGAGCTCGGATGGCGCGATACGGCGTGCGCGGGAGCTTGCGGCGAACGAGCCTGAAACCTACTGCTACATGGACCAGTATTCGAACCCGGCGAACTGGCGCGCCCACTATGACACCACGGGGCCGGAGATCTGGAAACAGACCGCCGGGACAGTAACGCACTTCGTTGCGGGCCTAGGCACCAGCGGCACATTCATGGGCACGGTCCGACGGCTGAAGGAGTTGAAGCCGACGGTTCAGGCGATCAGCATGCAGCCTGATTCTCCGTTTCACGGGCTGGAAGGCCTGAAGCACATGGCTACGGCAATTGTCCCGGCAATTTACGATCCGAAACTCGCGGACCGGAATATCGACGTGGAGACGGAAGCTGCTTACTCCATGGCAAAGCGATTGGCTCGCGAAGAGGGCGTGCTGGTAGGAATCTCGGCAGCGGGCGCTGTGGTTGCATGCGAGCAGATCGCGAAAGAAGAGTCAGCGGCAGGACGCGAGGCGACGATCGTGACGGTGCTGCCGGATTCGGCTGACAAGTACTTGAGCGAACGCTTCTGGGAGGAAGAGTGAGCACCCTCTCGCTATCAGAATCTATGTACGAAGCGATTCGCGCGCACGGGGAAGAGACCTATCCGCACGAGTGCTGCGGAGCGCTGCTGGGAAGGCATGGCGAGGACGGTTGGCAGGTTGTGGATGCAATCAAGGCAGGGAACACGCGAACGGATTCAGCTCACAACCGCTATAACATTGCGCCGATCGAGTTAGTTCGCATCCAGCGCAGTGCGCGAGAGAAGGGGCTGGAAATCGCAGGCTTTTATCATTCGCATCCCGATCATCCGGCACAGTGGTCGCCTACCGATTTCGCCGAAGCACACTGGCTCGGATGCTCGTACGTGATCACGTCCGTCGCGAAAGGAAAGGCGACCGTGACGAATTCTTTTCTGCTGGCCGGGAAGACGGAAGAGGACAAGCGGTTCGAGCAGGAGACGATCCACGTGGAGAATGCGCCCGGAGAGCCGACCGACCAAGCATTGCAGGAAATTACTTCTACCAAGGACCAAAGGTAAATGACGATTTATATCCCCACACCGCTGCGCACGTATGCTGGAGGCAAGGACGCCATCGAGATTGGTGCAGCAACAATCTCCGAGGCTTTGAATTCACTGACGAACGAATATCCTGAATTGCGGAAGCATTTGTTCACGAATGAGGGCAAGGTGCGGGCGTTCGTGAATCTTTATCTAAATGACGAAGACGTTCGCTACCTGCCTGAGAAAGAGAACTCGCAGGTGTCGGGCAAGGATACGCTCTCGATCATTCCTTCCATTGCCGGTGGCTGCGAAGTTGTGCGTGAAGCTTAATAAGCCTGGTCGAGTTTGACGGCGAATACCTGGCAATCGTACGCGTAAGCTGACTTCCAGCAGTTAGGGAAGTAAATGGTGCTTCCGTCTGGGGACCACTTGGGCGCAGTCGCGCGCCCTTCAGAGTTCGCAACTTTGCTCAGGCCGGATCCATCTGGATTCATGACGTAGATCTCATGATTGCCTGCGCGGTTGGTTGCGAAGGCGATCTTGGTTCCTTTGGGTGACCACGCTGGCCAGCCGTCGAACGCCGGGCTATTCGTGATGTTGACCGCGCCGGAGCCGTCACTGTTGGCGACGAATATTTCGGAGTTTGTGGTCTCAACCATGCGGCGGAATGCGATCTTTTTTCCATCGGGCGAGAGCGCAGGATAAGTGTTCACGCCTCCAGAGATAAGCTTGGTTGTCACCCGCGTCGCGAGATTGATGGAATAGATCTCCGCATCGTTCTTCGCAGGTGGGCGGAGGTCGTCATCGGTGCAGTAGAGAATGTTCTGGCTGTCGGCCGACCACGACGGGTGTATAGTGCGCCGCTCCTTCGGGGTGATTGCTTCGACAGCGGAGCCATCCGGATTCATGGTGTGAATCTGCTCGAGGCCTTCGCGGATGAGCACATAGGCGATCTTTTTCCCATCGGGGGACCAGGCAGGATCCTCATGAAATGCATCGTCAGTTGTGAGCTGCACGGGATTGCTCTGGTCGATGCCCATGCGCACAAGCTGCTCCCGGCCGGCAATCACGGAGACCAAGACCATCTGCTTGCCATCGGGCGAGAGGGAGAGGTCTGAGTTGTCAGAGTGTGTGAGCTGGTAGGTGAGCCCCATCGGGGCGTGCTGGGCTGCCGATAAAAGACCAGGGAGCAAAAGACTCGATAGAAATACGGCTTTGTAAAAGGCTCCAGCGCTGAATCGGACCATGAGTATTGCAGATAGCATCCACTGCGGTTCCGCGTCCAGAAGTTCGTGACGAATCGCATGTTCGCTTCGAACCGTGATCGGGCTCTATTTCCGCAGCATGTTCTTCGCAATGAACAGGACGTTCGCAGGGCGCTCGGCCAGCCGGCGCATGAAATAGGGATACCACTCGCGGCCGAACGGGATGTAAACGCGCACGTTGTAGCCCTCTGCAACCAGGCTGCGCTGCAAATCGCGGCGCACTCCAAACAGCATCTGGAATTCGAATCGGCTGCGGTCGATGCCGCGCTGTGCGGCGAAGTTCTTGGCTGCGGCAATCATCTTCTCGTCGTGCGTTGCCAGCCCATGGTAGATGGGGCTCTGAAGCAGCAGGTTCGCGAGATTCACATAGCTGGAGTCGACATCGGCTTTCTTTGGGAAAGCGACCTCAGGCGGTTCCTTGTAGGCGCCCTTGCAGAGGCGGACGCGGATGCCGTCGGCGATCAACGATTCGATGTCGGCCTGCGAGCGGTAGAGATACGACTGGATGACGATGCCGATGTGGCCGCGCAGATCGGGATGGGCGTGGATACGGCGCACGATGTCGAGCGTGATCTGGGTGAGCGACGAGTCCTCCATGTCGATGCGAACGAAGTTACCGGTGGAATGCGCGTGTCGAGTAAGGTCCGTGGCGATTTGCTCGGCGAGGGCAGCATCCTGCGTGAGGCCCATCTGCGTGAGCTTGACGCTGATGTTCGAGTCGAGCTTACGCGCGGCGATGCAGTCGAGGAGCTTGTGATAAATATCCGCGGCGCGATGCGCTTCGTCGGCATTGGTGACGCTCTCGCCAAGCGAGTCGAGGGTGACGTGCATGCCCTGGGCGTTGACCTGCGAACAGACGCGAAGAGCGTCTTCGATTTCCAGACCGGCGACAAAGCGCGAACTGAGGCGGCCGCCGAAGCTGGAGTGCTCAGAGAATTTGCGGAGAGATCGATTGTGGGAAAGGGCGATAAAAGCGGAGCGTAAAACGGGCATCAATTAGACCTTGCCGGGGGAGGTCTGGGGCAAGAAGGCGCTCCGATCCGACTACTTAGTTTCGCATACCGGGCGCCAGCGCGATGTGCAGCTGTAGTGATTGAGAGCACTGCGAGAATCGTTCGTAACTAGTCCCGACTTCGTATGACATCTACTCGATGCGGAAGAGCGCGCAACCGTGGGCGGGAAGGTCGACCTGCAGTGTTTTCGCTTTCGGAATGTGCTTCTGATTCCATACGTCGAAGACGGCGAAGCTTTTGTTGGGCAAGTGGAAGATCATCCACGGCAGGTTGGCCGTTGTTTTTGCGTCGGCGAGATTGAAGACGGCCAGGTAGCGTTTGGGATTCGCGCCGCCGGTGCTGGCATACCAGTAGCGCTGCGGGAATTCCTTGTCGTTCTCCTTGCCTTTGGGCATGAGGCCGGGCTTGGATTCGACCGCCTGCTGATTGAGATCGAGTACTTCCTTGTTGGTGTAGAGAGAGTGGGAGAAGTCGTCGAGCTTGGTGAGATTGTCGCCGAGGATGAGAGGCGAGCGCGAGATGGCCCACAGCGTAAATTCAGTTCGCTCTTCGTCCTGCGTGTAGCGCGACTGGCGGGGTTCTCCGAGGCCGGGATGCGGTCCAAGAAAGCCTTCGGGGAGCATATCGGGATCGGGCCAGTTACCGGGCTTTACGTACTGCGACCATGCCGCGATGCGGTCGAATTCGTCGTGCAGCCCAGCGGGGAATTCGCTCTTGGGATCTCTGTGTTCGAATTTCCAGCCATCCCAGTGATCGTCGGTGATGCGCCACATCTGCGCGTATTTTGCGATCTCGGCGGCGTGTTCAAGCTGCGTAGGACCCGGCGAGAGGCTCAGGACGATGGGCCTGCCGGTTTTGCGAATGGCCTCGGCAATCTGGCGAATTTCGGTGGGGCGGTAAGGATGATCGCTGATGCAGTCGACTTTGATGTAGTCCAGGCCCCAGTCGGCATAGAGCTTCAGCATCGAGTCGTAGTAGGCCTGGCCGGCTTCGTTGTCCTTGATGCCCCAGTTGCCTTGATCCCACGGACACGGCGAGGTGAGGTCGGCAGCGTCTTTGGCATGGAAGTTCGAGCCAGCGATGGGCAGGTTCTGGTCGACGACCTGGCGTGGAATCCCGCGAACGATGTGAATGCCGAACTTGAGGCCGAAGGCGTGGACCCAGTCAGCGAGCGGTTTGAATCCCGCGCCCATTACAGACGATGGAAAGCGCTTGCCATCGGGGATGAGGATGCCGTTCTGATCCCAGATGTATTTGCGGGCTTCGACGGTCTCGGCGAACGGGTCTTGCATGTACCAGCCTTCGTCGATGACGGAGTACTGCCAGCCATACTGGCGCATCCCGGCCAGGACCTTGGTGTTGGCGCGGTAATCGGCTTCGTCAATGGTCAGGCCATAGGCATCCCAGCTGTTCCAGCCCATCGGAGGGGTGGGAGCAGGGTTCTGAGCTGAAACGAATGTGACGGTCGAGAAGAGAGCCAGAACAAGAGCCGCAGAGAGTGCAGATCGAGGCATGTGCAAACGTATACCACACAAGGTCGTGCGGGGCTGGCCGCACATAGGAGCGGCAGTAATCCCGGCCGAAAAAAGACGTGATGCAACTCACTTTCAAACGGGCCTATAATGGCGTCGAATAAAAATCGTACAGCTGCTGATGCCAATCCCCAGACACCTGCAACTGAGGAGACCATTATGGTTAAGTCGTTCGCGCTGTTCGCGGCGGTTGTCTTGCTCGTTGTAGCAGCCGTCTCCGCCCCCGCTCGTCCCCCCCAAGAATCCAGCCAGGCCGCCGCCGGTGGAAAGAAGGCCAGCGGGGAGTCCATGGCGAAGGCAAAGAAGGTCTACGATATGGATTGCGCGCTGTGCCATGGCGCAACGGGCGATGGCAAGAGCGATTTGGCAAAGGATATGTCCCTTACTTTGCTGGACTGGACGGATCCGAAGTCGCTCGCGGGGCAGTCTGACCAGAACCTTATTGACGTGATTCGGAAGGGCAAGGGCAAGATGCCTCCGGAGGACGCGGCCCGGGCTACCAATGATGAAGTGAAGAACATGGTCCTGTACATCCGGAAGTTCGCGAAGGAGGGTTCAGCTCCCGCGGCAGCACCAGCCGAGGCGCCTGCCCCCGCTCCGGCCACTACGCCAGCGCCGGCCCCGGCTGCAACAACAGCGGCAGCGCCGAGCAGGTAGTCGAGTCTTCAGGCATCCTCACGAACCTCAGGGTTTGTGGGGATGTTTTGTGTCTTCAGGGCCATCAGGCTTCTGCGCAGCGAGCGAAACCTGGGCCGTTCGGATATCGTCCTACATAAAGAATTACTTCGAGATCGGACCTGTGAGCGGCCTATGCCTCAAGCTGAAAAGCGCTTTGCAGCATCGTCCCTGAATCTGACCTGGTCAGCGGAAAGAGCATCAGGACAGCGCAGCCATTTATCCCCTCTGTCTTATCTGCTCGCCATCCTGGTGTTTGTGCCAATGCTTGCGCCTGCTCAAGAGCCTGAGCCAACCTTCCGCACTTCGGTGAATGAGGTATTGCTGGATCTCGTGGTTCGCGACAAGCATGCGCGCATCATCCGGGACTTGCGACCGGAGGAGATTCAGATCTTCGAGGATGGAGTTCAGCAGAAGGTCCGCCACTTTGATTTCGTCGATGGGCATCTGGGACCTGCGACGAATGCCGGAGTCACTTCGATCGCATCGACTTCCGGTGATCGCGGGGGCGGCGCGGCTTCAGCGGAGGAGCACAACGTACAAGAACTCCGAGACATCAGTGTGATCTCGGTGGTGATTGCCAGTCTCGATCCGCGCGGGCGCAAGCTGACCGTGGATGCAATGCGGAAGTTCGTAAAGACGGAGCTGAAGCCCAACATGTATGTGGGCGTATTCTCTCTGTCCATGGCAGGGCTGCGGACCGTGCAGACCTACACCAACGATGGCGAGAAGATCTCCTCGGGCGTCGAGCGGGCCACCAGCAACGTCCTCATTTCTCAGCTTGGGGCCATCAACTCGGCCCAATTTGCCGGAGGACGTGGATCTGCGGATGCAACGGGCGGCGGCTCGGTCGGCAGCACGGAAGATGCCTCAGACGGTGCTTCGGCCGGGGCCGCGGGAGCCTCGAACGCGGCTGGCGGCGCTCTCAGCGCAAGTTCCGCAGCGGGTGCGGGACCTGCTGCGGCGATCGCCAACCTGATGTCCACCAGCTGGGTGAGCGAGATGCAGGATGTCTATGTTGAAAGCCAGCGTTATCTCACGCCGCTCCAGATGCTGGTTCGTGCGCAGCGGGAAATTCCCGGGCGCAAGGTGATGCTGCTTTTCTCGGCGGGCCTCCCGGTACAGAACGAAACGGCTGAGCTGCTCAATGCGGTCATCAGCAACGCCAATCGCGCCAACGTCAGCATCTACGCATTGGACACGCGCGGAATTACATCAGCATCGACACTCGATAACTCGCGACGCGTCCTGAAAGCAGCAGCGCAGGCCAGCATGCGGCAGCAGTTGAGCCGGATGAACGGAGGAGACCAGACCGTTACCGCCGATGAGGTGCTCGCCAACGAAATGGCGGATCAGTCCATCCACTCAGACACTCGCTACAACCTTGCTGCCCTCGCAGAAGGCACGGGCGGCGAGCTGCTGCCTGACACGCTTGATCTGCTGGAGCCGCTCGAACGTGCCGTCGAGAGCGTGCGGACCCACTACGAACTGACGTACTCGCCTGCGAATGCCGTCACGGATGGGACGTTCCGCAAGATCGAAGTCAAAGTCTCGCGTCCGGGAGCGAAGATCTTTTCGCGCAGCGGCTATTACGCGCTGCCAGCCTTGAACGGCAGGCAGATCTACCCATTCGAAATGGCGACGATGAAGGCGATCAACACCACACCGCCACTGCATCAATTCGAATTCCACGTGGCCGCGCTGCAGTACCGTCCGGGCCCCGTGCGCACACAGATGGAGTTTGTCTTCCAGGCGCCAACGCGTGACCTCACGGTGGTCAAAGATGCGCATTGGGCCAAGGTACATGTATGCGTGACCGGGCTGGTCAAAGATGAGCATGGCCTCGTCGTGCAGAAGATCAGCAAGGACATTCCCTATGATGTGCCGGTGTCAAGGTCATCCGAGTTGCAGCGCGGAGTGGTCAGCTTTACGGCGCCCTTCGAACTCGCCCCAGGGCACTACACGCTCGAGACGGCAACGGTTGACCGGCAGAGCATGAAAGCCAGCGTGAAAAGAACTGCCCTGATGGTGAGCGACACCCCCGGCCTCGCAGTCAGCGATGTCGCTATCGCGCGAAGGGTCGACGCGATCGGCGGATCGCCTGACGTTACAGATCCTCTTCAGGCGCATGGTGGCAAGATCATGCCCGAACTGTCGCAGGTGCAACTGGAGCAAGCTGAAGGGAAGATCCGGTTTTATGCAGTTGCATATCCTCCCGCGCCGGCGGATGCGCCCGTCGACGCCAGTGTCGAGATCTGGAATAACGGCAAACTCCTCATCAAGAGCCCGGCAAGCGCAGTACCCCTCGATCCGACCGGCGCGGCTTCGATATTGGCCAGCCTGCCCATCGGGAAGTTGACGGCAGGCGAATATGAAGCGCATGTCACGTTTCAGTTCAAGGGGCAGTCCGTGACAAAAGCCGTTCCCTTTGTGCTCGCAGCGGGTACATAGCTGCCCTGCAGCAGCAGTGTTGGTTTCGACTTGCTTTGCGCGAACGTTTGAACCATTCTTACCGTCTCTCTCGCAGACCGATTCTGAATCGAAACGTCTATTCAGCACTACACTCTTTGTCGATCTTTGTTTGCGCCGCAGATGCGGAAACGTTAACGCACGTGCTGTAAGCTTATCCGGGAGAGAACGAATGCGTTTCCGGGTCCGAAAACAGGCTGGCGTTGCGGCTCTTGCATGGATGCTTGCTTGTTCGTTCTGGACCTGTGCCCAGGAGCCGCTGCCGATTGCCGGAGGGACTCCGACACTTCCCCTGGTGCATATCGAAAATGGTCAGAACTCCGCTGCCGCTCAGCAGGCGCACTATGTTGTGCTGGTTTCGCTGGATGGGTTTCGCTGGGACTATGCGAAGCGTGACAATGCGGTGAATTTGCTGGCGCTCGGGAAGAAGGGAGTCTGGGCGCCGGAAGGCATGCTGCCGAGCTATCCTTCCCTCACTTTTCCGAACCACTTCACGATCGTTACCGGACTTTACCCGGAACATCACGGGCTGGTCGCCAATAGCTTCTATGACGAGACGAAACACGCCCGTTTCGCCATCGCCGATAGTAGCGTAGTGCGCGATGGAAGCTGGTACAGCGGTACGCCTCTTTGGAGTCTCGCCGAAGGCCAGGGGATGCGTGCGGCATGCCTTTTCTGGCCGGGATCGGAGGCCGAGATTGCTGGGCACCGTCCGACTTGGTACGCGCAGTTCGATAACAAGTCGCAAGCAAGCGCGGAAGTCGAGCAGGCCCGCATCGACGATGCTGTTGCGCTCTTGAAGCTTCCGGAGGCTGAGCGGCCCCACTTTATCACCATCTACTACTCCGAGCCTGATCACGCAGGGCATCAGTTCGGTCCCGACGCGCCGCAGACGAGGGCCTCCGTGCTGAAGGTGGACAAGCTGATAGGAAAACTTGAACGCGCGCTCAATGGCACCGGCTTGCCCGTAGATCTGGTTGTCGTCAGCGATCACGGCATGGCGAAAGTGGAAGGCGGCTGGATCACCCTCGACGGATTCGCTGATCTAAGCGGATTCGAGAACGCCGGAGCATTGCTCTATGGCAAGACCGAAGAGGATCGCGCGCGCGCATACACGAAGCTGAAGCAGGCGTCTTCGCAGTTCATGACCTACCGTCGCAAGGATGTGCCTGCGGGCTTGAAGTACAACCAGAATCCGAGAGAAGGCGATCCGGTCGTGATCGCCACCGGGCCTTATGCGATTCGCGCGCACAAGCCGCCCGAGGGCAAGACGGATAAGGCGCCTGAGACTGGAATGCACGGCTTCGATCCGAGCAGAGTGCCGGAGATGAAGGCTATCTTTTTCGCAGCCGGTCCTGACATTGTGTCCGGCAAGACGGTCGCCCCATTTCAAAACACAAATCTCTATGCGTGGATCGCGCACATGCTTGGCTTGCAGCCTCCAAAAAATGACGGAAGCTTGAATGTGCTGGCCGGTACGCTGCGCGACAATGGTGGAGAAACCACAAATACTTCAGCCCCGTCAGAAGAGGGGAAGGGACCGCAATGAGCGCAGTGTTGGGCATCGACGGAGGAGGTACAAGAACGCGCGCCTCCATCGTTGATGGAGCAGAAGTGCTGGCCTTTGCCGAGAACGGCTCAATCAAACGCCTGCGCGTCGGAACAAAGATGGCGGAATCGAACCTGCGCGCGATTCTCGAAGACGTTTTTTCCAAAGCTGGCGTGAAGGATGTAAAGGCGGCTTCGGCGGGAGTTGCCAGCTCAACGATGCCAGGAGTCAAGGACTGGATCACCGGAGTGTTCTCGGAGTTCGGCGTCAAGCACTCCGAGGTTGTCGGTGATGAAGTGATTGCGCTGGACGGCGCGTTCAAGGGAGGGCCCGGTATCCTGCAGATCGCCGGTACCGGATCGAATTGCATCGGTCGCGCTCCTGACGGGGGACGCGAAAGTGCGGGCGGATGGAGCTCACGTCTTGGCGATGAAGGATCGGGCTACTGGATAGGGTTGCACGCTGTACGCCGGGCGCTGCGAGCTTACGACCACGAGGAACCAACAAGAATTCTGGAGACTGTTGGCGGCATCTGGGGAACCCACACGCTGGAAGAGTTGGTGAATCTCGGCGACAGCACGCCGGGTCCTGATTTCGCTACGCTCGCTCCTGCAGTAAGCAAGCTCGCCGAAGAGGGCGATGCTGTCGCACTGAGCGTGTTGAAGCAGGCTGCTGACGATCTCGTGGAGAGCGTGCTGCTCGTCCGGTCCAAGCTGCGCCGCAAGCACAACCTTGCCGTCGAAGTACCGGTCGCGTGGATCGGCAGCGTGATCGGCAAGTCACGTATCGTGCGCGAGGCTTTTATGGCCGGTCTCAAGGCTGCTGCGCCGGAGATGCCTGTGCGCGACACGGAAGTTGCAGGCATCGAGGGCGCAGTGTGGCGCGCGCAGCAACTTGCAAAAGCTGCCGGTTAGTTGACAGGCGCTCCCGCAATCATCGACGCGACCAGATTTCCTTGCTCATCCACTGCGACAAGGTTTGCAGCGCGTCCGGGCACGATGCTGCCCGTGCGGTGATCAAGGCCGGTCATTGCCGCTGGATTGCGTGTCAGCAGTCGCAATCCCTGGTCTACAGACGCTCCCGTGAACCGGACGAAATTCGATAGTGCGCGGTCAAGAGTGAGCACGCTGCCGGCGAGTACTCCTCGAGCCATCGCACGATCCCCTTTGACTTCGACCGCAAAGCCGCCAAGGAAATACTCGCCATCAGGCATGCCCGCGGCCGCCAATGCGTCAGTAATGAGGATCGCGCGTTCCGGTCCCTTTGCACGCCACCAGAGGCGAACAATTTCAGGTGTCGTATGCACGCCATCGCAAATGAGGTCTGCATAGAGTTCGTCGCTGGTAAGTACCGTGCCCAGAATCCCCGGTTCGCGATGGTCGAGAGCACGCATGGCATTGAACGTATGGGTCGCGCTCGAACCTCCGGCGGCGATGCCGGCCTTTGTCTGCGCGGCAGTTGCATTCGAGTGACCAAGCGAAACGCGAACACCGCGGGAAACGGCATGGCGGATCAGCTCTTCGGCACCGGGCAGCTCGGGTGCGATGGTGATGAGGCGAACATGGCCGTGCGCTGCGTCGACGAGACGATCAAATGTGGCAGTGCTTGGAGGAAGAAGATGCTCAGGCGGATGCACGCCACGCTTCTCATGCGAGAGAAACGGACCCTCAAGGTGGATGCCGAGCGGACGCGCACGCCCCGGCTCCGGCAACTTGGCGATTTCGTTTGCGAGGCCGTCGAGCGCGCTTAAAGTGGCATCGAGAGGTGCAGTGACTGTCGTGGCGAGGTACGCAGCTGTACCGCGCGAGGCGATGAACCTGCCGATCTTGTCGAGTGCGGGCGGCGTTGCTTCCATCACATCGTGTCCCGCGGCCCCATGAAAGTGCACATCGAAAAAGGAGGGACCGATCGTGGCGCCTGGATAGTCGAGCACGCGCGCACCGGCGGGAAGTTCGGACGATTCGCGGCTCGTTATGGAATGAATGCGACCATCTTCAATGAGGATCAGGGGGTTCTGGTGGAGGCTGGTTCCGTCCCAGAGCCTCGCTGCTGTCACAACCGTCTGCATGGTTATCCATTATTGCAGGTGACTGCGAAGGCTTCAGCAATCACGAGGACGCGGTCGTGTCATCAGCCTGTAAGAAAACTGGGGTGCGACGTTTGATATTGTTTTGCCATGCGAAATTCGGTGGTGTTCTTCGTTGCTGGCGTTTTGTTGATGAGCGGAGCGCAGTCCAGTATTGCCCAGACGATCAATCTTCCAACCAGCAAGCAGTTGATCGAGCCCGTTCCGGGCAACCCGCAGCGCCTGAACAGCGAGCCCATTTCAATGGTGGTGTCGCCGGACGGCCGCTATGTCGTAACTGTGAATGCCGGATACGGAACCTATGAATCGAAGTATGAGCAGTCACTCGCGGTATACGACACGCAGACCCAGAAGGTAACGGATTTTCCCGACGATCGGACCTACTCCGGGCGCGGAAATCAGACGCTGTATTCGGGCCTGGCGTTCAGCGGAGACGGCACTCATCTTTATGCGAGCATCGGATCGGAGTCGGACCCGGAAGGGAAGATCCAGCCGGAGCGCGGTCCGCATGACACCGGAAGCGGAATTCTCGTATATCGCTTCGCAGACGGCAGAATTGAAGCCGATCGGATGATCAAGCTGCCGATCGAGACTTTGCAGCCCGGACACAAAACAAAACTGATTGGAGAAGTGGATGGCGACAAGGGGATTCCGTTCCCTGCGGCCATTGAGGTTGTTCAAAGTGGAGGAGCGGAAAAGCTGCTGGTTGCAGAGAACCTGACCGATGATGTTCTGCTCCTTGATGCGGCGACCGGAAAAATCGAGCATCGGTTCGACCTGACGGAGAGCAACGCTGTGCCGTCGACGTATCCGGTTGCGTTGCAGCTTTCGAAGGATCGGCATCGCGCGTACGTGGCGCTGTGGAACGCATCAGAGATCGTCGAGCTGGATCTTGTAAAGAATGCAGTAGGCCGCAAGCTCGCGCTGCTGAAGCCGTCTGATCCTGTGCGGCCCGGCACGCATCCATGCGCGTTTGCGCTCACGGCCGACGGCAGAACCCTATATGTGGCGCTGGCGAATCGAGATGCTGTTGCGGCCGTGAATGTCGGAGCAGGGCAGTTCGCGGTGAAAGGCTACTTCGATACGCGGCTGCCAGGGCAAAGCTACTTCGGCGCGGAACCTGTGGCTGTGGCGTTGAATGCGAACGGCAGCCGGCTCTATGTGGCGAACATGGCCAGCGATGCTGTTGCTGTGATTGATACGAAGAAACTGACCGCGAGCGTATCGCGTAAAGGCATGGTCGAGCCGGAAGGTTTTGTACCTACGGAGTGGATGCCATTGTCGATGGCGTTTCTCCCCGCCGCATCGGGCGGCCGGCTTTTTGTTGCAACCGATAAGGGCAAAGGAACAGTTGCGAATCCATATCCTCCGAAGGACCAGAAGCCAGAGCCCGGCATGCCGACGAAGACGAACTACATCGGGACCCTTCTTTACGGTTCGCTGGCTGTGCTGAATGAAAGCGAGATGGAGCAGAGCCTGCGCGACTTCACGCAAACCGTGCTCGAGTCGAACCGGATGAAAGCGGCGGAGGAGAAGATTCGTTTCGCGGATGGATCCAGCAACCGGATCAAGCACGTCATCTACATCATCAAGGAGAATCGTACCTACGATCAGATTCTGGGCGATCTCGAGCAGGGGGGAAAGCCGGTGGGCAATGGCGACAGCAGCTTGACGATGTATGGGAAGGAGATCACGCCGAATCTGCACAAACTCGCACTGCAATTTGGCGTGCTCGACAACTTCTACGATTCAGGCGAGGTGTCGGGCGACGGACATGTATGGTCGAATGCGGCGATCGGGACGGATTATCTGGAAAAGACGTGGCAGCAGGCCTATCGCGGCAATGAGCGGACCTATGACTTCGAGGGAGTGGTCGCGGACGGACTGCCGCTGGAGCAGAAGATTCCGGACGTGAACGAGCCGGCCAGCGGATACCTGTGGACCAATCTTGCGAAGCATGGAAAGACGTACTACCACTTCGGCGAATACATTGCGGAGGTCTTCTGCGACGAAGTAAAGTCGGCCAGTCCTCAAGAGGGTCCAATGTTGGCAGGCGCCAAATGCGCGCGCAAGGCCATCGCGCCAGGTGAGCAGATCCCAGCAGAGTGGGGCGGTGGCACCAACAAATGGCCGTGGCCGATCCCGCTGATTGCATCGGCGAAGCCGACGAAGCCCGAACTGGTCGGGCACTTTGCGCCTGAGGCTCCGGATTTCAATCTTGCCGTGCCGGACCAGATTCGCGTGGAGGTTTTCCTGCGCCATTTGAAGCAGTGGGAGGCCGATCGCGCAAAGGGCAGGGACACCATGCCGAACTTCATCCAACTGCGGATTCCCGATGACCACACCAACGGCACCGTGCCTGGAAGGCCGACGCCGAAGGCGAGCGTTTCGGACAACGATCTGGCGGTGGGCCGCGCCGTTGATGCGATATCGCACTCGCCGTTCTGGGATGACACGGCGTTCTTCATTCTTGAAGACGACGCGCAAAACGGCGCAGACCACGTTGATGCCCATCGCAGTATCGCGCTGGTCATCAGCAAGTATGCGCCGCACGGGAAGGATGGAGCGCCCATAGTCGATAGCCGCTTCTACTCGACGGTGAGCTTCATTCGCACCATGGAAACGCTGCTGGGGCTTCCCCCGATGAACAACAACGATGCGTTCAGTTCGATGGTGTCGTCGCTGTTCACGGGGCCGGGCGATCAGCCGGCGTATTCGGCTGATTATGCGAATCGAGATAATGGGCTGATCTATACGGCAAATCCGAAGCATGCGCCCGCTGCGCAGGACAGCATGAAGATGGACTTCCGACATGCCGACCAGGCCGATGCGCAGAAACTGAACGTGATTCTGTGGAAGGACGCAATGACCGGCAAGTCGGTTCCGGCGATGCTGACGCAGAAAAGGGCGAAGCAGCAGAAGGACGATGACGACTAGTAGCTGTTCGAGCGGGCTCTGATTGGCGTACCCGTTCAGTCGCGAGTTTTACCAATCCTGCCGTGTATTGTTGTATGCGGCAGGATTTTTGCGTGGCAAGGGGGAACTGTGCAGATCTGGAATCGCAGGCACTTTCTTAGGACGGCGGCAGCCGTTTCAGCGGCATCGATGGCGGCATCTCGTGCGGGTGCCGAGTCGAGTAAGAACGTATTCTCGTTGAATCCCGCGCAAGATGCAGGGCAGCCTGTTGCGGCCAACGATCACATCCAGATCGCGCTGATTGGTGCGGGCGGGCAGGGCATGTACGACACCAGCCAGGCCGTGCAGGTGCCGGGGGTGAAGTTGGTTGCCGTTGCGGACTGCTATAACGGCCGTCTCGAGCGGAGCAAGGAGTTATGGGGCGCGGATACCTTCACGACGCGCGACTACAGCGAGATTCTTGCGCGTAAGAATATTGACGCGGTCATCATCGGGACGCCTGATCACTGGCACAAGCAGGCATCGATCGACTCGATGAAGGCCGGCAAGGATGTTTACTGCGAAAAACCGATGATCCATGAGTACAAAGATGGGCCGGAGATGATCGAAGCTGCTAAGTCCACCAGCCGAATCCTCCAGATCGGCAGCCAGCGCGTGAGTTCGATTCTGTATGCGAAGGCGAAGGAACTGCTCGCATCCGGGGCTATCGGCAAACTCAACATGGTGACGGCGCGCTGGGATCGCAATTCGTCGATGGGCGCATGGAACTATACGATTCCGCCGGATGCCTCACCGGAGACCTGCGACTGGCCGCGCTTCGAGGGAACTGCGCCGAAGATTCCGTTCAGCGCGGAAAGGTTTTTTCAATGGCGGAAATGGAAGGACTACGGTACGGGCGTTGCGGGCGATCTGTTCGTGCATCTGTTCAGCGGTACACATTTCATTACGGGAGCGCATGGGCCGACTCAGGGCATGGCAACGGGTGGGCTGCGGTACTGGAAGGACGGCCGTGATGCGCTGGATGTGGTGTTGGGCCTGTTTGACTATCCGCAGGGGTTCAACCTCAGCCTGCGCGTCAATTTCGTCGATGGGGGAGAAGAGAGCGAAGGGCTGCTCTTCACCGGAGATGAGGGTACGATGGAGATCGGTGGCGGATGGGTCAGTGTGAATCGCGTTCCTCGCGAAAGGGATCCGGGGCTGACGATCGATACCTTCCCGAAGGCGGTGCAGGCGCAGATTGAAGCGGAACACGCAAAAAAGTATCCGAAGCAGCACCTGGAAGGGCCGCCGGCGGCGGGGTTTGAAAAGTATGTTGCGCCGGAGGGATACAGCGACAGCTACGACCACTTCAAAAACTTCTTCGCGTCAGTGCGCTCGCGCAAGCCGGTTGTGGAGGATGCCGTGTTCGGTTATCGAGCTGCGGGAGCGGCGCTGCTGAGCAACTTGAGCATTCAGAAAAAGCAGGTGGTGAAGTGGGACCCGGAGGAGATGAAACTCGTCTAGAAGCTTGGCCGCATCAGCCCTTGCTTTCCCGCCGGGGCAGAGCTTGAACGGGGCACCCAGTTGGGTAAAGATTCTCGGTCAGCCAGTTAGAATCAAAAAATGGCGAAGCGAATCGGAGTCCACCTGGGCACGGCGGGTGGTGCCTCCAATGCTGTAGACAGGGCGCATGAGATCGGCGCGAATACGCTACAGATCTTTTCATCCAGCCCGCGGATGTGGCGGCCGCAGAAGATCGATCCCAAGCAGGCCGAGCGGATGCGCACGCAGCGCGCAAAGCTCGATGTTGGTCCGTTGGTCATTCACACCAGCTATCTGGTCAACGTCTGCAGCCAGACAGAAGAGTTTCGCGAGAAGAGTGTGGTCTGCTTTCGTGCCGAGATCGAGCGGGCCCTCATGCTTGGCGCCGAATACCTCGTCCTGCATCCTGGTTCGTGGAAGGGACTGACGCGCAACGAAGGACTTAAGCTCGCGGCCGAGTCCATTGCCCGAGCCGCAGATGGCCTGCCCTGGCAGGGAACAGACTTCAGCATTCTGATCGAAAACACCGCAGGAGCGGAGTGCTCGCTCGGCGGCAACTTCGAGCAGGTCGCAGAACTCGTGCAGCGACTAAAGGCGCACGCGCCGGTCGGCGTCTGCTTGGATACGTGCCACACGCATGTTTCCGGCTACGACTTCACCACCGAAGAAGGGTATCGCGAAACAATCATGCAAGCGGATATAACGTTCGGTGTCGACGCTGTCCGCGTCTGGCACTGCAATGATGCCAAGGCTCTGCGCGGGTCGAAACTCGATCGCCATGAACACATCGGGCAGGGCAATATCGGTATCGAGCCGTTTCGGTGGCTGCTGAACGACCCGCGATTCGCTGACTGCGCCTTTGTTGCCGAAACTCCAAACGATGATCCAGCCGACGAAGAACGCAACGTGAAGGTGCTCAAGAGTCTCGTGGCGTAGATCCGCCCCTCTGTCCTGCCGTTTACACTGAAAGGTTATGGCAGAAGAGAAAGAGCTACGTTACGACCCGGCGGTGATCGAGCCCAAGTGGCAGGCGCGATGGGCCGCGGACCCCGGGATGTACGCGGCGGAACCTCACTCCTCAGGCAAGCCCAAATACTACGTTCTGGAGATGTTGCCCTATCCCAGCGGCCAGCTCCATATGGGCCACGTGCGCAACTACTCCATCGGCGACGCCCTTGCGCGCCACATGTGGATGCGCGGTTACAACGTGATGCACCCCATGGGTTGGGACGCCTTCGGGCTTCCGGCCGAAAACGCCGCGCTCAAAAACAACACACCTCCTCGCGAATGGACGCTGGCGAACATCGCCGCCATGAAGCGGCAGTTCCAGCGGCTGGGCATGGGCTTCGACTGGGCAACGGAAGTCACGACGTGCTTCCCCGATTACTACCGCTGGAACCAGTGGTTTTTCCTGCGCATGTACGAGAAGGGCCTCGCCTATCGCAAGAAAAGCAAGGTGAACTGGTGCCCTGAGTGCGCGACAGTTCTCGCCAACGAGCAGGTGATTGACGGCCGCTGCTGGCGTCACGAAGACACGATCGTGGAGCAGCGCGACCTGGTGCAGTGGTTCCTGCGCATTACCGCATACGCGCAAGAGCTACTCGACGATCTGGACAAGCTTGAAGGCTGGCCGGAAAAAGTGCGCACCATGCAGCGCAACTGGATCGGCCGCAGCGAAGGGACAAAGGTAGAGTTCGCCGTTGAGAACAGGCCGGAAAAGATCCGTGTCTTCACGACGCGAGTCGATACGATTTTCGGCGCAACCAGCGTGCAACTGGCGCCGGAGCATCCGCTGGTTATTGCAATGTCTTCCGATGACGCGGGGTTGCGCGAGCAGGTGTCAAAGCTGCTCGACGAGCAGAAGAAGGCGCGCGAAGCCGGGGACATTGGTGCAATCGAGAAACACGGCATTCCCACCGGAAAGTTCGCAATCAATCCTTACAGCGGGGAGATGGTGCCGATTTGGGTGGCGAACTATGTGCTGATCGACTATGGCACGGGCGCCATCATGAGCGTTCCCGGCCACGATGAGCGCGATTTCGAATTCGCGAAGAAGTATGCGATACCCATACGTCGCGTGATCGGGTCCACCAATCCTGCTACTGACGAACCCGAGCTGCCGTTTGTCTCGGAAGACGGAGTGCTGGTGAATTCGGGCGAGTTCAATGGGCTTACCTGTCACGAGGCTCAGAAGAAGCTGCAGGAAATCGCAAAGACAAAGAGCTTTGGCGAAGCGACGATTACATTCCGCTTGAAGGACTGGGGTGTGAGCCGCCAGCGCTACTGGGGAACGCCGATCCCGATGATTCACTGCGAGCGGGATGGAATCGTGCCGGTGCCGGACGATCAACTGCCTGTTCTTTTGCCGGAAAACATCGAGATCACGCAGCAGGGTGGATCGCCGCTGAGCAAAGTCTCTGATTTCGTGAACGTGACTTGTCCGAAGTGTAAGGGGCCAGCGAAACGCGAGACCGACACAATGGACACTTTCGTCGACTCGAGCTGGTACTTCTATCGCTACACCGATGCCAATAACCCTACCGCGCCTTTCGACTCGAAGACTGCGCAGTACTGGTTTCCCATCGATCAATATATCGGCGGCGTCGAGCACGCCATTCTGCACCTCATCTACTCCCGCTTCTGGACGAAGATGATGCGGGATCTCGGGCTCGTTGCCAACAGTGAACCTGTAGAGCGCTTGTTCACGCAGGGCATGGTCCTGAAAGACGGCGCGAAGATGTCGAAGAACCGGGGCAACGTGGTCTCGCCCGACGAGATGGTTGCTCGGTTTGGAGCTGATGCTGCGCGCATGTACTCACTTTTTGCGGCGCCGCCCGATCGCGACCTCGATTGGCAAGAGGATGGCGTTGCCGGAGTAAGCCGGTTCCTTGGGCGCGTGTGGCGCATCGTCACGCGATACGCGCCGGTTGCTCGTGCGGGTGAGCAGACGAAAGTTGAGAATCCGCAGGGCGTCGCGCTTAAGTTGTTGCGCAAGCTGCACCAGACGACCGCCAAGATTACGCAGGACTTCGAAGGCCGCTGGCACTTCAACACCTGTGTGGCGGCGATCATGGAGCTGGTAAACGAGATTCAGGGAGCGGATGCGCAACTCGCGGCGGGAGAAGTTCCTTCGCCCGTGATGCATGAGCTGTTGCGCACGGTAGTTCTCCTGATGGCCCCCTTTGCGCCATTCCTTACCGCAGAGTTGTGGGAGATATTGGGCGAGGAGGGCTCTGTGCTTCGCCAGCTCTGGCCGAAGAGCGACCCGGCATTGGCGAAGGAAGATGAGATTGAGATTCCGGTGCAGATCAATGGCAAGCTCGTGAGTCTCGTCCGCGTGCCTGCAGGATCTGACGCAAAGACCATTGAAGCTGCCGCACTCTCCGAGGAGAAGGTGAAGGTGCGCACGGCGGACAAAACGGTCGCCAAAGTGATTGTCGTTCCGGGTCGCGCCGTCAACCTTGTCGTGAAATAGAAGATTGGTGGCGAAGTGATCTCAAGCGGAAGTCGAGCCGAGCAAGTGAGAGGCACGCAAACGCTCGTAAGCCAGATGGGCTGGATGCTCCGGCATCCGGCAGTAGTCGCTGTGGAAGTGGGTTGGCGGTGGCTCTTCGGGATTCCGTTTCTGCTGGTCTGCTGGACTCGGTTCCAGCATGTGCTGACGATTCTATCCCCGGAGGAGTCCGGGCTCACGAGCCTCAATGCGCAGAACCCGTGGATGGCAGCCGGTGAGCTGAGCCGCGCGTGGTGGCAATATCGTCCGCTGCTTGCTCACGAATTGCGATCAATTGTGCCCATCGCTGCGATCGCCTGGATCTTGATCTCCGCATTTGGCCGCAATCTCGCGCTTAAGATCGCAGTCCCGCAGCCACGCATTCGCTTCAGGCCCGCCGCCATGCTGGTGCTGCAGACGGCATGGCTGATTGTGTTCGGCGGCATCTGCTGGGGATGGTTCCGGTCCATCGGCTGGGTTGCAGCATCGCACTTCAGAGGTGCAAGCGAGCCGGACCTGATTGGCTTTGCGATCTGGCTGATTTTTCTTTCGCTGGGATTCTTTACGATCTGGGCGCTGCTCGGTTGGATCGTCTCCGTCGCTCCGGTTCTTATGCTGCTGGAGGAGTGTTCTGCGCCATCAGCGCTTCGGCTGACGTTCCGACTCGGCCGGCCATTCACCTCCGAACTGTTCGAGATCGGGATGGTGATGGGCATTGTGAATCTGGCCCTGATCGTTGTTGCGATGGTGCTCTCGGCGGCGCCACTGCCGTTCAGTGACGTACTGGGTGGCGGTGCTCTGCACGTGGTGTGGGCGGGTGCGGTGGTGTTCTACCTGATCGCGCACGACTATTTTCAAATCGTGCGGCTCAAGTGTTTCGTTCAGTTCTGGAAGATCTTCCGCGGCGGGATCGTCCTATAGCTTGCCCCAGATCAACTTCAGCCATCACTTCGCCAAAGCAGCGCCCTCTTCCTTGAGATAGCTTGCGCTCAACGTATTTTTCTCTTTCGCCAGCGGCAGCAGCGTGGGATAGAACTGCACGAACGTGGTGTCTACCGCGCCGTGCGCAACGTGACATGTATAGCAAGGAGCCTTCTCCGGGATGAGCGTGCCATTCTTCTGCATGGAATCGAATTCAAAGAAAGCCCACTTTCCGGGAAAGCGTTTTTCGTCCTTAACGTGCACTTCGACACCGTTGACTGCCGTGTCCTGGAACTGGCCGCGCTGATTGATCGAGCCTTTCTTCTTCGCGCTCCGAACTTCGAGCACCATGACGGTTTTGTCGGGCCAGGTGCCGGTGGCGAGAAAGCTTCGGTAGGCAGCAGGATTCACGAAGACGTTGTCGAACGTCGAATGGTCCATCTGCATCGCGTTTGGCGAGTAGCTCATGTCGATGCCAGTGCTCAGGTAGATCCACTCGCGGTAAGTGAGGGGAGGCAGCATATCGCCATTCCAGGCGAAAGACGGCTCATCAGATGCCCCAGCCTCCACAACCGGCTCTCGGTGCCACGACAGTGAAATCCCGAACGCGAGGGACGCTGCGCACAGAACGGCAAGAGCTAGTGATTTGATCGACACGTTGAACCTCCAAAGCGATGAAGAACGCGGCTGCGCCCATGAACGAAGAGAGGAAGGGACTTGGTGGAGTAAAGATATAGAAGCTCGGGCCATCAGCGCAACAGCCGATCGGCACGCAATCTAAAACAACTTAAGGCGGATGACCAGGTACTTTTTCGGGTTCTCGCGGATGCTCTTGACCAGTTGCTGAGTTTCACTCATTGTGGCGTCGGCATGATCGTAGAGCGAGCGGTTCTGCATCAGCTGGCCCACGGTGCCCTTGCCCTCGTCGATGTTGGTCAGGATGCCATCTAGACGGCTCAATGTGTCGTCGAGTTTGCGGGCAAACTCGGGATCCTTGGCGAGCTTGCCGATGGCGCCCTTGCCCTCGTTCGCGTCCTTGAGCAATTGGTTCAGGTTAGCGACGGACGAATTCAGGTTCGTATAGAGGGTGTCGTCTTTGAGGAGCTTGCCGGCGGTGCCACGGCCGTTCTGGATGTCTCCAGCGATCTGGTCGAAGTGACCGATCATCGCGTCGGCGTGGGTGTAGAGTTTGTCGTCGGCCACCAGCTTGCCCAGGGTGCCCTGTCCATTGTTGATGGCGCCAGTGAGCTTCTCGAGATTATCCGCGATGCGGTTGAGTTTGGCGTAAAACTTGGGATCGTTGATGATGCCGCCGAGCGTACCCCTGGTGGAATTCAGCGTGTCCACGAGCTTGTTGGAATTACGCATCAGCTTTGTGATCTCTTCAATCGAAGTCTGGCTGGCCGTGATTACGCCTTGCAGGCTTGGGGCTTCGGTCGAGGGGAGTTCGGCGTTATTGGCGATTTCCGGCCCGCGGGCTTGCACGGAGGAAATATCGACGTAGCTGTCGCCCAGAACGCCTGCCTGCGCGATGGTAGTTTTGGAGTCCGTGTGCAGGAATTTAGCGTAGCTTCCGCCCACGCGAAGGGTCACTTCGACTGGCTTTGGGGCGCGTTCGGGCACCACCCGGATCTTGATGACATTGCCGATCGTGACGCCTTCGAGCGTGACGGGGGCGCCGTTCTTCAGGCCGCCGGCATTGTCGAAGTAGGTGCGAACCGTGAGCTTCTTGGAGAAGACGCCGCCCGCGGCCGAATTCATCAGCAGGATGACGAAGATTAGAACAGCCATGGCCGCCAGGACCAATGCGCCAACCTTCAGCTGGGACCACTGAATCTCTTTGCGGCTCGGCAAGACGTTTCCCTTTGACGAAAAGCGAACGATTCGGATCAGTTCGTCGCCTTGAGAATAGCAGATACGGCAGGGGTTACCGATTCGTTGGCCCGGTGCACAGGGGGTTGAGATGCATATCGTGGGACCCCGGGGCGGAAGGAGCTAAGCTGCTGCGGTACAGCAACTTAAGTCGCTGAGTGGCTAAGGAAGCTTTTCGACCACGACGCTGGCCATCGAGAGCGTCCCGGTGTGTGTGATGGAGAGTGCGACATGTGCGACGCCCAGTTCACGGGCGATGTCTGCTGCCCGGCCATGGAACTGGATGGTTGGCCGACCGCTCGGCTCGCGCACTACTTCGATTTCCAGCCAGCTCACCCCGCGGCTTATGCCGGTACCCAAAGCCTTGGCTCCGGCTTCCTTTGCCGCGAAGCGGGCCGCCAGGCTCTCGGCAGAGTTTCGTTTGCGCAGGCAGTAGGCCTGCTCCGAGGGGGTATAGACGCGGTTCAGGAAGCGTTGGCCAAAACGTTGAACGGACTGCTGAATCCGGGTGATCTCAACCAGGTCGATGCCGCTTCCGACGATCATGCTGAGTATCAAGCTAACATCCCCAGCGCAAAGATCCGGCTCCGATCGAGAGAACGCCCGGCCGAGAGAGTATGGTCCGACATTTGCACAGTGTGATCGATTAGCGCCTAGGTGCCGATGACCTGAGCGTGAGACAGGCATCGACTCCTCGCGACCCGCCGAACCTTGGCACGATTCCCTGGGCCATCCAGATGAGAGCCCTTTCAAACGAGGAACCCAGCCGGCTGGTGAAGACCGTTACTGGTGCAATCCTCGGATGCGGCGGGTGGATGCTGAGCCGCAGCGCAACTGATTCCGGGCTGATCGACCTGCTGTTCGAGTTTGAACGGCGATCGTGCGTGGACATCTACAGCATTCTTGTTGCTTCAGGAGTCGAACTTGGCCGGGAGGCTCACCTGCAGTTCACGGAGCTATGCCAGTGCACCAAATTCGGACAGGAGGGGTGCGGCGAGGAAATCGTCAGCGTTGATCTTGAGATCCAGACGTCGCCACTCACGAATTTTGCGAACACCCCACACCTGTCTCAGTGATCGATGACTGTGCTGCGGTCTCAGCCAGCTTCGACGAGCCCGTAGCGGCGCTGCCATGCTTCCTTCAGCCTTGCGCGAACACGTGCACGTTCCGCGTCGGAGAAGGCGTCAGGATGGTTCACGAAGTATTCGGCCTCTCGCTTGGCTAGCTCCAGCAAGGCTTTATCTCGGACGAGGTTGGCCACTCGAAACTCCGGCAGGCCCGCTTGGCGCGTCCCGAAAATTTCTCCCGGGCCACGCATAGAAAGATCGAGCTCTGCCAGCTCGAACCCATCCTGGGTGCGCACCATGGCGTTCAGCCGCTCTTCGGCTTGTTCTGACACGCGTTCGCCGGTGATCAGGATGCAGTAGCTTTTCGCGGAGCCGCGGCCCACACGGCCGCGAAGCTGGTGCAGTTGCGCCAGGCCGAATCGCTCCGCGTGCTCGACAACCATTACAGACGCGTTCGGGACATCCACGCCCACCTCGATCACGGTTGTCGCCACGAGCACGTCGATCTCCCCCCGCTGAAACCTGCGCATGATGACTTCTTTGTCGTCCGCATCGAGTCGTCCATGCAGGAGCCCAACCTTCAAGCCGGCCAGTGGGCCAGTGCGGAGCTTCTCGTGCATGGCGACGGCCGATTTCAGTCCGGATTTCGCAGCAGGATTCGCCTCTTTGGCGGTGCCCGGAAAGAGATCAGGGGTCTTTCCTTTGCGGGTTTTCTTGAGCGCCACCGGCACAGGCACCTCCGTGGAGGCCTTGTCCTCATCATGCGAGAAGTCCAGCTCCGGCTGGTCATCGCTGCTGCCTTCAATTACGGGGTAGACGACATAGGCCTGGCGACCCAGCTTGACCTGCTTGCGCACGAAATCCCAGACCTCGGCTGATCGCTCATCAGGCACTCGGCGCGTCACGATCGCAGTTCTTCCGGGCGGTAGCTCATCGAGGACGCTGACATCGAGATCGCCATAGAGAGACAGTGCCAGCGTGCGTGGGATCGGAGTTGCCGTCATCACCAGCACATCTGGCTCCGGCTGATTAGGCTTTTTCATGAGCCTGAAGCGCTGCAGCACGCCGAAGCGGTGCTGCTCGTCCACGACGACCAGACCGAGATTGTCGAACTCGACCTTCTCCTCGATCAGCGCATGGGTCCCGATGACCAGCTGCGCTTCGCCTCGGTTAATCATGCCGCGATTGGTTCGCTTGCGATCCTCGTCGAGCGAACCCGTGAGCAGCACAATCTTGTATTTACGCGAGGAACGTTCGAGCAGTTTGCGCGCGGCAAGAAAGTGCTGCGTTGCCAGGATCTCGGTCGGCGCCATCAACGCGGCTTGGTAGCCATTCTCTATCGCCACCAGCATGGCCTGCAGCGCAACGATTGTTTTCCCCGAGCCCACATCACCCTGCAGGAGCCTTCGCATGGGGTTCGGGTTGCGCATGTCGCCGACGATCTCGCCCAGAGTTCTCTTCTGCGCCGCGGTGGGATGGAACGGCAACACTTCGCGAATGGCCTCGCGGACCTTTTCGCCGGTTGTAAACGCAATGCCCTGGCGCTCGCGCATACGGCGGCGTTTTAGCTCCAGCCCAAGCTCGAGGTAGAAGAGCTCTTCAAAGATCAACCGGCGGTGCGCTGGTGTGGCCCACGCCTGTAATTGGGTGAGGGAGGTGCCCTCCGGCGGATAGTGAACCTCACGCAGCGCGATCTCACGATCGGGCAAATCGAGCTTCGCCAGGATCGGCGTCGGAAGGCTCTCCGGAACATTTCCGCGTACCGCTTCCAGAAGATTGAAGATGACTTTGCGCTGCCAGCGTGAAGCAAGTCGTGAGCCGCCCAGGGACTCGTACACCGGAGTGATTCGCCCAACTTCGAGCAGCCGTGTTTCGGCGTCATCGCTTGAGTCAGGCAGAATCTCGAACTGGGGCTGAATCATCTTGAGATTGCTGGAAGATCTGGACGGCTCAAGCCGCCCATAAAGAGCTACGGTCTGCCCCGCGTGGAATTTGCCATCGAGATAATGCGCATGGAACCAGAGGCACTTGAGTGCATGACGGCCCTGGCCTACGGTGAGCTCGAAAAGCGGCGCCTTGCGGGTGCGCATCAGCATTGCGCCACGCACCTCAGCAATGACGCTTGCGGTCTCGCCGGGCTTCAATTCATCAAGGCTGCGCGGATTCTGCCGGTCTTCGTAGCGGAACGGAAGGTGGTAAAGCAGGTCTTCCGCCGTCTCGATGCTCTTGGCCTTCAGCATCTCTGAGACGTGCGGACCCACACCGCGCACAAACTTCACTTCACTGTCGAGCCGGAGCACACTTCGGATGCTAACGCACCCCGGGTGATCGGCGTTTCACACCTGGAATCGTTCAAGTCCTGTTTGAAAATCCGCGCTCAGAATTCCGAAATGGCATGGCGCGCGGTGCGCACTTCGGCGGCCAGCACGCGCAGCACACGAACAGCCAGCGTGGGATCGGTAAGCATCAGGCTGTTGAAATCCTCACGCGTGACGAACCCGAACTCGGAGCCCTTCTGCGCGGTTCCCGTAAGCGTATAGGGCTCGTTTCCGATCAGTGCGGGCAAGCCCATCAGCGAACCGGGGAAGAGAGTAATCGACATGAGGACGCCCCCAGTAGGCGACTCCATGGATAGCGTTGCTGTTCCCTTACGTAAAATATAGAGGCCGCTTGGGTTACCGCCCTGAGTGAACAGCTTGCGCTCTTCCTCGCACACCAGGGTGGACGAGCGTTTCTCAAGGGCCTCAACCAGTTCCTTTTCAGCGACGAACGAGGATGAATCGAAATTCACTGAGGCACTCCAAAACGTACGTGTAGCCATAGCAATCACGGGTAAATACCAATTCCCTCCATAGTTTCACGGATGAATCCCGCTTATAAGTGATGCTTGTCACATCCTGCGGAACGAGACAGCGGCCCCATTTCGCCTTTTGGGACTTGGGAGTGTACCCGGACAACGACGAAGACTATTTGTCGTTCTCATCCTTGATGATCGGCCCGCCATCTCCGGCATCCGGGGCCACTGCACCGGCTGGCGCTCCGGGCGTCCGCGCGAACATCACATAGAGGTCGTCGTGCGTCCTTTCACGCTGGACGATTGTCCACCCAGGGGAGTGCTTCAGCAGGTAGCTCAGAGACATGGTGTCGGTCAGCACGAGATGGTCGATATGGTGCTTATCGAGGACCTCGAACGAAGAAACAAGGTACATGGCCTTCAAGTAGTCTGCCAGCACGCCCTCGTGCTCGAAAATGTCGAAGCGGGAATCGATGAACCCTGGCTTCGACTGGAAGGTCATCATTCCGCCCACATAGTCGGAGTTGAATGTGCGCCACGACGGTTGAATGGAGGCGATCATCTTCATCGGGAAAAAGGTGCCGAGCTTCCTGGTGAGCTTCGCCTCGCTCGGGAAGATCAGCGCGATGACAACCAGCGCCGCCGCAACCATGAAGGCGTTAGCTGCGGGGATAGTTTTCTTGTCTGACTCGAGATCAAATCCGCCGCGTATATCCACGGCAAGAATCGGCGTGGTCAGCACGGCTGCCAGGAACAGGAATCTCATGTGGTCCAGTGCCGCATACCAGGCGAAGAAAACGATGGCGAGTTCGTAGACGCGCCACTTTCTGCCTTTGAAGGCATTGACAACCACCATCAGGCACATCGCCCCAAATCCAAACATGCCTGCGACGGTGCTGAGGTTCAGCGGCTTCCACTCGGCGACGTTGGCGATGTTAAGCTTCTGGTTGGTCATCATGTCGATTGGGTTCCATGCCAGACGCCAGCCATAGGGATTGATCAGCAAAGCCACCAAGCAGAGCCCGAGAACGATGAGCAACCGGTTGCGTGTGCTTGTCGGGAAGGCTTCCTGCTCGATGGCGCCCCGCTTGAATCCGAAGCAGCCACACAGGATGTAAAGAACAAACAGAGCCAGCCCGATCAGCCAACTGCCATGCAGATTGACCCAGATACAGAAGAGTGGAGGAAGCAGCCACAGGCTGCGGGAATTCCCGCGTTCATATGCCTCGAGGATAGCGAGTTCGGCGCCCATCGCCAGATAGGCCAGCGCAATAGTGCGGGGCCCTGCGTTTACCGAGACCAGTACAAACCCCAGCGCCGCAGCCCACCAGGCAGCGCCTGCATGACCCGAGCGTTTGTACCCGCGCCAGTACAGGAAAATCAGGTTGGCGCAGAGAACAAGCCACTCGACAAGATAGATTCCCCTGTAGTGCAGAGCCTGGTAGCTGAACCAATAGGGCAGTTCGGCGAGCCATTCAGGGTTAACCCAGGGCTTGCCGCCCACTGTGAACGAATTGGGCTCGGCGTGCATGAAGTGATGCGTCGTAACCAGCTGGCGCGCGTCCGCGAGATGCCACCAGATATCCGGATCTTCAAGAGACCGGCACAGTGGGTTCAGCGAGATCGAAAAGATCACTGGCAGGGCCATGAGAATGGCAATGTTCATCACGTGCCGTGTGAAAACGCGTGCCATGAGTCGCTGGAATGGGCTCGTCGCTCCAGGGGCGGCCTCTGCGGGTGCCTTCTGGATGGGAGCCGGGCTCTCTGGGGCTGAGATGGAGTCCATGGTTCTACAGTACCTGCGGCGCAATCAGACGGGAAAGCATAACCCGGCGGGGACGCATACACGGTGGTACTGTTGGCGGGACCGGTCGTGCGATCGATTGTGGAATCAGAGCTTTTGCAGACCGGAGATCGTGTTGAGAACCTCATCCAGAGCCGATTGCCAGTCCGCCAGATTGACCCCGAATCTCTGTTGAAGCTTTTCGTTCGACAGCACGGAATTGAGCGGGCGCTTCGCAGGGGTGGGATACTCACTGGTTTTGATCGGATTCACTGCAGGTCGTTTGCCGCCGAGCAGGTCCGGAGCAAACTCGGTGGCGCGTTCGAAAATCGCCCGTGCGAACCCGCACCATGAGACGTTGCCTCCGCAGGTCATGTGGTAGGTTCCGGCCCAATCGGCCTCGGAGCCGAACTTGTCATTGAGGATGCCGGTTGCAATCTCGTGTGTCCCCCGCGCCAGTTCTGCAGCAGTTGTGGGAGCGCCAATCTGGTCGTCAACTACGTTCAGAGAATCGCGTTCGCGCCCGAGTCGTAGCATGGTGAGAACGAAGTTCTTGCCTTCAGGAGCGTAGACCCAGCTTGTCCTGAAGATGAGATACCGGCCGCCGACAGAGCGGATTGACTCTTCGCCAGCCAGTTTGCTGGCGCCGTAGACGCTCAGGGGATTGGTGCGGTCGTCCTCCACCCATGGACCGTTCTTCGATCCATCGAAGACGTAATCGGTGGAGTAGTGAATCAGCAGGGCACCTGCTCGTGCCGCTTCTTCTGCCAGCACACCGGGAGCAAGGCCGTTGATGGCCATCGCGAGGTCGCGTTCGCTCTCCGCGCGGTCGACAGCTGTGTAGGCGCCAGCATTGAGGATTACGTCGGGAGCGACTTCTCTTACCTTCGCACGGATCTGGTCCGTGCTGGAGAGATCGAGCGTGCTCCGGTTGCATGCCACGAGCTCAGCGTCTCGGGAAAACTGCTTGAGGAGCGCTCTTCCGACCTGGCCGTCTGCGCCGGTAATGAGGAGCCGCGGCCAACTGCTCAAGCGAAGACCTCCGCGGCTGCGAGTGTGGCCCCTTGCGCGTCTTTTTCTGAAACGATGGCTTCCTCCGGCTTGATCGGCCATTGGATCTTGAGTTCAGGATCATTCCAGACGATCGTTCTCTCGCCTTTGGGGTTGTAGTAATCCGTGACCTTATAGGCGAATCCAGCTTGCTCGCTCAACACGAGGAAGCCGTGTCCGAATCCTTCGGGGATCCAGAGCATGCGGCCGTTCTCCTCGCTCAATTCGACTGCAATGTGCTGGCCGAAGCATGGCGAGTTGCGCCGCAGATCAATCGCGACATCAAGCACCGCGCCGTAGGCCACGCGCACCAGCTTCCCCTGTGGTTGCGTAATCTGGTAGTGAATGCCGCGGATCACGTTCTTCTTCGAAACGGAAAAATTGTCCTGCACCCACGTGCATGGAAGCCCTGAGTCTTCGAACGTTTTGTGGTTCCACGTCTCCCAGAACGCGCCGCGATTGTCGCTGTAGGTTTTTGGCGTGATGATCAGCACGCCGGGCAGGGAGGTCTCTTCGATGTTCATAGCGTTTCGCCCGACCCACCGGGGATATGCCGCTCGTTGCGAAGAGCAAGCAGATATTGTCCGTAATGGCTCTTGGCGACAGGCTTCGCGAGTTCTTCGAGCTGATCGTCGTCGATGTAGCCGAAGTGATAGGCGATCTCTTCGGGGCACGCAATCATCAGCCCCTGTCGGCGTTCGATAGTTTGAATGTACAAGCCCGCTTCGAAGAGCGAGTCGTGCGTGCCGGTGTCGAGCCATGCCATGCCGCGACTCATGACCTGAACTTTCAGCTTGCCGGCTTCGAGGTAGATGCGGTTCAGGTCGGTGATTTCGAGTTCACCGCGCGCCGACGGCTTGAGATTCTCGGCGAGCTTTACCACGTCGTTGTCGTAGAAATAGAGCCCCGTGACGGCGTAGCGCGACTTTGGCTGTTTGGGCTTTTCTTCAATGCTGATCGCGCGGCCGGAGCCGTCGAACTCCACCACGCCGTAGCGTTCGGGATCGTGGACCGGGTAGGCAAACACAAGGGCTCCGCTGCTCAGCTTCGAGGCTTTCTGCAGATCGCGCGAGAACGACTGCCCGTAAAAAATGTTGTCGCCAAGGATCAGCGAGCATGAATCGGTACCGATGAATTGCTTGCCGATGGTAAAGGCTTGCGCGAGCCCTTCGGGCTTGGGCTGCACGGCGTAGCTGAGATTGATGCCCCAGCGCTTGCCATCGCCAAGAAGATCAGCGAAGCGCTGCGTGTCCTCTGGCGTGGAAATGATCAGGATGTCGCGCAGCCCCGCCAGCATCAGTGTGCTGAGGGGGTAGTAAATCATCGGCTTGTCGTACACGGGCAAAAGCTGCTTCGAAACGACATGGGTCACCGGGTAAAGCCGCGTACCCGAACCGCCCGCAAGGATAATTCCTTTCATTGCGCGATCCGCTCCTCGTAGTTCTGCTTGATCCATGTCAGGTAACCGCCGCTGCGCACGTTCTCCACCCACGCGGCATGATTCAAGTACCACTCGACCGTGTTGCGCAGGCCCTGTTCGAACTTCATCGATGGCTGCCAGCCGAGTTCGCGAGCGATCTTGCGCGCATCTATGGCATAGCGGCGGTCGTGGCCCGGACGGTCGGTGACGAACTTGATCAGCTTGCGGCGCGGCCCGATTATCGCATCAGGGCGTATTTCGTCGACCAGATCGCAGATCGTCTCCACCACGTGCAGGTTGTTGCGTTCGCTGTTGCCGCCGATGTTGTATGTCTGCCCGAGTTCGCCGCGTTCGAGGACTGTGCGGATTGCGGAGCAGTGGTCGTCGACAAAGAGCCAGTCGCGCACGTTCTGTCCGTCGCCGTAGACGGGCAGTGGCTTGCCTTCGAGCGCGTTGAGAATCATCAGCGGAATAAGCTTTTCCGGAAACTGAAAGGGCCCGTAGTTGTTCGAGCAGTTCGTGGTCAAGATCGGCATCTTGTACGTGTGGAAGTATGCGCGTGCCAAGTGATCCGATCCGGCCTTCGACGCGGCGTACGGGCTATTGGGAGCGTACGGAGTGGTCTCGGAAAATGCCGGATCGTCGGGGCCAAGCGTTCCGTATACTTCGTCTGTCGACACGTGCAGGAACCGGAAATTGTCCTTCGCGGAGCCTTCCAGCGCGGACCAGTAGCGCCGCGCCTGATCGAGCATCGTGTAAGTGCCTTGCACGTTGGTGCGGATAAATGCGCCTGGATCGACGATGGAGCGATCGACGTGGCTCTCGGCGGCGAAGTGGAGAATTGCGCGGGGACGATGCTTCGCAATGGCAGCAGCCACAGCATCGGCGTCGCAGATATCGGCGCGAACAAGCTGATAGCGCGAGTCGTCTTCGAGCGAAGCGAGGTTTGCGGCGTTTCCGGCATAAGTCAGCAGGTCAAGATTCACGACCGGACTGCCGACCTTCTCGATCCAGCGGAGAACGAAATTGGAACCGATAAACCCCGCACCGCCGGTGACAAGGATCGTGTCTTTTGTAGCTGTCATTGCGTGGTAATTTCCTTAATCTGGTTGGGCCCGAGTAGTGGATGAACAGACCGGGACCGGGCGCTCTAAGTCTCTATGAATGCGTACGGCGTAAGTCTATCGTATCCCGCGGAGTGAAACTTTAAACTTCATCCAGAACGGGGCAGGGATTCCCTCACAGGCTTTGATGCGATTCAGGCCAGAAACATACAGTCGCCATAGCTGAAAAAACGGTACCGATTCTCAACCGCGTGCCGGTAGGCGGCCAGGACGTGTTCCCGTCCCGCGAAGGCGCTGACCAGCATCAGCAGGCTCGACTGTGGCAGGTGGAAATTCGTCAGCAAGGCATCGACAACGCGGAACTGAAAACCCGGCGAGATGAATATTTTTGTATTGCCGGAGTGGGGCATGATCGGCCCGGAGCCGGCCCGCAGCGCCGCAGCTTCCAACGTACGCACGACCGTGGTCCCGACTGCGACTACGCGCCGGCTCTGGGCACGCGCGCGGCAAAGCGCATCAGCAGTTGCAGCCGACATACTGTAGCGCTCCCGGTGAAGTTGAACCTGGTCTACGCGTTCGACCCGCAGCGGCGCAAACGTCCCAAGTCCGACATGCAGCGTTACTCGCGCAATTTCGACTCCGCGCGCTTCGATCGTGTCCAGCACCTGCGGCGTGAAGTGCAGTCCTGCAGTGGGAGCAGCGACGGAACCGCGCTCGCGCGAGAAGACCGTCTGGTAGCGCTCGCGGTCTGTCGCGGCATCCTCGCGATGGATGTACGGCGGCAGGGGCACGTGGCCAATGCGCTCGAGGACGCCGAAGAAATCATTGACGGGAGCGAACTCGAGCAGACGATCGCCAAACTGCCCGCGCTCCAGCACCTCGGCTTCCAATACGATCGTGCCGTCGTGCGCGGGGAAGACGAGACGCTCGCCAATAGCCACCTTGCGTCCCGGCCGCACCAGTGCGCGCCAGCGGTTTTCGCTCGCGGGTTCAGTAAGCATCACTTCGATGCGGCCTGTCGGTTTTTCCTTTTCGCGCCGCAGCGTTCGTCGTGCGTAGAGGCGTGCCGGAATCACCCGGCTGTCATTCAGGACGAGCAGGTCACCTTCGAGCAACAGGGAAGGGAATTCGGCGAAGTGGTTGTCGCGAAGCGCCCCCGTCCCTCGATCCATCACCAGCATGCGGCTCGTGCCGCGTTCGGCGGGCGGCTCCTGCGCGATCAACTCCTCAGGCAGTTCGTAATCGAAATCGGTAACGAGCAGGTCGCTCATGGTGTCGGTTGGCCGAAATGCTGGTGGGCCCGCGTGCGGGCACGCTCAAGTGCATCGTTGAGTTCCTGCCGCTTGGTTTCGAAATGTTCCGGAGCCAAATCTGTGGGAACGTGCGTCCACTGTGCCCAGCTGACCACGATGCGCGTAAACGGCTTGGGCACGAGGAAGTGATCCCATGATTTCATTACCCAAGCTTTCTCGGGCTGCAAATGAAATGCGCCGATGGGTGCGCCCGTTGTTTGTGCCAGCTTGATCGGCCCCATCTTGGTCTGATAGATCGGCCCGCGCGGTCCATCGGCGGTAAAGATTGCAGTGCGTCCCATCTCGATGACGTGTTTAAGCCCCAGTAGCCCCTCACGCGAATTCCGTGAACTTGATCCGCGCACGGCGTCGAACCCAAACATCCTGAGAATGCGTGTGATCAGTTCGCCATCGAAGCTCTGGCTGATGAGAATCACTGCGTTCGATTTCCGAAAATAGATGGTGCAGGGCAGCACACACTGATGCCAGAAGCAGTAGATCTCAGGTCCTGCCTTCTGTCCGAAGAGAACCGGCGTGACGCCTTCTTCCGCGATCACTTCAAATCGCCACGTTCGCGCGAAAATCGACAGCAGCGCCCAGACGAGGCGTGGCACGATCGCCAGCACGAAGCGTTGGCCGATTGTGAATCCTGGACTGTCCTCGCGGTTCACTCAGTCGATTCTAACGAAGTGCAGCCATCAGCTTGTAGCCCGTAACCTGTAGCTCCGGACCGCGCCAGGCTGCTACCAGCTACAAGCTACCGGCTATTGGCTCGTTTCAGCAATTCCAAGATCTGTTGTTGCTCGGCTTTCGCTTCTGCCGATCCAGAGCCTCCGCGGCCAGTATTCATGCTCGCAAGCAGCATCGAGTTCGACCCGCGCTTGTTCCTCCTTGCAGGATCTGCACCCGATTCGAGCAGAGTTCGAACCGCGTCGGCGCACCGAGTGCGCACGGCCTTGTGTAGCGGTGAGACGCCCATCTTGTTCACTGTGTTCGGATCGGCGCCGGCTTTGATCAGTGCCTTGATGGCGGCCGATTGTGCTTTTGGATTCCAGCGTTCCGACGCCGGAGTTCCCATCGCAGCCGCCTGCAGAGGCTCATCGCCAAGACGATTTCTGGCGCGGACATCCGCACCCAACGAGATCAGCCTGCTGATCACCTCAGCTTCATACGCTGCCGCCGCAAAATGCAATGCGGTGTCGCCGCGGTAAATATATCTTCCGACCTCAGGGACGAAGTTCTCTTTCGCCGCCTGACGGGTTGCATTTGTGGTTTCAAAATGGGTCTTGGCCAACGCAGGATTCTCAGCCAGCAACTGCGAGAACTTCGCGGAATTCCCGTTTGCGATGGCAATAACCAGCCTGCGAAGTGCTGCGTCGGAATTTGCCATTACTCGGATATTGCTGCCTTCCAAAGTTGAGCTAAAAGCTAAAGGCTAAGAGCTGCCTTCACACAGCCTTCAGCGCTTGCTCCAGATCTGCGATGAGATCTTCCTGATCCTCAATACCCACAGAGAGCCGCACCAGCCCGTCCGTGATTCCAACCTTGGCCCGGTCCTCTGCAGAGAGCGCCGCATGCGTGGTCGTGGCCGAATGGGATGCTAGCGACTCAACACCACCGAGCGACTCCGCGTTTAGAAACAGCTTCAGTGCGCCGAGAAATTTTGCGACGTTTGCGCGCGAGCCCAGATCGAAGCTCAGCATCGATCCGAATCCGCGCTGCTGCTTTCTTGCCAGCTCGTGCTGCGGATGATTCTTCAGCCCCGGGTAGTTGAGACGAGATACCTTGCTTTGGGTAGACAGGAACTCAGCAACGGCGCGTCCATTTTCTTCGTGTTGCTTCATGCGCAGAACGAGCGTCTTGATCCCGCGCAGAACCAGAAAGCATTCGAACGGAGACATGATGCCTCCTGCGGCCTTCTGGACGAGCAGAAACCGGTCTTTGTGCGCGGGCTTGGTCCCGATCAGCGCTCCGCCCAGCCCGTCGGAGTGGCCATTGAGAAACTTCGTTGTCGAGTGCATCACGACATCCGCGCCGAGCGCGATAGGACTCTGCAGCGCAGGAGACATGAAGGTGTTGTCGACGCTGACCTCCACGCCTTTCGTGTGCGCAATCTCGCAGACTGCGGCGATATCCGTCAGCACCATCAGAGGATTAGTCGGCGTCTCAATGTGGATCAGCTTCGTATTCGGCTTGATCGCCTCCTTCACTGCATCGAGATCGGCGGTGTCCACGTATTCAATGGCGATGCCGTAGTGCTGAATGATGAGATTGAAAAGCCGCGCTGTGCCGCCATAGACATTCGCCGAGCAGATGAGATGATCGCCGGTGTGCAGTGTCGCAACAAGCGCGTAAATCGCCGCCATTCCACTGGCAAAGGCATGTCCGCAGGTGCCGCCTTCGAGCGTAGCCAGCGCCTCTTCCACTCGTGCGCGGGTCGGGTTCCCGGCCCGGGAATAGTCATATCCCCGACTAGATTCAATGCCGGTCAGTTCAAACGTGGAAGTCAGGTAAACAGGCACATTTACGGCGCCGGTAAGAGGATCAGGCTGCTGGCCGGCGTGTACGGCCAAGGTGGCATATTTCGGTTTCGACATGGTGGGCGTCAAGCTCCAGGCGTTTCTGTTTTAGCTTATCGCGATGCCGCGCTCCATTTCCGGAGAGGCCGAAGCTTTGCTGCTGCATCCTTTCGCTCGCCGCCAGCATCGAAACCGGGCACACCGGAAGCCGTTCCGGTGTTGAGGAGGATCCATGGCCAACGCTCCCAAGAAATGCGGAAATCCTGCGTGCAGCTGTACCGCGCCGGACAAGGAAAAGTATTGCAGCGCACACTGCGAGGGCATTGCGAACAAGATCGAGATTGTCTGCACCTGCGGCCACGACGGCTGCACACATGCAGGAATGAGGGCTTAACCGCTTCAAATTTGCGTTGGGAAAAGCAGTTTTCGCAACACGAGCAAAGGCTCGTCCAGGAGATCTCCGTCTCCCATCTTGTTGAGCTGAAGGATGAGAGCTGAAAGCCAACGACTGCTTTACACTCCACCCTCAAAGATCTTCTTCGATAGATAACGCTCCGCCGAATCCGGAATAATCGTAATCACCCGCTTGCCGCTTCCCAATTCCTGCGCCAGCTCGAGGGCCGCATGTACGGCAGCCCCCGCACTGGAACCCCCCAGCACGCCTTCTTCCGCCGCGAGCCGCTTCACCATTGCGAAGGCATCCTCGTCGCTGACCATCATCACGCGATCGCACACTTCACTGTGAAACGTCTCCGGGATGAAGCTCACGCCGATTCCCTCCACGCGATGTTTGCCGGGAGGGCCTCCCTGAAGGATCGACCCTTGCGTCTCGACTGCGACGGTGACAATCGCCGGGTTTCTTTCTTTCATGTACTGAGCCACGCCGGAGAACGTTCCACCCGTGCCTACACCTCCGACGAAGCCATCCACCCGGCCTTCCATCTGCTCCCAAATCTCGGCCGCTGTGGTGTCATGGTGGAACTTCGGATTGGCCTGGTTCGTAAACTGTCCCGCCATGAAAGCCCCGGGAATCGACTCGGCCAGTTTGTTTGCTTCCGCAATCGCACCCTTCATTCCGTCAGCTTCCGGCGTGCGAACGACCTCGGCGCCGAAACCCCGCATTAGAATGCACTTCTCTTCAGCGAAGCCTTCCGGCACGAAGAGCTTGACCTTGTAGCCGCGGTTCACCCCGATTAGCGCGAGGCCTACACCTGTATTTCCCGCCGTCGCTTCAACGATCGTGGAACCCGGACGAAGCAGACCTCTCGCCTCGGCGTCCAGGATCATGCCCAGGGCCGCGCGGTCTTTCACGCTGCCGCCCGGGTTCAGAAACTCAAGTTTCGCGAAAACGTCAGCCGACCCCGGCAACACGACTCTGCCCAGGCGGAGCATGGGTGTGTGGCCTACAAGCTGGGTAATATCGGCTGCGATGCGCGCGGGAGAGGAGATGGGGCTTTCGACTGCCATGGGAAGCCAGTTTAGCTTATTTGCCTGCACTACTTCTTGGCCGCTCCGGCTCTCTTCGCCCGGCTCTCTGGGAAGTAGCCTGTGCGCGTTCTTACCGTCAGTTTGCCGCCGCCTGCTTCCTCCGCGGTCACCTGCACACGGCGGAATCCCGGTTGCGTTGACGGCTTGGTCGAGTGATAGCCGATGGTGTACTGGCTGCGAATATCGCGGGCGACTTCGGCAGCTATCTGGTCCACTTGCTCAATGTTTTTGGGGAAGAATGCGATGCCGCCCGTTTCGGTCGAAAGCATCTCCAGCGCTCGCCGGGCATGGCGCACCTCGGCGCGGCTCATCTCATCGCCAAAGAGCAGCCCGATCGAGTAAATCACCGGTCC